>NC_018721.1:617404-926106 GCF_000153485.2 Psychroflexus torquis ATCC 700755 | reverse complement strand
AATTTAAAAAGCGCGAAAACAACAAGGGCTAACAATTTATATAAAACATAGCTATTATAGGCTTTTACAGAGGTTTTTGTCTATTTACAAAGTGTGCCAAATTTTAATTTTGTTACGTTTAGAGAAAGAAAAATAAACATAAAAATTTAAAATTCGGCTTGGTTGAATTCAAGTATGCTTATATGTTTTTCTTCAATCCATCCAAAAACATGTGCTAAGCAACGTCGTAGTATAATTCAATTTATTCATTCGGCGTTATAAATATAATTAGGTATTAGAAGTAGATCCTCTGTAAAATCCAATTAAAAAATCTACAAACCATTTTATAGCTAAAAATATAAACCATACTACAGCTATTGAAATATGCCATAAAACCTTAATAATATTTATAAAAAGACTCACTGCTAAAAAGAGTAATTGAAGCGTAGCTGCATTTTTACCTCTTAGCTGTACACCTCCTAATTTAAAACTCGAGTAATTGGGTTTAAATAAATTATAAGAGCCTCTTTTGTTTTTTATGGACGTACTCACACCCCCTTTTGAAATATTAAAGTTGAAAGGACCACTTTTATATCGACCTATAAATTGAAAATTTCCACGTTGAAACCCCATTCTAGCCCCTTTAAATAGTCTTTTATGAAGCCTAACACCATGATTGGTATTTATAGTAGCTCCATAGCCCTCCTTTGACAGTGTTTTAGTAGCAGAAACCCCTCCTGTTCTAGAAACACGGAGAATCTTACCGCGATATTCTATCCTCTTTTTTGGTGGTTTACTATTTTCAGACATTGATGAATTATTCTTTGATACCTTTTAAAGTTAATAAATTTTCAACTTTAATATTGGTCTAATGTGTATAGAGTGTACTGACTGAGCTGGTCTGTATTTTACATCGCTAAATAGCTATAAAATGCATTTAAATTTAATCAATTTAAATCAATCTTCCAATCACCTCTCTAAAATTTTTACCTGTGATCACTTCTAGATCTTGTCTCGCCGATAGTGCTAGTCCTATATATCTTGTTAACTGGTCTGAGATTTGCAAGTAAGGGAGAATTAGAAGAGTCGGCCCTTTACTAATTTTAGACCACATTTATCGAACCATCTGCTAACACCTATAGAATTACACAAACAAAACAAACTCAAAACAATACAAACCAAAAAAGCTTAACGATGCTAGCATCGTTAAGCTTTTTGTTATAAATCTAATTCTTGGGTCGACACCGAAAAAGGATTTTAATAAAAATTTTGTCACTTCGAGTGTTTTTTTACGAGCGATAGTGAGATAAGAAAATGTATCGAGAAGCAAAGCAGAACTGACGGTAAATTTATTTATTTTTCCATAAGTAAGTTTTTTCAATGTGGACTCATTCTTTAGTAATCAGTATCCCTTATTTCGGACTAGACACTTAGCTTACTCGAGATTAGTCATCCCCTAGCATAGCAAAAAATTTATCTAGGTTTGGCATAATCACGATTTGTGTTCTTCTGTTTTTTGCCATATTGTCTTTAGTATCGTTAGGTACTAAAGGATCATAACTAGAACGCCCAGCAACAATCAACTGATCAGAAGCAACTCCAAATTTATTTTCAAGTCGTCTTACAATCGCAGCACTTCTTCTAGCGCTAAGATCCCAGTTATCTATAATATAACTATCTTTTTTTATAGTTCTACTGTCGGTGTGTCCTTCTACCAAAACTTCTAGGGAAGGTTCAGAATTTAAAACCTTTGCAATTCTGGATAGGATTTCGTCTGCATCACTCCCCACTCTAAAGCTACTGTCACCAAAAAGCAGGTTGTCGTCAATATTGATTTTCACCATAGTTTCTTCAATAGAAATATTGAGGTCACTCCCAGACTCTCCCATATTTTTAGAAATGTTATGAGCAATAGCGATGTTCAACGAATCTTTTAAAGACTTAGCACCTTCGAGTTTAGCAGCAGGAACACTTTTTAAAGTTTTTCGCATTGCAGCTTTGTTGTTTTCAGATAGGACTAAGTTTTCGTTCGGCACTTGTACCATCATACCTTCTTTCTCCGTACTTAAAGAGGCTATTTTGTTATTGTAACCCTCCACACGCATTTCAATCTGCTCCATTTGACTTTCCAGATCTTCTTTTTCTAAACGCGTTTGTACGAGCTCAGATTCCGTCTCATTCAAATTACCCTCTAGTTCTGTATATTTCTTTTTGGATACACAGCTAGCAAGAATTACAGATAGGCTTACGGCCAAAAATAATGTTCTTTTTTTTATCATAATTTTAATTTAATTTGGCGTAAATAACGGCATTATGCTAAAACATGTTGCCATATGATACTTAGTATTTTGTTAAAATGAGTAAATAAAATTTAAAAATATATGTACATAATCTTATCTATACTTGGGTTTTAGGCCTGTTTCTGAAATAGAAATAGTCTATTTTTTATTTCTATTTTTGAACGAGATGTTATCTGGATAGTATTTTTTTAAGCGTTTTGGTGCAATTCCTAGCTTAAAAAGCATCACCAAAAGAAAGTCTACAGTAATTTGAAAAATGAGCCCATTGTTTCGAAAGCGTCGGCCGGAAGTGACCACGGCTAGCTTAGATTTTTTAAATCGGCCTTCACGCCGTAGCCGATGTTGAATTTCGACATCTTCCATAAAGGGAATAGGTTTAAAACCAGTGACGGTTTCAAAAACTCGTTTCTTAATAAATAGGGCATGGTCACCATAAGTGAAAAACTCAAGGTTCCATTGACTGAACCACGTGTATATTTTGAAAATAGGATTTGGGTCGTCCACCACTAGTCGGAAACTGCCACCCACCGTATTCTTAGCTTTACAAAGCTGATAGATAGAGGCATAGGCCTCCTTGGGGAGAAAGGTATCCGCATGAAGAAATACCAATATTTCTCCTTGTGCGTGTCTAGCTCCTAGATTCATTTGTAAGGCACGACCTTTTGGAGAGCATAAACGCTTTACCTCAGAAAAGTCTTTAACGATTTCTAAAGTTCGATCATTGCTTCCCCCATCGACCACAAGGATTTCAAAATTCCCCTTTAATTTCAAGGTATGCCTTAGGGTTTTCGCTATATGTGTTTCTTCGTTAAGGCTAGGTATGATGATACTAATAAGCATAAGGCAACAGGCTTCTTGGCGTTAAGCGAACTTAGATCAAATTCAGAATAAAACAGCTCTATACTGAATGAGTTTGTACATAAAAATCACAAAAAACGATAAACTCGCCATTAGCTCCAAAACCGTAGACGTTAAAAAGCCTAGAAAAGATCCTAGTGCCGCTTTTAAAGCGGGTCGACTCGCCTTTTTGGCAAAAACCACTTCACCTAAATAAGCTCCAACAAAGGGACCGATGAGAATTCCTAAAGGAATAGGAGCAATGAAGCCTACCACAAGTCCAACCCCTGCACCATACATCCCAAATTTACTACCTCCTAGTTTTTTTGTTCCTAGAATAGGAATGATGTAGTCTAGGATTAAAATGAGCAACGTCACTGCCAATGTGATCCAAAGCAGACTGGAACTCACTTCTACTTCGGGGACCCAGAATAACAATAAAATCCCCAACCAGCTTATGATTAATCCGGGAACGACAGGAAGGACGCTGCCTACTAAGCCAACTAGACAACAGATAAATCCTAAACTGATTAAAAGTATACTCATCGTGAAATTCTGTAAAATTGAACTTAAAACTAAAGAATTAGCTCCACTAATCCCGTATTTTTGTAAAAACTATTAAAATGAGTTCACTTTATATCCATATTCCCTTTTGCAAACAAGCTTGTCATTACTGTGATTTTCACTTCTCGACCACCTTAAAGCACAAGTCTAAGCTGGTGAAGGCGATATGCAAAGAACTCATCTTGCGGAAAACCGAACTCCCAGCAGCAGTAGAAAATATTTATTTTGGAGGAGGGACGCCTAGCTTATTATCACAAGAGGATTTAGATCTTATTTTTGAAACTATTTATGGCCATTATGAGGTTGTCGACCAGCCTGAAATTACGCTGGAAGCTAATCCAGACGATTTAGATCTAGAGTACCTAAAGATGTTGTACAACACCAAAGTTAATAGGTTGAGTATTGGAGTGCAGTCCTTTTTTGAAGTGGATTTAAAATTGATGAACAGAGCTCACACTGCTGAAGAAGCGGAATCTTCTATTTTGCTTGCTAAACGGTTTTTTGATAATATCTCTATCGACTTGATTTATGGTATTCCCGATATGGATGTGGAGCGTTGGAAAGCCAATCTAGCGAAGACTATAGAACTCGAAGTATCCCATATTTCTAGTTATGCGTTAACGGTCGAGCCCAACACTCCCCTCAAGACGTTTATTGATAAAGAAATTATCCCACCAGTAGACGACGATCTGGCCAAATTGCATTTTGATATTTTGGTGGAAACCATGATGGCAAATGGCTTTGAGAATTATGAATTCTCCAACTTTGGGAAACCTGGGTATTTCTCTCAAAATAATACGGCCTATTGGACAGGCAAGTTTTATCTCGGCATTGGACCTTCGGCACATAGTTTTGTCCATACCACCAGAAGTTGGAATATCAGTAACAATCCAAAATACATCAAGGCTATAGAAGCAGATGAACTGCCTTACGAACAGGAAGTCTTGAGCACTACAGATCGCTATAACGAATATGTTATGACACGATTACGGACCAAATGGGGCGTGGATATGAAATATGTAGAAAAAGAATTTGGTTTGGTTTATGCAGCCTATCTAACAGAACACTTGCAAGATTTTCAGCAGCATGGTTTACTAGTGCTTAAAGACGACTTGCTTCAGGTGACGGGGGAAGGAAAATTCCTATCGGACGGGATTGCGTCAGAATTATTTATGCTCAATCTTAAATAGATAATTGAGGTAGGTCTACCTTTAAATCAAGGCTTATGAATATCGAAGAACTCCGAGATTACTGCCTTAGTAAACCAGAGGCAACTGAAGACTTTCCTTTCGACAAGGACACACTAGTTTTTAAAGTAAAAGGGAAATTATTTGCCATCACCTCTTTAAAGAAGTGGGAAGCTGGCGACCATAGCCTTAATCTCAAATGCGACCCAGAAAAGGCTGTAGAGTAAAGAGAAAAATATCCTGATGAGGTTTTTTCAGGCTATCACATGAACAAAAAGCATTGGAACACCGTTGTCGTAGATGGCTCGCAACTTTCTCCAAAATTCATCAAACACCTAATCAATCATAGTTATGAGTTAGTGGTGAGTAAACTTCCAAAATTTAAACGAGAAGGATTGATCTAAAAGCTTGGAAGATAAACATCATCATTTCATAGCGGCAAATAGTTCAATAACTCTATTTTTGTAATTCAATTTTATACTTATGCCTACACCAGGATCTATCTATTCTGAATTTATTTCTCGATATACCACTGATTTAAAAGCGGTAAAAACTCAATTGCTGTGGTCCAGTATGCTGCGTTTAGCCGTATTTCTAGCGATAGCCTTTGCGATGTACTTTTTTTGGTCCTCGACAAGAGTTGTTATTGGCTCTGTGATACTTGGAATTGTACTGTTTTTGATTTTAGTCACCAGGCACTCTAAAATCCAGTATAAAAAAGCAAAGTTGAAAGCGTTGCTTCGACTTAACGAAACTGAACTTAAGGTGTTAGGTCTTGAGTTTTCTGACTTGCCCACGGGAGAAGTCTATAAAAATCCAACGCACGCCTTTAGCCAGGATATCGATATTTTCGGGAAACATTCCTTTTTTCAATATCTCAATAGAACAGCGTTAAAAGAGGGGGAAGAAAATTTAGCCTCCAAATTGACCTCAAACTCTATAAATGATATCGAGCTCAAACAAGCTTCTATTAAAGAGTTAGCCGAAAAAGTGGAGTTGAGACAGCACTTTACCGCCGATGCGATTTTGGTGGATACGGAAACCAAGGCAAACAGCATCGTGAGATGGATTACCGCTTACCAGCGTTTTGTTCCTAAGGTGATGACTTGGTTACCAAAGGTATTTTCAGTGCTATCCTTGGCCGCAATACTAGGTTATTTTTTCAATGTCCTCAGCGGTGCTCAACTTTTGCTTTGGTTTTTGATCGGTTTAGGAATTACGGGTTTCTTCTTGAAACGCATCAATGAATTGTCTAGTCATGTGAGTCAGGCGCAGAGCACCTTTCAGCAGTATTTTAAATTATTAAAATTCATCGAAGATGCTGAATTTAATTCGAGTTTACTTCAATCCTTTCAATCAAAAATCCATTCAGATTCAGCTAAAGCGAGTCAGATTTTGAAAGTACTTTCAAAACATATCGATGGTCTAGATCAAAGGAATAATATCTTACTCGGTATCGTTTTAAATGGTTTTATGCTTCGTGATCTTACGCAATCTCTTAAGATTGAAAACTGGATTGCCCAAAATGCTACTCAGGTTGACAGTTGGTTTAAAGTGATCGCCGAGATCGATGCCTATAACAGTTTGGCCAATTTCCAGTTCAACCACCCAGATTATGTTTTCCCTATTATAAAGGATTCAGGATGCTTTACCAAAACTGAAGGTGCTGTTCATCCTTTAATAGATCCTAAAGACGCGGTGCGCAATGATTTTGAAATTAAAGACAATCAGTTTTTTATCATTACGGGAGCCAACATGGCTGGGAAAAGTACCTTCTTGAGAACAGTTTCTACACAAATCGTTATGTCCAACGTAGGCTTGCCCGTCTGTGCAAAGTACTGTGAGTATGTTCCTACAAAATTGATCACCAGTATGAGAACCGTAGATTCCCTCGCCGATGAAGCTTCTTATTTCTTTGCTGAATTAACTCGACTCAAATATATTGTAGATGAAATTCAAACCGATAAGTATTTTATTGTTTTAGATGAAATCTTAAAAGGCACCAACTCTACAGATAAAGCCATTGGCTCCAGGAAATTTGTCGAGCGCTTGGTCAAAGCCAATGCTATTGGGATTATTGCAACTCATGATCTTAGCCTTTGTGAGGTTGCTGATGAATTACCACAGGTTCAGAATTATTATTTTGATGCTGAAATCGTCAACGATGAGCTCAATTTTGATTACACCCTCAAAAAGGGGATATGTCAAAATATGAATGCTTCGTTTTTACTTAAGAAAATGAATATTGTAGAGTAAGCTAAGCCTTACTTTTTGACCCGCTTTTCGTTTTGTTTGATAAAGGCATCCCAACCGGTATAAGATTTTCCTAGGTCAGGTTTATTGCTATTATAAAAATGACATACGGCTGCTGCAAGTCCATCGGTAGAGTCCAAATTTTTGGGAAGCTCTTTGATCTTTAGCATTTGCTGTAGCATTTTAGCGACCTGTTCTTTACTGGCGTTTCCGTTTCCTGTAATGGCCATTTTAATTTTCTTGGGCAGATATTCAGTAATGGGGACTTGCCTTGATAAGCCTGCCGCCATAGCGACTCCTTGCGCACGTCCAAGTTTCAACATGGATTGGACATTTTTACCAAAAAAAGGGGCTTCAATAGCAATTTCATCGGGATGGAAGGTATCGATAAGATCGATGGTCCGATCAAAAATCAGTTTGAGTTTAGTGTAAGGGTCATCGTACTTTTTAAGCATAAGTTCATTGAGTTGAATAAACTTCATCTTGTTATTGACAATCTCGATGACACCAAATCCCATGATAGTGGTGCCTGGATCTATGCCTAAAATAATTCTTTCTGTCGCCAATCTCTTATTTATTCGTTATTTCGGAATGTGATATAACCCCTTACAAAACTAAGCAATTCTAAACGCTAGCTATCAAATTTTTGATAGTAAGTCTAAGTTTTATCGTAATTCATAAATTTATCCAAGAGGTTCCAAACTCACATTGGCAACTGGTTTATAATTCTTCACAGCTTATTATTTTACTGGGAATAGGAGGATATTTCTCTCCACTGAATTGGATAATAGCGGAAGATACTAGTCTATACCATTATTCAGATCAGCGGGATCGTAGCCTTGTCTACACTTTTTTATAGCTTTTATTTTCGATGTTGAGTTTCTCTGGAAGTCTTGAATGGAGAGACCTTCGGTTTTCGAAGTTATTATTGTAAAATGATAGGGATTTGTATGTGCAAAGCAACGGGAACACTTCTTTTTTGTGCTGGGTAGGTTTCAGGGAGTTGAAAGATAGCTTCTTCAAGCCAAGAATTGATCTGCGGGTTTTTTAATATCACTTGATCAGGAATGACGACCTGTTGAATAGAGATTTTTCCTTTGGCATTGATAAATAAATCTACCAGAATCGTGTCCCGTTCCTTGTTGGAACTTGAGATTTTCTGTTGACTTAACCGTGAACTGATCCTGTTTTTGATTTCATCTTCAAAGCAAGTTTTACTCTCTGCTTTTGAAGTGACTATTCCACAGGTTTGGAAGGTTGGGTAAAAATCAACTTCTTTCCAATTGATAGAATTGAGTTCTTGTTCCAAGATTTCATCCGCTGATTGCTTTTTGAAATTGAAATCTTTACAAGATAAAAGGCCAAGTATAAGAATAAAGGTTAACCACCGATTCATAAGGTAAATGTAATTAAATGCTTTCTTTTGAAGAGATTTTGTTTTTGGATTCTATCCACAACGACATGTATTTTGTACTTTGAGTAGTGTGATGCATCAAGATTTGCCCAATAAAATTTTGTTGTCGATGTCCCTCTAAATTGGAGTTGAGTTTTGTTAAACGTTTAAAGAAATTGGCAGAGTGCACTTTGTACTGAAAGCGGTTGTTGATAATCTGGAAACCATTGCGTTGCGCTATTTTCCAACGTTTGGGCATAGTGTATAAGTTGATGGCTTGCCTTGCTATTTCCTCAGCCGAATTGGCAATTTCTCCACACCAAGGTAAATCACCACAAAGTCCTTCTGCGCCAATAGTGGTGGTAATAGAAGGAGTGCCGGCCTTCATACTGTCTATGAATTTACCCTTAAGCCCAGCACCAAATCGGACAGGACCCAAAAGAACTCTAGCATTTTTAATACATTCAATAGCATTTGGAGCTCTGCCTTTTATTAAAAACCCTTGTTTTGGGTTATGAAGTTGCTCCACCTTTTGAGACGTGTAGGCGCCATACACATGAACCTCTGCTTCTGGGATAGCCGCTTTAATAAGTGGCCAGATCTCTTCTTTTAAAAAGAGGGTTTTGTCCCAATTGGGGGCATGTAAGAAATTACCTATACTGATAAAGTTCTGGCGATCTTCAAAGTTTGGTAACTCACGGATGTGCTCATCTTTGATAGGCTTGAGTAAAAATGGCATATAAAGAAGTAAACGCCGACTTACCTTAAACTGATCGACCAACAGCTCAATCTCTGCTTTTGAGATGATCAAACTCATGTCCGATCTTAAAATCGAAGCGATTTCTCGCTTAGCCATATCAGAATATAGAAACTCTTTTTTGAAGGATTTCTTTTCTTTGTAGGCTTGTTGTCTGCCTTTTCTTAAAAAATGAAGATCCTCGGTGTCTAAAATCCGAACTGCTTCGGGGCAGTGTTCGGCCACTCTCCAGCCAAATTGCTCTTCCATCATAAACCGATCAAAAAGCACATGGGTAGGCTGCTCTTCATTGAGAAACTCATCAAATACCGAGGTATTGACCTCTATTTTTTCTTGCCGAATTCCCAGCGCTTCTAAATCTTCGGCATGTTCTGAAAAATTAGCTGGAGAGGCGTAAACGATATCAAACTTTCGTTTCAAAAACAATTCTATGAGTTGCATCATTCTTCCTCCAGCGGCCGAAGAATTTGGCTCAGGCCATACAAATCCAATAATTAAAAGTTTAGACCCACTCATAGTTTTTAAAATCGTTTTTTTGCGAAAATCGTAAAACAATACCAATTTAAACCTATAATGCCGCAATAAATCGTTTTACCGATACGAATTCGGCACAGGCTTTTTTCGCTTGCTTTTTATCAAAAACAATTACCGTAACTAAGGCTATGCTAATTATTTTTAATTTCAACGAATCAAAAAAAAATTCAATTTATTCATACAACATTATAAATTTAATTTGGCATAAGGTAAATTTTGATAAAGATATCTGACTTATTTTTCGATACATTTGAAATTAAATAAAAAGTAAATGAGCAAGTTGGATTTACAGCCCGAGCTTTGGGTAGAAAAGTATGGGGATTACTTTTTCTACTATACGATGTCTAAAGTAAATGATAGGGAAACCGCTAAAGACATTGTGTCTGAAACTTTCCTTGCAGGATTAAAATCCAAAGCTAACTTTGAAGGTAGATCTACAGAAAAAACTTGGTTGTCTTCTATTTTGAACAGGAAAATCGTGGATTATTATCGTAAAATTAATTCCAATAAAGGCAAATCTGAAGTCAAAATAGATTACTCGAGTCAGGACCAAGACGGGTCTTGGCTTGAGGAGCAGGTGTCCAGTTCAGATTCAGCAGAAAACCAGATGGAAAATAAAGAATTAGGAGAAGCTATTTTAAGCTGTCTAGAACATATTAATCCCAAGCATGCTGAAATTTTTAAGATGAAAACGATGCAGGATTATGATAATGATGTCATCTGTAAGGATATGGGGATTACGTCGTCTAATTTATGGGTGATTATTCACAGAGCAAGAGCCGCGCTTGCTTCGTGTTTAGATAACTCTTGGTTTAAAACATAATAATGAAAGATATGTTAGAACAAAAAATACCTGCCTCTTGTCTAAAAGTTGCAGAATTTAGCGATAAAAAGCAATATACTGAAGCTACGTTTTGGGAAAAACTGAGAGTACGGATTCATATTTTACATTGTAAACACTGTTATACCTATCATGATAAAAATGAACAGTTAACAGCACTTATGGAGAAACATGAATTTAAGTTGTTGTCCAAATCAGAAAAAGAGGATATCAAGGCGAAGCTTAGTTTATAAAAAGAAATTCCATACCAGTCCAAACCTGATGGCAAAATCCCGATAAGGGTAGCGAGGAGCAGAAAAATTGCTATTTCCTTGAAATAGGGTCGTAAAGTTTTCTAATTTTAAGTAAATCCTAGCCTCTCTTATTTTAGCATTTATAAAGAAGTCTGCCGTGTAAAATCCTCCAAGTTCTTGAAAATCTTGAATTGCAAATTCTGAAAGTATAGGATCGTAAGCCTTGCTCATAAAGCTAGAAAAGTAATTGAAAGTTAAACCTGTTTGTAAGTAAAGCGCTCTGTCGAAGAGGTAGTTGTCATAGAATAATGAGTTTCTGGTCACTATTTCAGGGACTGGAAATACAGACTCTCCATCCAAAACATTTTGATACATAATGGTATTTGCTAGATTTAAATTGCCGTATTTGAAATCCTTTTGAGCTTTTATCTTAAAATAGCGAATCTGTTGGTCAGTTTGTAAGGGTCTTACCAAACTATCGGTGACAGCTCCTTCAGCAGTTCTTTCAAATCCGAAGTAAGCATGATTGTCGATTTGAGTAAGTGAGGCACTAACTTGGCCATATACTTTAGATTCAGCTTTCACTTCTAAACGTTGCGTATTGACATTATCAAAATCGGGGTTGTACCAATTGTAATTTTTGTAATCGCTTTGGTTCAGAATCCAATTGAAGTTAGGCGCAGAAGAGCTTATATCTAATTTTGCAGCAAACTGTAAAGAATCGGAGAGCGTCATACTCGCTTTCCCATGAACTTCATACCCATCATAATCACCAGTGATATTATAGGCGGCTTGGCCTTCTAGCTTGAAGGCTTTATACTCTTTTAGGTAGGTTCCCCCCAGGCTTACAATATCCGTTTTCAAACGGTTAGGAATGGTTTGGTCTTCGTTCACTAGGATTGTTCTATACCCGTAATTAAGATTTTGATGCCTTGCCATAAAGCCTATTCTGCCCAAATACCTTTGGTAGTACGATAAAATCATCGTATTGGAAACGTTTTGATACTCTACTTCATCGTTGAGGTTCGAATTTTCAAAGCTTGCTCCAAAAATCGCATTGGCTGTCCCTTGAGTAAATTGATATTCTTTGTCTGTAAAATCTAAAATATGGTTTAAGCGGACTTGTCCATTCTGGGTGGAATCGTTTCCTGGTCGTATATTGTAAAATTGATTGAGATAAAAACGTTTAGCATCTAGCTTGGTCTCTGCATTGGTAAGTCTAACCTCTGCTGTTGCTCTGTTTTGAACCTCTTCTATTTCATCGATAAATTGTTGATTGGCTCTGTCGGTAAGTCCGCCGCTTTGCTGATTCAAGATATCCTGAGTTGCAAAATGCGATCTTACAAAATACCGGTTATCGGTAGTTCTATAATTAAGTCCTAATCTTAAGTTTCCCGTACTAGCCAGAGATCTTTGGTAGGTTCCTAAAGATCGCAAACCTTTATAGGCTATAGAAACATTTAGGTTTGGCTTTAGATTGGTTGCAAATGTCGCATCTATGTTTTGTCCTTGCTCGTAGACCGTTCTAAAGTATAATTCGGTAAATGGGGTGGGGACCTCGTAATAGGGAATATCCTCTACTTCCAGATAATTGAAATGTTTTGCTCTTGCTCCAAACCTAGGTAGGGCATTAAGATGATTGAAGGAATACCCTAGCTCATTATAAGGGAGGCCAACATTAGCAAAAGGCAATAATTCGAAATCGTCTTTACGCAAATAATTATAGGCATAATCCTTACGAATACTCAATGTGGTATCCACATAAGTAGTGTCGTTACTTATGCTGATGATTTTGTATTTGGAGATTATTGGTTTATCTCGATCGTCTTTAACGGAAGTAGTTTTGTCACCTCTTTCAAAACCTTCATCATCCGGTACCTCGGACCCTGTGAGCTTTCTTTCTTGAGCCGACGAAAAAGAAGAACAGAATAGAATAAAAATTAAAAGGTATACCGACTTCATGTTCTATTTTAAAATGTTAGCAAAAGTATCATTTTTACTTAACTTTAGATGTATTTTAGAAATCGATATGGATTTTCATATTTTGACTTTTTAATGTAATTATGCTCCAACCTTATTTTCAATCCAAAAAACTAGAATGTGGTACCGACGAAGCGGGTCGAGGTTGTTTGGCAGGTCCAGTCACCGCGGCAGCAGTTATTCTCCCCAAGGATTTTAAAAACGAACTACTAACCGATTCTAAACTGTTGTCCTCCAGTAAACGTGAGTTCTTAGAAGTTATTTTGAAAGAGAGTAGTGTAAGTTTTGGAATAGCCCACATTATGATGGAAACGATAGATGAGATTAATATCTTAAATGCATCCATAAAAGCCATGCATGCCTCTATACAACAACTTACACCAGATCCTGAGTTGATTCTGGTCGATGGAAATAGATTCCATACCTACCCAAATATTCCTCATCAATGTATTATAAAAGGAGATTCTAAATTTCTGAGCATAGCGGCAGCTTCCATTTTTGCCAAAACGGCTCGAGATGCCTATATGAAAACTATCGATAAAGAATTTCCTATGTATGGTTGGGCTCAAAACAAAGGCTATCCCACAAAAGCCCATCGGAAGGCTATCCGAGAGTATGGAATTACCAAATACCACAGGCAGAGCTTTAAATTACTGCCAGACTCAGAAGGAATCTAAATTTTAAAACCAACCTATAGAAAGTCACTAAAATTATAATTTTCAGCTTAATTTCGTTATTAAATTTTATATGTCTATGCGTTTCTCACTTTTGATGTTTTGTCTTTCGTTGTGTGTAATCTCTTGTGATTTTAATGCAGAATCGGCCCAGGGTGAGTTGATCGATTTTATCCCGTCAAAATCCATTTTGGTATTGGAGTCCGAATCGCTTTCAGAAACCTTGGAAGATTTTATATCGACAGACTTATTCGAGAATAATAAATCTTTGCCTTTATTTAAAGAACTTCAAGAAAACTTTAGGTTTGTTAAGTATTTTGAACAAGATGCAGAAGCCTTTTTGGCGGTAACCCCAATTGGAGAGAGAGAACTTGCCACGTCTTTAATCATTAAGGATAAATATTTGAACTTAGATTCGCTTCAGTTGTCCAAGGAACAGAAAATCGAATATGCTGGAAAATCTATCTCAGAATTTAATCTAGAGGGGTTTACATTTTATTCAACTCTTCTTAACCGTGTAAGAATCGCTTCAGAGTCAAAACTGATTATCGAAAATGTGATTCGTGCTCATAATAATCAATTCAAATTCGATGCTATTTTCTATAAAGCCCATAAAGCAGCAACAGGAAATTCATCGGTGTTTATAAATCTAGAGGAGGCCGATTACCTTTACCAAAATGAATTCGATGAACTTTCACCAAAGTCTTTACAGGGTTTGGGGAAATGGTTAAGTGTCGATCTGGATGTTTCTAGTGGGAATTTAAAATGGTCTGGGGTGATTCTCTCTGAAGAGAATTCCAAAAAATTACATTTATTTAATGGGACATCGCCCACTTCCTTTAGACTCCACGAAGTGACGCCCACCAATGCAATAGGATTTATGAGCCTCAGTTTTTCTAGCTTTGAAACCCTTCAGAAGAATAGAGCGAGTCAGAATTATTCAGCTACATCCACCTTCAAGCCTCTTTTTGAGAACACAAACGAAGTAGGAGCTATTCAGCTGGAAAATGGAGCTTTGGTGTACGATATGATTAGTAATAATGTCACTCAAGCCCTGGATTCTCTTAAAGTCATCAGCGAAGAAGAAAGCAGTTTTAGGAATCAGACTATTTATAGTTTTGAACCAGAAAATGTCTTTGCAGATTTCTCCCCCTTGGTGTCCAATCATAAATTTGCGGCGTTTACAGTGTATGATAGTCACTTCCTGTTTGCAAAGGATCGGGAGATCTTAGAAAACCTCTTGGTGAATATCGATAACAGGTCTGTGCTCAGCGAATCGTCTTCCTTTCAAAATGCCGTTGGCGTGATGAGTTCTTCCGCACACATCACCTGGGCTGGTCAACTTGATGAAATTATGGATAGATTGGAGACCTCTGCAACGACAGACTTTCTACCCAATCTAAAAGATCTGGATACCAAAGCTTATAAATCTGTCATTATGCAGGCGACGCAAGAGGATAGTTTTGCATTTGTAAATGGGATAATCGCTAAAGCCAAAGCCGAAACAACCTCTACAGAAGCCATTCAGGCAAGACGTATCAAGTTGGACAATAACATTGCTACAGATCCACAATTTTTTATCAATTGGAGAACTCGCCAAAAGGATATTGCGATTCAGGATAGCGAGAATACCCTTCATCTTATCGATAAAAATGGAAAAACACTATGGACTAATTCTTTAGACAGTAGGGTAGTAGGTGAAATTCTTAGCTTTGATATTTTTAGGAATACACGATTACAAATGGCTTTTACCACCCAAAATAAACTTTATGTTTTAGATAAAAACGGAACCAATGTCAACCCCTTTCCTTTGGACTTTAAAGATTTAGTGACCGAAGGTCTTGCTATTTTCGATTACGATAATAACGGTAAGTACAGATTTGTAGTGGTTCAAGATGAGGATATCCTTATGTTTAATAAAGAGGGTAAGCTCATTAAAGGGTTTGATTATAAAGCGCAAGGACCAATACAGCGAACTCCGCAGCATATCCGCATTGGCAGGAAAGATTATATTTTGGTAGAGAACGACTTAGGACTTAAAATCTTAAGTAGAACTGCTTCAGAACGCGTAAAACCAAATCAAAAGCTATCTTCTTCTCCAAATGCATGGGGATTGTATAACTCTAGTTTTACAGGAACTAATACAGATGGGGATCTTATCGAAATTGCCGAAAACGGGATAGTACAGAAAACAGAACTCGGTTTGTCCAAAAACCATTTTACAGCAATACATGCCAAGCATGTAGTCACTTTTTCTGAGAATAAACTCAACATTAATGGAGTAAATAAAACTTTGGATTACGGTTTGTATTTTCCCCCACAAATTCACGAGCAGTCCACTAGGACCTTTTTTAGTATCGTAGATCAGCAGGCCAAAAAAGTTTACCTATTCGATGAACAAGCGGAGCTTGTACCTGGTTTTCCTGTATTTGGAAGTTCTCAAATCGATTTGGATATGTCCAAGCCAAGCCAACTTCATTTTACGGTAAAAGGAGATGATGAAGCTTTATTGCTGTACACCAAAAACTTCTAAACTTCTAAGAATTCAGCTTCAAATAGCTCGGCAAAGTGTTTTTTGAGTTTAGCTTTTACCTCGTCGACAGGCACCTCTTTTTGGCCGATTTCCACGTTTAACGAAGTCACTGCTTTGTCTTTAATTCCGCAAGGAACAATATTGTCAAAATAGTCGAGGTCTGCATTCACATTGAAGGCAAAGCCGTGCATGGTCACCCAACGCGAAGCGCGAACGCCCAAAGCACATATTTTTCTAGCAAAGGGTGTTCCTACATCTAGCCAAACCCCGGTTTCTCCTTTGCTTCGTTCTGACTTAAGGCCATATTCTGCCAGGGTAAGAATAACCATTTCCTCTAGGAGGCGTAGATATTTGTGGATATCGGTAAAGAAATTTTCAAGGTCCAAAATAGGATAGCCAACAATTTGTCCAGGACCGTGGTAGGTAATATCTCCACCTCGGTTTATTTTATAAAAGGTCGCTCCTTTCTCTGCCAGCTGCTTTTCGTCTAAAAGTAAGTTGGCCAAGTCGCCGCTTTTCCCTAGTGTATAGACATGCGGATGCTCTACAAAAATAAAGCTGTTATCTGTTGGGAGTTCGCTTTTTTCACGCTTGTTTTTTATTTTTGTATCAAGGACTTTTTGGAACAATTCTTCTTGTAAATCCCAAGTTTCTTTATAATCTTTCCGTCCTAATTCCAGAACTTTTATCGTTTTATTCATCGTCTTATTATTGAATTACAAAAGTAGACTTTCTAAAGAAAATGTTTTCTTTATTTTGATTTTACCTCTGTTTCCTTAACAGTTTTTCGGCATTTAGTTTTAAGGGGTTTGAGATCCCTTTACCCAACAAAAAAGCCTCTACAATTTATGTAGAGGCTTTACTAATTAAAATATTTTACAATAAATTATTATTTCACAATTAATCGCTTTACAAATTGTCGGTCATCGACTGTTGTAAACTGAACAAAATAATTACCCGCATCGACTCCTGAAACATCAAGACCATTTGTTATTTGACTTGCTGAGAAGGTCTTAATGTCTCGACCCAGCATATCCATCAATTTAATTTTGGAAAGTATGATTTGCCCATCATTTTCGATAAACACTTTAGAATTTGAGGGGTTAGGATATATTAGAATATTAAATCCAATAGCTTCTGGGTTTGTTGTGGACAAGTTACACTCAGCACCCCAATTTGGGAAGAAGTCGTTTTGCAAATTAGGGTGAGCAAATCCAATTGGTTCATCTGGTATTCGATTTACACACCATCCAGATATATCTTGGTTAAATGATGATGCATCATAAAACATAAATTCCATATAAGTTACTTTGCCTACATCCCAATTATTCAGAGGTTGGTTAAATGACTCTGCATCAAAAAACATATATTCCATATTAGTAACTTTGCTTACATCCCAATTATTTAGGGGTTGGTTGAAAGTTGTTGCTTGAGAAAACATAAATTTCATATCAGTGACTTGGCTTACATCCCAAAAATTGAGGGGTTGATTAAAAGATGATGCATCGTTAAACATACTTCCCATATCAGTTACATTACTTACATCCCAATTATCCAGAGGTTGGTTAAAAGATGTTGCGCGACTAAACATTTCACCCATATCAGTGACTAGGCTTACATCCCAATTATCAAGAGGTTGATTAAATGAACTTGCAAATTCAAACATGGAATCCATATCAGTGACTTGGCTTACATCCCAAGAATTGAGGGGTTGGTTAAATAAAAATACATCAAAAAACATACTTCCCATATCAGTTACATTACTTACATCCCAATTATTAAGGGGTTGGTTAAATGATGATGCGCGATTAAACATAAGTTTCATATCCGTGACTTGGCTTACATCCCAAGAATTGAGGGGTTGATTAAAAGATGATGCATATGCAAACATAAATTTCATATCAGTTACTTGGCTTACATTCCAATTATCAAGAGGTTGGTTAAATGAAGTTGCTTCATAAAACATATATCTCATATCAGTAACTTTGCTTACATCCCAATTATTAAGGGGTTGGTTAAATGACCCTGCAAATAGAAACATAACTTTCATATCAGTGACTTGGCTTACATCCCAAGAATTGAGGGGTTGATTAAAAGATGATGCATCGTTAAACATACTTTTCATATCAGTTACATTACCTACATCCCAATTATCAAGGGGTTGGTTAAATGAAGTTGCTTCATAAAACATCCTAAACATGTTTGTAACTTGACTTACATTCCAATTATCTAGAGGTTGGTCAAAAGATGTTGCGCTATTAAACATCCATCTCATATTAGTGACTTGGCTCACATCCCAATTATTTAGGGGTTGGTTAAAATCAAATGCATTGCTGAACGTAGCTTGCATGTTTGTTATACCACTTGTACAGGTGAGAGTAATTTGAGAATCTTGATCATCATCATCAATCAATGCATCAAGTTGTTCCCGAGTCCGCTTGGTAAAAGTTTTGGTTACACCGTTAATGGTTAAGGTTCCTGTGTCTCCAAATTCAGCCTCTGGACATAGGCAGGTGACTTCATTGTCGGCAAGATAAAAGTCTGGGTTATTGTTTGCGCACTCAGCACCCCAATTTGGAAAAAAGTCGTTTTGCAAAGCAGAGTTAACAGCAAATTCAAATGGTTCAATTGGGATTTGCTCTACACACCATCCAGATAGATCTTGGTTAAATACCAGAGCGTCTCTAAACATAGAATCCATATTAGTAACATTACTTACATCCCAAGAATCAAGGGGTTGGTTAAATGAAGTTGCAATAGTAAACATATTTCT
Source organism: Psychroflexus torquis ATCC 700755 (assembly GCF_000153485.2). Taxonomy (NCBI): domain Bacteria; kingdom Pseudomonadati; phylum Bacteroidota; class Flavobacteriia; order Flavobacteriales; family Flavobacteriaceae; genus Psychroflexus; species Psychroflexus torquis. Next base: position 907,268 of record NC_018721.1, on the reverse strand, counting down.
CATTTCCGTCACATTACCTACATCCCAATTACCAAGGGGTTGGTTAAATGAAGTTGCGCGATTAAACATAAATTCCATATCAGTTACCTGACTCACATCCCAAGAATTAAGAGATTGGTTAAAATTTAGTGCATTTGAAAAAGTTGACAACATATTAGTTACCTGGCTTACATTCCAATTATCCAAGGGTTGATTGAAGGAAGATGCGCCCTCAAACATAAAACCTATATTAGTGACTTGGCTTACATCCCAATTATTAAGGGGTTGGTTAAATGAAATTGAGCTTCTAAACATACTTCCCATATTCGTCACATTACTTACATCCCAATTATCTAGGGGTTGGTTAAATAAAAATGTTACAGAAAACATGAAATCCATATATGTAACATTACTTACATCCCAATTATTAAGAGGTTGGTTAAATGAAGTTGCATAATTAAACATTCGATACATATTAGTGACTTGACTCACGTCCCAATTATCCAGAGGCTGGTTAAATGAAGTTGCCTCTCTAAACATGGCATACATATTCGTCACTTTACTTACATCCCAAGAATTAAGCGGTTGGTTGAAATTGGAAGCGTCAAGAAACGTCCCAGACATATCGGTTATCTGGCTGACGTCCCAATTATTTATGTTTTGATTAAAATCAGTGGCCCTATAAAAAGTTCGTCTCATATTAATTACTTGGCTTACATCCCAAGAATTGAGCGGTTGGTTGAAATTGGAAGCGTCAAGAAACGTCTCAGACATATCGGTTATCTGGCTGACGTCCCAATTATTTATGTTTTGATTAAAATCAGTGGCCCTATAAAAAGTTCTATACATGCTGGTTACATTGGATAGATCTGGAGTTTGTGCTGTATTGATATTAAAATTAGCATTTCTAAAGCTTCCATTCATCATTCTCCATTCTTGATCACCCCAAGACTCTATACTACTAAGTTTTGGTGCGTTATCACAGACTGATGAATTCGTAGCAATTTCACAGGTTTTAAAATAAGGAAACACGCCAATAATACTTACGGTATAGGTGCCAGGACTAGCATAATTATGCGTTATATCTGCTGTCACGTTTTGGTCTATCTCCCCATCTCCCCAGTCTACCGCGAAATCATAATTAGGGCTTGCTGATTTTCTTATAATTATCATCTATTAAATTAAGCATCAGTGTTTTACGCATAAAAATACACGTTTTTTTCTTGCGTAATTGCATGGTTTTTCGTATCTTTTACTCATAAACCTATGCAGTTATGATAAAATATACGCCTTCTAATCAGTTAAGTTTATCCGATTTTTCACATCCCTTCGAACAAGAATTGTTATCTGATAATCGCTGGGTAAAATTATCACAACTCATCCCTTGGGATGCTTTGGCAAAGGTATATTCCAATAAACTCAATGCACGTAATGGTAGAGAGAGTATTGATGTCCGCGTGGTTATAGGTGCAATTATTGTAAAGCATAAGATAGGGCTAAACGATAGAGAGACCGTTGCGATGATTAGCGAAAACATCTACTTGCAATATTTCTGTGGATTAAAGTGTTTTCAAACCAAACCCCCTTTTCACCCCACTGTACTTGTAGCTATTCGTAAACGAATGGGGGCAGTAAATTTTGACTCTTGGAATACTCTAATCATTGAAAAAGCAGATAGCTTGAAGCCAAAAAGGGCAAGGAATATTCAAAAGAACACCGAGGAAGAGGCCCCTAATCAATGTGTCTCTGATAGTAAACACAAAGGCAAACTAAAGATTGATGCTAGTGTGGCTGATCAAAGAATAGTGTTCCCTACCGATGCTGGTCTGCTTAATACAGCACGCAAAGAAAGTGAGCGAATTATAGATTTGCTTTACGAGCAAACCCAAGGAGTTAATAAACCTCGAGATTACCGTCGAGTAGCAAGAACAGAATATCTTGTATTTTCTAAAAAACGCAGAAAGACAACCAAACAAATAAACAAGTTCATTCGAAAACAACTAGGATATACCAGGCGTAACCTATCTTATATGAAAAACTGTTAGACCAAATAGAAGATCAAAAAAGGAGGAACACTTGCCTTGGCATGTTACAGATCTTAGAACTGCTTATCCCTGTAAATTCCCTTTACCAAAACGGGACCAAAAGATTTACTGGGTGCTTCAACTCATCTATGAACAACAAAACTATATGTATCACGAAAAAGTTAATAGTGTAAAAAATAGAATAGTCAATATTTATCAACCTTACGTTCGCCCTATCCCAAGAGGAAAGGATAAAGTATCGACAGAATTTGGAGCAAAGATTAGTGCTAGTGAGATAGATGGAATGAGTAGAGTAGAACATATAAGTTGGGATCAATTTAATGAATCTAAAGATTTAGTATTACAAGTAGAATCCTACAGAATCACCTTTGGTCACTACCCAGAATTACTACTGGCAGACCAAATATACCTTAACAGAGAGAACAGAAAATGGCTCAAAGAAAAAGGGATTAGAATTGTAGGAAAACCATTAGGGAGACCGCCAAAACAAGAACTTTCTGCCTATCAAAAGCGAAAACTCAAAAAAGAGCGAAACCAAAGAAACCTAATAGAAGGAAAGTTTGGACAAGCAAAAAACGCATACGGACTTAGCAAAATAAAAGCTAAAAGGAAAGACACATCAGAAAGCTGGATTAGTGCCATTTTCTTCATAATGAACTTAATAAACTTATCAAAAATAGCAGATAAATATGCTATTTTTTGTGCCTTATTTGAAAATTGGATATACGCTAAGCTAAATCCCAAAATAAAAGGGTGTTTCTATAATACTGATGTCACTAAACCCTTTTTTATTCAAAATTACATACCTCTTGAACTAAAATAAGCTTGAGTAAATCAGCAAGCCCTAATTAAAGGCATTGAATGTATAAATAGCTACGCTTAAATCGTCCTGAACAGTCCAAGTCGTTACAAATGGTGTTGTAGACGGATTAAACACATCACCACACTGTCCAAGAATGTCACCAATTATGGTCCATCCCTTATTATCGATTAAATTAGAACGTGTTTGTTCATCGCAATAAGCAATATTAACTGCACTTAGGTATAAACCTACTAGGTTTTGATTATCAAAGCTTTGTAAAAGAGTATCGTAGTTGTCACTACTCATACCTGAATCACTTAAAAACCTACCTAAAGAAACAGCTTGATTAAAACTCCAGTCACTTAAATCCCTGTCAAAAGAAATTGAACCATTAAACATGCTTCCCATATTAGTCACATTACTTACCTCCCAATTATTAAGGGATTGATTGAATGAAGTTGATCCATTAAAAATTCTCCCCATATCCGTAACATTACTTACGTTCCAATTATTAAGGGGTTGATTGAATGAAGTTGAACCATTAAACATGCTTCCCATATTCGTAACATTACTTACATCCCAAGAATTGAGGGGTTGGTTAAATGAAGATGCACTATTAAACATAGCTCTCATAGTTGTAACATTACTTACATTCCAATTATCAAGGGGTTGGTTAAAAGAAGTTGTTTCATAAAACATATAACCCATATCTGTAACATTACTTACATCCCAATTATCGAGTGGTTGGTTAAAAGATGTTGCACCATGAAACATAAAATTCATTCTAAATACTTCATTCACCTCCCAATTATTAAGGGGTTGGTTAAATGAAGTTGCGCTAAAAAACATACCTTTCATAACAATTACTTGGCTTACTTCCCAATTATCGAGGGGTTGGTTAAATGACTCTGCACCTTGAAACATATTTTCCATACTATTAACATTCGATACATCCCAAGACCCAAGGGGTTGGTTAAAAGAAGTTGTTTCATAAAACATATTTCTCATATTATTAACATTCGATACATTCCAATTATCAAGCGGTTTGTTGAATGAAGTTGCTTGATAAAACATAGCTTCCATATCAGTCACTTGACTTACATCCCAACTATCAAGAGATTGATTAAAAGAGGACGTATTCTGAAACATCCTTCTCATATCTGTCACATTACTTACATCCCAATTATCTAGGGGTTGGTTAAATTTGATTGCTACTGCAAACATCTGTAGCATATTTATAACTTGACTCACATCCCAGCTATTTAAAGGTTGGTTAAATGAAGTTACCCCTGCAAACATATTCTCCATATTAGTTACATTCGAGACATCCCAAAATGATATATTTTGATTGAAATTATTTTTAACTCAAGTTTCGCACCTAATCAATTTCACTTAACACCTTGATGATTAAAGCTATGGGTATTTGTTAGAAACCCATAACTCTCAATATCCTCTATTATTTTGGATGTAATAAGTTCAATATCAATTGATTCTACTAGTTTTTCCAAATTGGTTAAAATTAAGTTGACAACTGCCAATATTCTGATATTCAGCTTATTTTCAATATAATCCTGTTTTAAATCTTTAAATAATCCGCCTATGGTTTCATAAGCCTCCATTCTGTACCTAATACTTGTAAGCAGATATTGGGTCATTGCAATTGTTATTTGTGCAATCTGGACATCAAAATTGGTAGACTGACACTTTCCAAGGCCAAAGAGCTGCTTGGCTTCTTTAAAAAAGACTTCAATTGACCATCGAATACTATATACTTCAATTGCTTTTACAAATTTGAGTGATGTATCGGTGGTTATTAAGGTGTGCCATTTGCCGTTCTTCCCACGTTTTGAGATAAAGAGAGCAACCTTGAGCCCATCAATTTCAGCTATGTAATGATGGTAGTAGTAATTGAATTTACGACAGCGCTTGGGCTTTGCTTTCTGTTTTTTAAGTTGTGCTAAAGTTTTGACCTTTGATCTGACTTCAATTTTACTATTGTATTTATACATTCCAATAATATGGGTCGAACTGCAAATACTTCGTAACTTTTTAAGTAATCCCACACTTGTAAACCAGGTATCTATTAAAATATAGTCTACAGGAATTTTACGCTTTACAACCCTGGAAAACATTTGCACTACTAGGTCTGTTTTCTTTTTATTGAGTTCCCTATACCTCTTTGCCGCAACTGTTTTACTACATCTTGGTGTCTTCTTTTGGGCCTTACGCTGCTTTGCGGTTAGACCATATTTTAATCTTGATGTTTTGCTCTCACGGTGCAGACTAAAATCAATGGGGATAAAAACACTTCCATTCCAATACCCAGCCACAAGTAGCTTGAAACCTAAATAGTAGGTCTTTGACACATGGTTGTAGATCTTTGAGACTCCTTCAATAGTCTTTCCTGTTTTTGAAAGATCAGTATCATCAAAGATCAAGCATCTTGTAGGGTCTGCTGAGGGGGTGAAGAGTTCATCTTTCAATAGATATTGCTTTACAAACTGGGCCAAAAAAGCTCTCCAATTAATTTTTTGATTTGCCAAGATTCGATAGTATGAATCTTTTCCACATTTATTAAGTTCTGGATCTTTGTCAGTTGTAAGTCCATAAATAGAATTAATTCCAATAAGGGGCAAAATCAAGAGCGTAGCGATCAAATCCTCAAATGAAAAACCCGCCTTTTTGCACCAACTGAATTGTTTTTTTATTCTATTGAAGCCTAAAATATTCAGATGTGCCCGTAAATAGTCTGAATTAAACCAAACCTTATTAAACTTCCCTTTTATTTCTTGAACTTTTGCAATATATTCGTGTTGTAGCATGTTTTGTACTTTGTGTTTAGTTACTTAAAGATACAGTAAAACCAGGGGTTTCCCTTGGTTTTCATGCTATTTTTTTCCAATTAAACCCTGTGAATAATGGGTGCGAAACTTGAGTTTTTAATAAAAAAAAGCTTTAGCATGTTAGTTATCCCACTTGTACAGGTGAGGGCAATTTGTGGATCTTGTACATCATTATCAATCAATATATCAAGTTGGTCACGAGACCGTTTTGTGAATATTTTGTCTTCACCGTCAATGGTTAAGGTTCCTGTGTCTTCAAAATCGGCCCCTGGACACATGCAAGTCACTCCATTGGAGGCTAAATAAAAGTCTGGGTTGTTTTGGGCGTAAAATGTAAGTGTAAAAAGAGATGAGGTAAGAAGTAATAGTTTTTTCATAATAAAGGATTTTGATTGGTATAATGATTTAAAAGTATAATTATAAGGTGACTTTTAGTCTTATGTATTCAATTTTTTTATTCTTATTAAGAGTTTATAGCCCCGATTATAAGTATTCCCTTAACAGTTTTTAATATTCAGTTTTAAGGGGTTTGAGATTATTTTACCCAACAAAAAGCCTCTACAATTTATGTAGAGGCTTTACTAATTAAAATATTTTACAATAAATTATTACTTCACAATTAATCGCTTTACAAATTGTCGGTCATCCACTGTTGTAAACTGAACAAAATAATTACCGACATCCACACCTGAAACATCAAGACCATGAGTTATTTGACTAGCTGAGAAGGTCTTAATGTCTCGACCCAGCATATCAATCAATTTAATTTTAGAAAGTATGATTTACCCATCATTTTCGATAAACACCTTCGAATTTGAGGGGTTGGGATATATTAGAATATTAAATCCAATAGCGTCTGGGTTTGTTGTGGATAAGTTACATGCAGCCCCCCAATTTGGGAAAAAGTCGTTTTGCAAAGCAGAGTTATCAGCAAATCCTTGAGGTTCAACTTGGATTTGCTCTATACACCACATTGAAATATCCTGGTTAAAAGATGAAGCGTCATTAAACATAAATCTCATATCAGTAACTCGGCTTACATCCCAATTATCAAGGGGTTGGTTAAATGACTCTGCACTCTCAAACATGCCTCTCATATCAGAAACATTACTTACATCCCAATTATTGAGGGGTTGATCAAAAGAAATAGCTTCAGAAAACATAAACTCCATATTAGAAACATTACTTACATCCCAAGAATCAAGGGGTTGGTCAAAAGATGTTGCACTATAAAACATGGCATTCATATCAATCACTTGACTCACATCCCAACTATTTAGGGGTTGGTTAAATGAAGTTGCTTCATTAAACATAGATGCCATATTATTCACATTACTTACATCCCAATCATTGATGGGTTGGTTAAATGAAGTTGCTTGATTAAACATAGCATACATAATAGTTACCCCACTTACATCCCAATTATTTAGAGGCTGATTAAGTGAAGTTGCACTAATAAACATACCTCCCATATCTGTAACCTTACTTACATCCCAATTATCAAGAGGTTGGTCAAATGTGCTTGCTCGATTAAACATCAAGTTCATATCAGTTACATTACTTACATCCCAATTATTAAGGGGTTGGTTAAATGACGATGCACTCTCAAACATAAATCTCATATTAGATACATTACTTACATTCCAATTATCCAGAGGTTGGTCGAATGAAGAGGCATCCTCAAACATGCCTCCCATATTAGTAACATTACTCACATCCCAAGAATTCAAGGGTTGGTTAAAAGAAGTAGCATCCCTAAACATATATACCATATCAGTGACTTGGCTTACATCCCAAGAATCAAGGGGTTGGTCAAAAGATGTTGCACTATAAAACATGGCATTCATATCAATCACTTGACTCACATCCCAACTATTTAGGGGTTGGTTAAATGAAGTTGCTTCATTAAACATAGATGCCATATTATTCACATTACTTACATCCCAATCATTGATGGGTTGGTCAAATGAACTTGCACCATTAAACATGGTAAACATGTTTGTAACTTGACTTACATCCCAAGACTCAAGTGGTTGGTTAAATGAAGTTGCTTGATTAAACATAGCATACATAGTAGTTACCCCACTTACATCCCAATTATTTAGAGGCTGATTAAGTGAAGTTGCACTAATAAACATACCTCCCATATCTGTAACCTTACTTACATCCCAATTATCAAGAGGTTGGTTAAAACTTGATGCGTCTCTAAAAGTTTCTTTTAAACTTGTTGTGAAAGTTAAATTTGGCGCTTGAAGCGTGTTAATTATCATATTATTTGCACTTCTGAAACTTCCTATCATGGCACGCCATTCTTGATCTCCCCAAGACTCTATACTACTAAGTTTTGGTGCGTTATCGCAGTCTGAAAAACCCGTAGCAATTTCACAGGATTTAAAATAAGGAAACACGCCGATAATATTTACGGTATAGGTGCCTGGAGTAGCATAATCATGAGTTATATCTGCTGTCACGTTTTGATCTATCTCCCCATCTCCCCAATCTACTGTAAAATCATAATCAAAGGCATTGGAGGTCAGGGCAAACGCATTAAACTTTCATTAGATTCAGCACTTTTATCAGATAGTGATTGTCCCATCCCGCTTGAAGTCTTCTGCTCTTCACCCCTGTTTTTAATGATTTTTCATTTTTCAATAAATTTAGTGCAATTTTATTGAGTATGGAGAAATTTTGAGTGGAGTTACCTGTTCTTTTTCTAGAAGCATCTTCTGAAAAAGCAACATCTAAAGTCCAGTGTAACTTATTTTCTATAGACCAATGAGAACGAATGGCTTTTTGAAAATCTTGGGAGCTAGCCTTTATACTTGAAATATAATATCGTATTGCGTGTTGTGCAGGCTTTTGTGAGTTTTTAAACTCACGTTTGCTTTCTATTTTTATAACACTTGTTAGGTTTTCCCAGTTATTGTTTTTTAAAATAAACTTAAAGTTGCTTATTACACTGCACGTCCTGGTTTCTATTCTGCCATGGTCTAATTCTTGGCTAAGGTTTGATTCCATAGTTTTTCCAAATCTAAATTCATCTTCAATATGCTCTAGTAACTGAGGTTGATTCTCTTTTACAGCCAAGATATAGTCTGCATTTTTTTTAACGATGGCCTTAGCTATTTTAGTTTGACATCCCATAGCATCAATAGTTACAATAGTATTTTCTATGGATAAGACTTTTAATAATTTTGGAATGGCAGTGATCTCATTTGACTTGTGGGAAACTTTCACTTGTCCTAAAACCAAATTATTGTCATTTGCCCAAGCACTAACCATGTGTACTGGGGATTTTTTACCGCCAGCTTTAGCACCTCTAATTGTTTTACCATCTATAGCAATGATTTCTCTGGGCTGTAGTTGTGCAAGAGCACTAACCCATTGTATAAAGCATTTTTCAAATTGATTACTGTCAATATTAGAAAAAACGCGATTAAATGTGTCGTGCGAGGGGATACCATTAGGCAAATCAAGGAAGCTACGAAGAAATTCTTCTTTTGAGTTGGCGTAGTTTTCCATTTCATTCCATGAATCTGCTCCACAAATCACTGAAATAATCCCGATGAGAAGGATGCTTTCTAAATCGTAAAGTTGCTTGTGAGAACGTCTAAAGTCGGGTATTTGACCAAATATGGTCTTTAGCTTTTGGGTAGTTTTCAAAATGTATAAAGTATTGGTTATCAATATAATATACAATATTTTAAACTAAAAAACAACAAATAATATGATGAATTTTAAGTGATTAACACTCATTTTTACCCAATTAACTTAAACTTTTTTTAATGCGTTCGCCCTGCATTGGAGGTATAAATAGCTGCGCTTAAATCGTCCTGAACAGTCCAAGTGGTCACAAACGGAATTGTAGACGGATTTAGAGTAGCTCCACACTGCCCAGGGAAATCACCTACAATAGTCCAATTCTTGCTATTGATTAAATTATTACGGGTTTGTTCATTACAATAAGCCACATTTTCTGCACTTAGGAATAAGCCTACTAGGTTTTGATTATCGAAGCTTTGTAAAAGAGTATCGTAGTTATCACTACTCATATGAGTATTATCCAAAAACTGATCTAAATAAACCTCTTGATAAAAACTCCAGTCACTTAAATCTCTATCAAAAGAAGTTGCATTAGCAAACATAGTATACATACTAAATACATTACTTACATCCCAATTATTAAGGGGTTGATTGAATGAAGTTGAACCATTAAACATGCTTCCCATATCCGTAACATTACTTACATCCCAATTATTAAGGGGTTGATTGAATGAAGTTGAACCATTAAACATGCTTCCCATATCTGTAACATTACTTACATCCCAATTATTAAGGGGTTGGTTAAATGTAGATGCGAAACCAAACATGGCATACATATTCGTCACATTACTTACATCCCAATTATCCAGAGGTTGGTCAAAATTGGATGCTCGACTGAAAGTATAAAACATAGTTGTGACATTACTGACATCCCATGAATTAAGGGGTTGATTAAAAGATGATGCAAAAAGAAAACATACTTCTCATATTAGTAACATTACTTACATCCCAATGCTCCAAATTTTGGTTAAAAGATGAGCTATTTCCATTAAACCCATTAAATAAATCACTCATGTTAGTTATACCACTTGTACAGGTGAGGGCAATTTGTGGATCTTGTACATCATTATTAATCAATGCGTAAAGTTGGTCACGAGACCGTTTTGTGAATATTTTGGTTTCACCGTCAATGGTTAAGGTTCCTGTGTCTCCAAAATCAGCCTCTGGACATAGGCAGGTTACTCCATTGGGGGCGAGATAAAAGTCTGAGTTGTTTTGGGCGTAAAATGTAAGTGTAAAAAGAAATGACGTTATAAGTAATAGTTTTTTCATGATAAAGGCTTTTGATTGGTAGCTGGATTCAAGTCATAAATCAAACTTTTGCGTTAAATAACAATTAAAACATCACTAGCATCCGAAAGTTTTTAGAAAGAAGTAAAAAACATGTCTCTACCCCAATGTTTACATTAAAAAGCTCACTTTACCCAGAAAATAAGTCCCTCTCTAATACCAATACTTTTTGTGGTGAAATTGTCACTTTACGAACACCTTCTTTGACTTCATTGCACACATAGTCTAGTGATAGATAGTGATACAAGCAAAATCTCACTTTTTCTGTCAAATTAGAAAAAGCAACTGCTTTTTTGGAAATAGTTCGTTTTATAAGCTCTAAAAGTAGATAGTTTATCAGCGCTACATATATTTGTGATTTTACTGCATTCTCACTGGTTCCCCAGAAGGTTTTTACTTGTAGGTTTTGCTTTAAAGCTTTAAAAAATAATTCAATATCCCAACGTTTCTTATATAATGCTGCAATGGTATTGTATTCCCAATCAAGTTGGTTGGTAATAATGGCAATTACTTTGTTTTCATCTTCTTTATAAACATGTACCAATCTTAGTTTATGCTTTGAAATACCCGTTTCTATCGCCCTACCTGATGTAAGTTGTATTATTTCATCTTTAAGAATATGTTGGTCAACATCATCAGCAAGCTCCAGCTCCTCTATCGTTTCATACAAAGTGTTGGACTTAATTCTAGTAACAAAAACATTTTCTGCTTTTATTCTATTGAGCATTAATTCAAAATCGAAATAAGCTCTGTCTTCAACTATAATAGTGTCTTTAGGGAAAATGAGTTGCTTTAATCCATATCTGTCATGAACCTTTGCTTCTGTTATATTTACTACATCAGGTATCATTAAATTATAATCCCAGCTAGTGTGTAATTTAATACCTCCTTTAGCTGTCCGTCCCGATAGCGATCGGGACTGCCCAATCAAACATAGCCAGACACAAGGAAATCGTTGAGCTATCTATTAGTTTAACTACCTTGCCCTTAATCTCTTCTATAATATGAGTGTTATGATGCTGTTTTAGCACCGATTTATAGTGACTTAATAAACGATAATACAAGCTCTCAAACACCTGCCAGTCACGCTTTTTATTGCCATCGCTCATTGTAGAACGAGCAGGGCTTTGGCTTAAACCTAAGTCGCTTATAAAAATCTCGCTAACTCCAATTCCTGCTGATATATCATTGAGGCTCTGGCACTTATTAAGCTGTCCGAAAGTTAAAGCAACAAACTGGTCGTAAGTTCTATACTTATGAACACCTTTATCTGTTTTGTAGGTATTGGTGCAACTTCTAAATAACCAATGGGGTACTAAATCTAAAATTTGTCGAATGACTGGTTTATTGTTATTTTTGTTTCGCCTGAAGAGTCCCATATTTGAAAAGTTTTTGGTAGAACTCAAAAATACGTGATTCTGAGGGCTTTTTAAAATCCCGACTTTCGGATGCTAGTGTTAAAACATAATAAATTTAATATTTTTATTCATATTAAGAGTTTATATCCCCGATTATAAGTATGTTTTTAACAGTTTTTCGGTATTTAGTTTTAAGGGGTTTTAGTTTGTTTTATCTTATGTCTAAAGAGCTTGAAGAAGTAGGATTTACCTTTCACCCATGACTTAAGGTGAAAATTGAAGGCTTTTAAAATTGAAATGAACTTTTCACCTTCAGCCAAATCTCTACATCCCAGATGCCTCTTGAAAGTAACTAAAAAACATAAAGCTCACTGTCTAAAAGGCATCAAATTAAATTCACACAAAATCAAAATAAATAAAAAGGCTTTAAAACTAGATAGCATTTCTTAAGATGCTGTGGTTTAATTGTGAGGATGGCTTACGATATTGGCGGATTGTCTTTATATTTGCGGCATTAGAAAATAGACTTAATTATGCAATTATCAGAGCAAGAGCGCGTAAGGCGAGATAAATTAACCACCTTAAAGGGTATGGGCATCAATCCATATCCTGCAGACCAGTTTCATTATACCCACACGTCTACCCAAGTGAAGGAAAACTTTGAGGAAGGGAAAAAAGTTGTAGTCGCCGGTCGTTTGATGTCTAGAAGGATTCAAGGAAAAGCTTCTTTTGCGGAGTTGCAAGATGGGGAAGGCCGTGTCCAAGTCTATTTTAATAGAGATGAGATTTGTACAGGAGAGGATAAGACTCTCTATAATGAGGTCTATAAAAAATTACTAGACATCGGTGATTTTATAGGGATCGAAGGGGAGTTGTTTACGACTATGGTAGGGGAGAAGACCATAAAAGTGTTGGACTTTAAACTGTTGAGTAAATCTCTAAAACCGCTTCCTCTTCCCAAAAAAGATAGAGAGGGCCATGAATACGATGGGTTTCAGGATGCAGAACAGCGCTACAGACAGCGTTATGTCGATTTGGTGGTGAATCCCGGAGTGAAAGATATTTTCAAAAAACGCTCGGCTTTGTTTACAGCAATGCGAAATTTCTTTAATGAGAAAGGCTATATGGAGGTAGAAACGCCTATTCTCCAATCTATCCCAGGTGGTGCAGCAGCACGCCCGTTTATCACTCACCACAATGCTTTAGATATTCCTTTATACTTGAGAATTGCCAATGAGCTTTATCTAAAGCGTTTAATCGTAGGGGGCTTTGATGGGGTGTATGAGTTTTCTAAAAACTTTAGAAATGAAGGGATGGATAGAACTCACAACCCTGAGTTTACCGCCATGGAAATTTATGTGTCTTATAAAGATTACAACTGGATGATGGAGTTTACAGAGAACTTGCTGGAGTATTGTGCTTTGCAAGTTAACGGGACGACCAAAACTATGTTTAAAGAACATCATGTCGATTTTAAAGCACCTTACAAACGGGTGACTATGACCGCTGCCATTATCCAATTTACAGGTTTCGATATTACAGGAAAGTCTGAAGAGGAATTGAGAACTGCTGCTCTGGAAATGAATTTGGAGGTGAATGAGACTATGGGTAAAGGCAAGTTGATCGATGAGATTTTTGGTGAGAAATGTGAAGGTAAGTTTATAGAGCCCACTTTTATTATCGATTATCCTAAAGAAATGAGTCCGCTATGTAAAGAGCATAGAGACAATCCAGACCTTACCGAACGTTTTGAACTGATGGTTTGTGGTAAAGAAATTGCCAACGCCTATTCTGAACTTAACGATCCTATTGAGCAAAGAGAACGGTTTGAAGATCAGATGAAATTATCTCAAAAAGGAGACGACGAAGCGACAGAATTTATCGATTATGATTTTTTAAGGGCACTGGAATACGGAATGCCACCTACCTCTGGCTTGGGAATTGGAATGGACCGGTTAATTATGTTTTTGACCAACAACCCCTCCATACAAGAAGTTTTGTTTTTCCCTCAGATGAGGCCAGAAAAGAAAAAGGTAGAGCTTACTGAAGAAGAAAAAGTAGTTATAGACTTACTGAAAGTAACCTCTCCACAAGCCTTGGAGGAGATAAAATCCAAATCGGAGTTGAGTAATAAAAAGTGGGACAAAGCCATTAAAGGACTCAGATCGAAAGACCAAGCTACAGTTGACAAAACGAATGAGGGTTTATTTGTAAACTTGGTTTAAATTGGTTTGAGTGATACATTCTTATAAGTCTAATACCAATCTAGTTTTTAAATGATGCATTAAAAATTTGAATTATTTTACGAAGTAGTTCAGCACAGGTTTTTTACTTAGTTGAGGACAAAAACAGAAGCATAGCAATAGTTACGGTTTTATTTTATGACGATTAGTAAGTGAAAAAGAACTGATTTTATACGACATTTTAATGCTAAATGGGTATAAATCTGGGACTTATAAGGAATTTACGTTTTTCATCATTCATTTTCTCTGGATCTTGCCTGGTATCAAAAACATCATTAATTATGACTTGATTTTCAAAAACTCTGTAAATCACTTTATAATTTCCACAAACGAGATACCTATGATTTTGCTCAAGCTTTTCGAGGTTGAATTCAATTTGGCCTAGTTCGGAATTGTTTTTGAGTTGATTTGTAGATTGAAGAATTTCTCTTCTAATCTTGTGGGCTATTTTTTTATTTATTTCGGTACTGTAATAGTCAAAAATATCTTTAAGATTTTTAATTGCGAAATCAGTCCAGATTATGATCATCTTTTACCAATTTGTAGATGTTTTTTCCAAATCTTCTTGACTTTTGAATTTTCCCTCTTTGTAATCTAATTCAGATTTTTTAATTCTATTTACTAATTCTTCAATCGTAAAAGGTTTCAATTCGGAATAGAACTCTCTTTCATTTGTTAAGATATAACTTTCTAACTTTTCCAATAAAACTTCATCTTGAACTTGAGCTAAATAGGTTATTAAATTTAATTTTCGAGTTTGTAAATCCATAGTGAAAAGATGTTTACATCAAATATACAGATTATAACTCAAGTTAAGTTTAAAACTATTTTGTAGAATTCTAGCGAACAGATACTTCTAATTGACTCTAAGGGAGGTAGTGAGCTTTCTTATTTCTGATTTACCTGTGTTTAAGATGTGTATAGTGACCACATCTATTGTTTTAAAGCGCTAAACGTAAATTCTTTAAAGGTTTCTAAGGTTCTGACCAAGGCATATTTCATGTTTTTTGCAGCTTTTAGGCTATCGTGAAAAACAATGATACTGCCAGCACTAGCTGATCTTTCAACGCAATGAAAACAAGCCTCTTTGTTGAAGCTAGACTTATAATCTTTACTAAGGATATCCCACATGATAATCTGTTGTGCATCTCTTTTTAAGGCTTTAGCTTGTGTGGAGGTGCACTTACCGTAAGGAGGCCTAAATAAGTGTGTAGGGGCAGAGTGTAATTCTATTTCTTGCTTACAGGCTTCAACATTTTCTAAGTAGTTTTTTGAAGAGGTTTGCCAGCCGTTCAAATGATTGAAGGTGTGATTTCCAACAGAATGTCCTTCATCTATAATCTGTTGAAAGAGTTCTGGATGTTTTTTTATATTATCTCCGATACAAAAAAAAGTAGCTTTAGCCTTATGGGTTTTTAAGGTATCCAAGACCCATGGGGTCACTTCAGGAATGGGACCATCATCAAAGGTGAGGAACATTTCTTTCTTTTCGGTTGAAATGCTCCACACCCGGTGAGGAAATAGTCGCTGAAGAAAAGTGCTAGACCTCAATACCTTTATGGATTAGTGGGTAATTGATCTGGAGACACTAAGTCATCGCTAGCACTATCCTTTTCAATCTGATTGCTCTCGTCCTCTTCCAATTCTTGAAGCAGTTTTTCGTTCACATTATCTTCAGGAGAATCTTCGTAGAAATGACTAAACTTTTCTAGGTAAGAATTGAACTCTGCAGCTTTATCTTTAACCAATTCTTCGTCTTGTTGAATTATTAAAATATCCACAAGGCTTCTATACTTTTCAATTTCACCAAAGATCCTATCTGCATTCTCTATTTGGTTTTCATAGTCCAGACCTGCATAGTAAGTCAGCCATTCCTTATAATTATTAGCGACAGCTTCCCAGACTTCCCTTGCTTTTTCAGGCTTATTTACTTCATAATACCCATTTATAAAGGGTTCTAGAAGTTGATAGTATTGGAAATGTTTTACAGGAATGTTTTCCATGCCTAAATCTAGAACGTTTTCTGCTTTTTCTAGTTTATCTTCTTTAATCAATTTTTCAACCAATCGAGCAAGATTACTTCTATAGGTTATGGCATTTTTTCTGGTTTCTGTGTCGTGGTAGATATCATCACTTCCACTATTCCCCCAATCCCAATCCATAACAATATCATACATTTTATCGGCATCGATCCGTCCCATATCAAACGGATTTCTCTCATCCACAGGAGTTTTGATAGGGACAAGTTTATAGGTAACCCCTTCTAGTTGAAGGTAATCCTTCATCCATAAATAATCTTCGTCTCTAAAACTCCCTCCAGTGAAATAGATAGGGCGATCCCAATCATTATTCGCTAGGAGGTCAAGCATCATTAAATTTGGTTTATAGATAAGGTTATCTTCCAAATTAATTTCGACATAAGGTTCAATTAAGTCAGCATTCTTTTGCTCTACGATTCCATTTTTAAGGACTTTTTCTTTATCCACAGGGACTCTTATGTTTTTAGTAGGAAAGGTGTTGATGACTTGCCCACTTTGGAGTTCTGCTCTGGTCGTTTCGTTATCGCTCTCTATATACTGAATAAATTGCTTGATGTTGAGGGAATCTCCTAATCTGGGATCTTTTTGAAACCAAATGGCATCATTGGTCCCATACTTATAATCTTCGTGTTTTAACGTCGTTTTAATAGGCTCACTGTCGTAAGCTTTTCTTCTCATTTGGTCTATGTACCAATCTGTAGCAAAAAGGCTCGTATTGATGGTTCTCACATCGGTTCTGTAGCCTTCGATTTCTTGGGCATACCACAAGGCGAAAGTATCGTTATCTCCTATGGTGAATAAAATGGCATTTTGATCTAAGCCCTCTAGATATTTCTTGGCCATGGCGAGAGTCGTGTATTTTCCAGAGCGATCGTGGTCGTCCCAATTTTCTGAGGCCATAAGGGCGGGGACACAGATTAGGCAAAGTAGGCCTACAGCTGGTGCCACTAGTTTGGGCGTAACATAAGCTTTTAAGTAATGGAATAGAGCATAAACGCCTAATCCAATCCAAATGGCAAACACATAAAACGATCCTACCAGAGCATAATCTCGTTCTCTGGGTTCAAAAGATCTCTCGTTGAGGTATATTTTTAAAGCGATTCCTGTAAATAAGAAAAAGACTGTCAGCACCCAAAAGCGCTTTACATCTTTGGACGCGTGAAAAAATAAACCGATTAAGCCCAAGATAAGAGGGAGGAAATAGTAGGTGTTTCTTGCTTTATTCTCAGAAAGGTCTGAAGGTAAATTCTGTTGACTTCCCAGTCGATTTTCGTCAATAAAGTCGATACCGCTCAACCAATTACCATCAAAATTTGTGTATTTTCCTTGTTCATCGTTCTGTCTACCCGCAAAATTCCACATAAAATACCTCCAATACATATAGCCCATCTGGAACTCAAACAAATAGCTGAGATTTGAGGCAGTGGAAGGCTTTTCAATATCTAGGTATTGGTTAAAGCGTTTTAAAAAGCTGATGTAACCATCAGAAGAGACCTCTCCTTTTCTATAATCGTCTCTAAAAGTTTCAATAATTGAGCCTAATTCTTGTTCTCCTCTGTATTCTGGTTTTATAGAAAACTCTAGAGGTCCAGTAAACATCATATAATTGGCTGCATGTTGTGTACTCCACATCCTTGGGAGAAAGGTTTTATGTGAGGCATCAGAATTTTGTCTAGCATTTTTATAATCATTGACAATCACATACTCCTGCTTCTCTTCATCTTTCTCATAAATTGCATTATCATCTACATAAGGGTTATCAGGGTCCAAACCAGCAAATAATTCGGTAAACTGAGGGCCGTAAAACAGATGAGTTTCACCATACTGATCTCTGTTATAATAAGCGAGGAGTTGTTGAGCACTACTAGGGTTATTTTCATTAATTACAGTTCCAGCGTTAGCCCGTATGGGTAACATAATCCAACTTGAAAAGCCTATAAATACAAATAGGATACAGAGTAAAACCGTATTGATGTGAATATAATTTTTGAGCCTTGTATATTTGAGTCCGAAATAAAATGCAGCAATAACGAGTAAACCAGCTATAACAGTTCCTGAATTGAAGGGTAAGCCTATACTGTTTACAAAAAAGACTTCCATTTTTGCGAAAAACGTCAAGGAGTAGGGCAGGAGGAGTTTAAAAATAAACAATAAGATCCCAACGACGACGAAGTTGGCAATTACAAAGTTCTTGATGGTGATTTTTTTGAAATTTTTGAAATAGTATAGAAAGCCTATTGCTGGAATGGTTAACAAGGCCATAAAATGAACTCCAAAGGAAAGTCCCACTATGAGACAGATTAAAATCAGCCAACGATTTCCTCTAGGCTTATGCATATCTCTTTCCCATAACAAGCCTGTATAAAACATAGCTGCCATAATACAGGCTGCCATAGCGTAGACTTCTGCTTCAACAGCGCTAAACCAAAAACTATCTGAAAACGCAAAGGTTAATGCTCCAACCAGACTACTTGCCAAAATAGCAAGATCTGAAGAGGTTCCTTTGGCGTCTATCGTTTTAGTGAGTTTTTTTAATAATAAAGTGATTGACCAAAACATAAATAAAATGGCAAAAGCACTCGCAACCCCAGACATGAGATTTACCATGTAGGCAATCTGACTTTCATCTGAAGCAAACATGGAAAAGAAGGCTCCAAAAATTTGATAAAATGGAGCTCCTGGTGGGTGACCAACTTGAAGCTTGGCAGAGGTCGCTATATATTCACCAGCATCCCAAAAGCTTGCTGTTGGCTCTACGGTTAGGATATAAGTCACAAGAGCAACAAGAAAGGCAAACCAGCCTAAAAGTTTATTCCAAAATGAAAAGGCAGATTTAGTCATGGATATAAATATTTTGAGCGAAAATAAACAATTATGAAATCTTATAAACGTATGATTTGATTATTATTACTTAGAAACCAACCATCTTGATGAAATGACCTGCAAATATTTTTTTGAATAAATTTTGAAATACTTTTGCCCATACAAAAGTTAGTTTTATATTTGCACTCCAATAGAATATTGGCCTATAGTGTAACTGGCAACACATCTGGTTTTGGTCCAGAAGAGTCTAGGTTCGAAACCTAGTAGGCCAACAAGTTTTTAAACCGATTTCTTTATTGAAATCGGTTTTTTTGTTTTTGCGAAGTAAGTATCTATGCTAGGTGTTTATGCTGTAGTTCTAGACGAAAGCCCTACCTGCCATTACGAATTTTTAGGTCTAGGCAGGCAACCAGCTCAATAGACACCTTTTTCTTAAGTAAAATCAGCTTTAATATTAATTTGTTTTCTAAAGAGTAAAATAAATAGTTAAAGGCTTTAATGCATGTCGCTGTATTGTATTTGATGTCTATTTTAAACGGTCTATCATAAAGTTTTTATTTATATTTAAATAAAAACTTTGATTTGATAAAGTATATTGGTTTACTTTTCTTTCTTTATTCAGTCACTGCTTCTAGTCAATATCATCATAGCATTCCGGTGTCTGAAGGTATTGAAGAAAAAGTGTTTATACATTTGAACAAACCAGTGTTCTCACTTACTGATACCCTTTGGTTTAAAGCTTATGTTACAAATCAAAATAATGCTCCCTCTTTCTCTACTACTTTGCTTTATGTGAATCTTCTCAACCAAAGGCAGGACTTAATAGCAACTCAAAGAATTCACATAAAAAATGGAGTAGGTTATGGTCAAATTGAATTTGAACTTCTTCCCCCAGGCGAGTACTATATCCAAGGATATACCAATTTTATGCGAAACTTTGACAACGGCTATATTTTTGAGAAAAAAATAAAAATAGTAGCAGATGCTCAAGAAATTCTATCAACCTCTAGCTCCAGGTATTTTACTAAAATTGCAATTGAAGGAGGGTTTTTCTTAGAAAATGCTCAAACCACAGTGGCGCTTCAGCTTCAAGACAATGGGAAAGGAATTAACTATCAAGCTAAGATTTTAAATTCAAAAAAAGATGAAATAGCCAGTTTTGATACTTCTCATGCTGGCCTAGCAAAATCTAGCTTTTACTATCAACAGAATGAAACTTATATAGCCGTAGTAAAAGTAAAAGAGACAATTCTAGAAATAGAACTGCCTAAGGCTAAGAAAACAGGGCTATTGATGATTGTAGAAAATACAAATGACAGTTTAATTAAGGTGCATCTTAAGACTAATTCTGCAACTTTAAAGGAAAAAAAAGGCAATGATTATGAGCTGCGAAATGGTATTGGTCATCTCCAATTTAAACTACAGGATACTACCCAAGCTATAGCTGAACTCTATACACATCAGTTTAAACATGGTATTAATAAACTGGTTTTGTATAAAAATGGACAGCCCGTAAGCCAAAGAAAAATTTATGTTCATAAAAGTAATTCTATACCCAAAATTGATCTACAAAAAGTGGCATCTGCCGATCAAGATTCAATTGCTTTTAGGGTAAAACTCACAAATCAAAATCAACCTTTAAAAGCAAATGTTAGTTTATCAGTTTTAGCTTCCAATCACTCTTTATCTTATGCGGATAAAAGTATCTCTGGAGCTCTCTTATTTACTCCTCTGTTGAAAGAAAATGTAGAATTGATAAACTGTGTTGAAGACATAGAGAGTCCAAATTGTAAATATTATTTAGACTTAGTATTACTTATGCAAGGAACTTCAATAGACTCAATAGGAGATTTTAAAAAGTTTAAGGACACAATTTCTTATGAGTGGGAGGTTGGCATAAAGTTAAAAGGTAGAATTGAAGGCGAACTAAAGACCCACACTTTAGCATTATTAACAAATTATGATCTTCTAATAGATAAAATTGTGCTTAAGCACAAAAGGGAATTCCAGTTTGACAGCCTTTTGGTCTATAACTCAGATACCTTAAAACTTGCCTTTTTAGATCTTGGAGCTAGCTTAATGAGGCCTGATAATTTGGTGATAGATGTTTTGGAAGAAAAAAGTAGTCCTCCAGTCCTTAAAAGTTTAAAAACTACTACTACTCGGGAGCAAGACAAGATTGGCGATCTAGACTATAGTGCGTTTCAAAATAATACCACTGTTCTTGATGAGGTCTTACTCTTAGGTAAAGCAAAAAGTGAACGTAAGGAAAGGAGAGAAATGCTTCTAAAAAAATATAGTTCTATTGTTTGGGACATTGGAAAATATTTTGAGTTAGAATTACTTGAGTTTTATCCTTTTTATAAAGACGATGTCTTATCTTTTTTAGCCTTTAAGGAAAATGTGGAGTTAAGAAGAAACAAAAACGGAGAATATTATTTAATAAGAGCGGGGAAAGAATCTGAATTATATATTGACGGAGAAGTAAAAGCAAATTTTGATCTACTGCATGTAAATTTAAATATGAGAGATGTTGAGAGTATTATGGTTCAACCTCTTGGAGGTAGTAGGGTTTATCAAGTTTTTACTACAGAGGATTACAAAAGGAATTTGGTAAGGCTGTATCAAAAACAGGTTATCAAAGAGGCTTATCAAAAGCCAAAACCATATTCACCCCCAAAACAAATAAATTTAGAACAAGATCTAATTCCTGTTGAAATTGACTGGAAGCCAGTTTTAAAAACTAATGATTTTGGCGAGGTTTACTTTAAAATTCCAAAAAGTGAAATTTTTAAATATTACCATCTCCAATTTGAAGGTTTCAGTAGAAGTGGGATTCTAATTTTAAAAGATTTTAAAATTAGTCAATAGATACCACAACATCTATTGAACTGAATTTGGAACTTTTATAAAAAGTAATCGTAATCTAAAACTGAAATTCATTGAAAACGGACACATAAGTCATTGGTTATGGGGTTGTCATGTCGATGAAAAGTAACCTAGATAATACAGTTTAATATTTTTTTTTGTAATTGGTAGATAATATTTATGTTATATGAGAAAGACCCTAAAGTTTGAACATAAAAAAAGCTGATGGGTTAGATTAGCTTTTATAGGATGTTTAATTCCTTAAACTTTAGGATGTGCATAATAGATAATATCTTTTAATGCAATAGCGTAAAACTAGTTTTAAATAAGAGTGTTGACAATACCTACTATTAGGTATTTTTTTCAAACTAAAAAAGCTCCGTAAAATACATTACGGAGCTTTTCTTAGTTGAAAGTTTATTCAGAAATTATTTCAATTTCTTCTTAACTTCTACTTCTCGGTAAGCTTCTAGAATATCCCCCTCTTGGATGTCATTGTAGTTTTTCAATTGCATACCACAATCATAGCCTTTAGAGACTTCCTTAGCATCATCTTTAAATCGTTTTAAAGAAGTCAGTGTTCCTGTGTGGATTACAATGCCTTCACGTATCAATCGAATACCGGAGCTTCTATAAATTTTTCCAGAAATTACCATACATCCTGCAATAGTTCCAATTTTAGAGATTTTGAAAGTTTCTCTAATCTCTGAAGTACCTGTAATTTCTTCTTTAAGTTCTGGAGAAAGCATACCTTCCATCGCATCTTTAATGTCGTTGATAGCATCGTAGATGATAGAATACATTCTGATATCGATTTCTTCATTATCAGCAAGTGTCCTAGCATTTCCAGCAGGCCTTACATTAAATCCAATGATAACAGCTTCAGAAGCTGAGGCTAGCAAGACATCACTTTCAGTAATGGCTCCAACTCCTCTATGTATAATATTGACTTGAATTTCCTCTGTTGAGAGTTTCTGTAAACTGTCTGTTAAGGCTTCTACGGAACCATCCACATCCGCTTTCAGGATAATGTTCAATTCTTTAAAGTCTCCAAGAGCAATTCGTCTTCCAATTTCATCTAAAGTAATGTGTTTCTGTGTTCTAACACTTTGCTCTCTTTGAAGTTGATTTCTTTTCGAGGCTATTTCTTTTGCTTCTCTTTCATCTTCCATGACTTGGAAGGAATCACCAGCTTGTGGAGCCCCATCTAGCCCAAGAATAGAAATAGGAGTAGAAGGGCCAACTTCTTTTACTTTATTACCACGCTCATCTTGCATGGCCTTTATTTTACCACTTGTTGTTCCGGCCAAGACATAATCTCCAATTTTAAGAGTACCTGCCTGAACCAAGATAGTAGATACGTAACCTCTACCTTTATCCAGAAAAGCTTCCACGACGCTTCCTTTTGCAAGGCGATTTGGATTTGCTTTTAAGTCAAGTAATTCAGCTTCAAGAAGAACTTTTTCAAGTAACTCAGGAATACCTGTACCATCCTTAGCTGAAATTTCTTGGGACTGAACTTTACCTCCCCAATCTTCTACTAACAAGTTCATACTAGCTAGTGATTGTTTTATCTTTTCTACGTTAGCTGTAGGTAAATCTACTTTATTAATTGCAAAAACAATCGGAACTCCTGCAGCTTGTGCATGAGATATAGCTTCTTTGGTTTGAGGCATCACATTGTCATCTGCAGCAATTACAATAATTGCGATATCTGTGACTTGTGCACCTCTAGCTCTCATAGCGGTAAAGGCTTCGTGACCAGGAGTATCTAAGAAAGAAATAGTTTCTCCAGTCTCTATCTTAACACTATAGGCGCCAATATGCTGAGTAATTCCACCCGACTCACCAGCAATTACGTTTTCTTTACGAATATAATCCAGTAAAGAAGTTTTACCGTGATCTACGTGACCCATAACGGTAACGATCGGAGCTCTAGGTTTTAAATCTTCAGGGTTCTCGGTAACTACTTCTTTGTGGTCTTCAACTTCTGCACTTACAAATTCCACATCATAACCAAATTCTTCAGCGACAACACTTAAGGTTTCAGCATCAAGTCTTTGGTTCATAGTCACCATCATGCCTAAAGACATGCAAGCAGAAATAATTTTGGTCACAGGCACATCCATCATCGTTGCTATCTCGTTGACACTAACGAACTCAGTTACCTTAAGGACTTTACTTTCTTTTTCTTGTTGATCGAGATCTTCTTGAGAACGTTGTTTATGTTGATCTCTTTTGTCTCGTCTATATTTTGCTCCTTTCTTGCCAGCAGATCTACCTTGAAGTTTTTCTAAGGTTTCTCTAACTTGCTTTTGGACTTGTTCTGGAGTAGGATCTTCTTTTGGAGCTGCTTTTACATTTCTCCTAGGAGCTGGTTTTGCGCCTTTTTTGAAGTTGGGTTTACTAGCTCCAGGGGTTGCTGTGTTAGTTTTTGATATACGCTTACGCTTTCTTCTTTTGGAAGCTGCTTCTTTTTCTTTCTCTTTTTCCTTTTCTTTCTTGGTTGGAGTTTTCTTAAATTGATTTAAATCAATTTTTTCACCGGTAAAGTTAGGTCCAGAAAGCTTTGTGTATTGAGTCTTGTGTAGAGGGTCCTCAACTTCTTTTTCTTTTTCATCTTCTTTCTTAACTAGAGGTTTTTGTTCGGCTTCCTTTGCTGGCTTTTCAGATGCTGGTTTAGCAGAAGTTGGCTTAGTAGAAGTTGGTTTAGCATGTGGAGTAGACTTTTCAGGCTTATCAGACGCTTTTTTGCTTTTAGGTTTCCCTTTTCTAGTATCTGTAAGTTCAATTTTACCGACTTGTTTTAAGCCTGTAATTTTGGACTTAGACCTGATAGTTTCTTCTTTCTCTTTTGCTGCTTTCTTGGAGTCTTCTTCAGCTTTAGCCTTTGTTTCCTCCTCAGCTTTAGCGGCAGCGGCTTTTTTCTTGTTGTCTGTAGCTTGTTGCTCTTTCCTAGCTTCGTCTACTTTCTTCTTCTCAAGTTCGTGTTCTCTTGCGAGACGCAACTCTTCCTTCTCCTTTTTTCGCTCCTCGCTTACTTCTTCTGAAGCTACCTTTTTACTTTTATCAGTTTCGAATTTGTCTGATAATACTTCATAAACTTCCGAAGAAATTTTGGTTGTAGGTCTTGCCTCAATTTCATAACCTTGATCGCCCAGATATTCCACCGCTCTATCCAGTGATATATTAAACTCTCTTAGTACTTTGTTTAATCTTGTTTGTTTTGATTCAGCCATAAATTGCCTCTAATATTACCTCTTTTATAATGTTGCAAAGATGAGTTTAAATAATCTATTCTTCAAACTCTTGTTTTAAAATTTTGACCACGTTCAAAACGGTTTCTTCTTCCAAATCCGTTCTTCTTACGAGATCACTTACGTCTAATTCTAAGATACTTTTTGCAGTATCTAAACCTATTCTACCGAATTCTTTAATAACCCAGTCTTCTATTTCGTCTGTAAACTCTGTTAATTCCACATCTTCTTCTTCGATACCATCTCTGAAGACTTCTATGTTATATCCTGTTAATAGTCCAGCGAGTCTTATATTATGTCCACCTCGTCCAATTGCTTTTGAAACCTCTTCAGGTTTCAAAGTAACTTCTGCATATTTTTTTTCTTCATTCAGCTTGATATTCACAATCTTCGCTGGGCTTAAGGCTCTTTGAATGTAGAGTTGTGGATTGTTGGTGTAATTAATTACATCAATATTTTCATTTCCCAATTCTCGAACTATACCATGTATACGAGAGCCTTTCATACCTACACATGCTCCTACAGGGTCTATCCTGTCATCGTAAGTGTCTACTGCAACTTTCGCTTTTTCTCCAGGAATTCTTACTGCATTTTTAACAGTGATAAGCCCATCAAATACTTCAGGAATTTCTTGTTCAAATAACTTTTCAAGAAACTTTGGAGTCGTTCTAGATAGGATAATTATAGGTTTGTTTCCTTTAAGTTCAACCTTTTCGATAACACCTCTTATACTATCTCCTTTTCTGTAGAAATCAGAAGGGATTTGATGTTCCTTTGGAATGATTAACTCATTTCCATCATCATCCAGTAAAATCACAACATTGTGTCTTACATGATGAACTTCTGCTGTATAAATTTCTCCAATTAAATCTTGGAAATATTTAAAGGTATTAGTGCTATCATGCTCATGAATTTTAGAAATTAAGTTTTGTCTTAAGGCCAGTATCGCTCTTCGACCTAGTTGATACAACTTTACTTCTTCAGAAACATCTTCACCTACTTCAAAATCAGGTTCTATTTTTCTAGCATCCTTCAATGAAATTTCTTTGTTTTCGTCCTCTACTTCTCCATCGTTTACTACATTTCTATTTCTCCAAATTTCTAAATCCCCCTTGTCTGGGTTAATAATAATATCAAAATTATCATCTTGTCCAAATTTTTTCTTCAATGCATTTCTAAATACATCTTCAAGAATGGCCATCAAGGTTACTCGATCAATTAATTTGTCGTCTTTAAATTCAGAAAATGAGTTGATCAAATCGATATTCTCCATAATATCTTTATTTGTTAAAATTTATTATAACTTGAGCTTTGTCGATGTCTTCGTAAGCTATTTTTGCTTCTTTTTCTACTTTGTGTTTGCCTTTTCCAATCGGTTTTGGCTCTTTAGCAGTCCATTTTAATTCAATATCTTCGTCAGATGCTGCCGTAAGTGTTGCTTCTATAGATTCATTTTGGCTTTCGACTGCTAGTTTTCTCCCGATATTTTTCTTGAACTGTCTTGGGAATTTAAGGGGTTCAGTCGCTCCACAAGAGGCGACTTCTAATGAGAAATCCTCTATCTCTCTATCGAGGTTATGTTCTATAGCCCTACTCATATTGACACAATCTGTTATAGATAAATCTCTATCACCATCTATGATCACGTTAATATTATTCTTATCAGAAATTTGTAAATCAATTAAAAATAGAGCCTCGTCTTCCTCCAATCCTTGCTTAACCAAGGTTAAAATTTGCTCTTTATCTAAAGCCATTATTTACTTATAAAAAGAGGGGACTAATTTGTCCCCTCCATATTCAAAACTTTGCAAATGTAATAATAATTTATCAGTTATAAAAGAGAGGATTTTTTTATAATTTAAACTAAATAATTAAAAGCATAAATTCTCAACTTAAGAAAAGAATCCTAGTCCCCACAGACTTTTCTCTTCAAGGTGAAAATGTCTTGAAAGTCGCTGCATAACTCGCAAAAAAATATGATATTTAGATTTTTTTATCCCATTTGCTGGATTTCTTTCTTAGGATTTATCGATCCTATAAATGAAGAAGTAGGGGGGTGATTTACCACAATAGTTGTTTTTATGAAGTTAGCATACAAGAGGTTTACAGAAACCTTTCATAAGATGAAGGATCATTTATAAGGGATTGAGGTTTACAAGACGGTATAGTTTTACTAAACTTTCGATGGTATTATGGCAATTTACAAAAAATACGATTGCGAATTTATCGTTATGGGATCTAAGGGTTCATAAAGTTTACACGAGGTTTTTATAAGGTCTAATACCAAATTATATTTATAATGCCGTATGAATAAATTGAATTATATTACGACTTAGCTCAGCACAGGTTTTTTGATTGATTGAAATCAAAAATAACTAGCATAGCCTTAGCTACGGTAATTATTTTTGATGAAAAGCAGGCGAAAAAAGCCTGTGCCGAATTCATATCGGTAAAACGATTTATTGCGTCATTATAGGTCTAATTTGGTATAATACAAAGAACGTGGTTAGGTCTTCTCATATTCTTGTGTCAGTTATTATTTCGCGAGCTTTGATTCAGTTTTTGCGGTTACCTTATTATGTTTTCAGCACTTTCAACACCTTTGGCATCGACAACTCCCATAGAAATGATAATTAATACTCCGGCAGCCTGGCTTAATTTTCCCATAACAAAAGGTTTTTAAAGTATAAATACAACAAAAGTCAAACTAAGTGTAGCATTAATAAATTTGTTCGGCAAGTTTTTGTCATGACAGATGATTAAATCCTGAGGAAATTCGCGGTATTTTTTGCTTGAGTTCGAACGTGGTCTTTTTGTGTGGTCTCTATGTTCGAACTCGTTGGTTCTTGATTGATATGTTGCTTCTTCTTATTTTTTGAGGAGTTTCTCTGTTGATGTGCGTCCGTCTTGGTTAGTAGCTATGACGATATACATTCCAGAAGCCAGATTGCTTATATCAATGGTTTCTTTTTCATTGAGACTCAGGGGAGACACTTGGCTTATAAGTCGTCCATTGCTGCTAAATATTTCGATAGTTTTAATAGTTTGCCCTTTTGTTATACTTAGGGTTACTTCTGTTGTTGCTGGGTTTGGATACATTTTGAATCCCTCGATTTCTTGGTTATTGTCGATGCTGAGGGTTGTAATAGTAAAAGTATCACTAAAAGGACTCAGACTGTTTGATGTTGCGTCATATGAAGCGATTTTGTAATCGCCTGGAGCAAGATTATCAAACGTTTCATCAAGTCCAGTGGGACCCGCAATCGGTGAACCGTCGGTTGCATCGGTTGCGAGATAGAGATACTGCATAGTAACTCCTGGGGTGGATAATTGGTCTCCAAAACTCGCATTTGTGGTGTTAGCGTATCCTGTTTCGAGCTGGTCTTCATTGGTAATATCAATACTATTTCCCGCGACATTTGCCGTAGGGGCGGTATCATAGATTACGGGTTCGGTCTCCACCGACTGTCCCGGACCAGTCCCATTATAATACGCAGCAATCCCATCGGCGACATTATCACTATTGCCATTATCGAGCTCAGTATAAGGGGTTGAGATTTCATGGTCTTCACCAAAATATTCTCCGACGTGTCGGGTATTCCCATCACCACCATGGATAGGATTTCCGGTGTTGTTGGCATTACTGACCGTGTAGTATTGTAGCAGTATGCCAGGGGTTGAGGCTACGTTACCAACGGTATAACCACTATCTAAATTAGATTGCGCGTTGGTGGCGATATTAGTTGCAGTAAAGGTTATATTAGTTTTTGCTTCGGTATGACTACCATTTAGTCCGTCAAGCCCATGAGCTGCTTCATGTGCTAAAAGCCAGGTCAGAGTTGGAGCGGCAATTGTTTGGTATCGAAATCCATCGTCGCCTGGTCCGGATTGAGCGGCTCCAGTATAGGCATTTCCGGTATAAAAAGACGACGTCAAATCTCGCGGGTCAGTGATCTCCGGGTGAGTGGCTTGGTTGGTCGAGTTTTGTCGCCAACCTCTGAGTTGTGCTAGATCACCTAAGCTACTACCAGTACTGATGAGATTTGATGAGATATAGCGAACCCGGACGATGATGTTGACCAGGTCAATATGGACACCGTATGCGTTTTGCATTTCTCGAGCGTGGCGGTAGAGTAATGGCTCTATGACACTTTCTCCCTGGGCATCAAAATTTGCACCACCGATAGCATTTATTTCTGTTACTTGGAGTTCGTTTTGGGCACGAGTGGGATCAGTTTGGGCTTTCATAGCCGCGGTTCCACCGATTATTAGCATGATATTGAGTCCATATTTCCGCAGGGTTTTTCCGGTGCGTTCTCCCAAGGAATGTCCGCCAGATTTTTCGCTGCTTGGGTCTGTGTGCTCCGGCGTAAATGATGGATTGTTTTTCATGGGTGAAGATGTTTATATTATTTTGCAACTTAATTTGTACAAGTAAAATTTGTTTTTGTCAACTTTTTTTTATGGATAAATATAGAAAATATTTTCAACTTTTTTTTTAGACTTATTCTTCTAGCGAAATGCCCGTCAAAGATCGTTGCGGGTGTGGAACAACTCACAAACATCATTGCGAACGAGGAACGAGTGAAGCAATAAAGGGTTGAGTGAGCTTTGATTCAGTTTTTGCGGTTACCTTATTATGTTTTCAGCACCTTTGGCATCGAAACTTCCCATAGAAATGATAATTAATACTCCGGCAGCCTGGCTTAATTTTCCCATAACAAAAGTTTTTAACTATAAATATAGTAAAAAGTCAAATTTAGTATAGCATTAATAAACTTGTTCGGCAAGTTTTTGTCATGACGAAAGAACAAATCCCGGGGAAATTCGCGGGATTTTATGCTTGAGTTCGAACGTGGTCTCTTAGTGTGGTCTCTACATTTGAACTCTTTGGTTCTTGATTGATATGTTGCTTCTTCTTATTTTTTGAGGAGTTTCTCTCTTGATGTGCGTCCGTCTTGGTTAGTAGCTATGACGATATACATTCCAGAAGCCAGATTGCTTATATCAATGGTTTCTTTTTCATTGAGACTCAGGGGAGACACTTGGCTTATAAGTCGTCCATTGCTGCTAAATATTTCGATAGTTTTAATAGTTTGCCCTTTTGTTATACTTAGGGTTACTTCTGTTGTTGCTGGGTTTGGATACATTTTAAATCCCTCGATTTCTTGGTTATTTTCGGTGCTGAGGGTTGCTATTGGGTTATTGAGAACGTTTTGAGAAACATTCATAACTCTATAGCTTAGCGTACTGGGGTCACTACTATAAGCGGTATAATCAATGTTTGGTCTACTTTTAAAATCAATTCCTACTGGATTTAGATGGGCTCCATCACTGGTATCAGTATCATCATAAATATAGAGACGATACACATCATCGATGGTTGCTAATACTGTTCCATCCTCTGCTTTGAGTAAAGGATAACTCTCATTGTACTCAGAAATATCATCGAGGCTAAAGGTTCCATTTACGGTGTCTACCGTTACAGTTGATTCAGCTACGTCTTCAGGATTTCCTTGATTATGGACTCTGTTTGGCTGTGTAGCGGTATAATCATCATAAATGAGATCAAAGGTATTGTCCGTAGTCCCGCTAGATACATCTGTGGCAAGAACACGTTCTTGAGCCCCAGTTCTAGATTTGTAGTACACATAACCATCAATAGCATTGCTTGTGGCCACGGGACCAGTTGCAACACTCGATTGAGCCCCTCCACCAGTAAATTTTAATTGGGTTCTTTTTGTGCCAGCAGCTATATACAGATCATCAGTTGGGTCATTGGGTGTACCATTATCGTCAATGCTTTGCTCGGCAGGAAATAATGCCCCTTGGTTATGTCCAGCGAGTGCTGCATGACCGCTCGTTAGCTCATGTGGAACTTTTATGTAGTTAGACAAAGCAACGGCACCTCCGACTGCTGCGTTAAATCCTTGAAATCTTCCTGCTGAGGCAGCTCCGGCATCAGGGAAGAAAGTATTAGTCTGTAACCAGTGAAGATTAGCATTAGATCGCCCTTGGGCAATAATATAGTTTCGGTAAGCTGTAGCAGTTGAGGTTGCTGTTGATTTGAGAATTGGGGTATTATTTGTATCATCAATCGGTTGATTAGCATCAAAATTATCATCTACAATTCTCCCTACTACTGTTAATTCATCAGTTCTCTGATCCTGATTCATGATATCATTAGCCGCGACAAGGTTTGATATTAATCCTGCGTCTTGGTTTGAGCCAGAGGCATTATCTATATCACATTGTACTAGATTATATCCAGAACCAAAGGCTGGATTTGTTTGGGCTATCACGCCCAAACTACTCGCCCCAAAAACAATCATCATGACTTGGGTCTTGCTGAGTCCCGAGACGGCAATTAACTTGTCCAAAAATTCTCCTGAAACATCTTTAATAGTTTCGCCTAAGTTGCCGAACTGTTCGTTGATTGTTGTCATGAGTAATTGTTTTTATGTTATGTTACTATATAATTATTACGAGTAAAGTTTATTTTTGTCAAGTTTATTTTTGTCTTTATTTTGTGGAGAGCGTGAGTTGGTTATTATTTCGCGAGATTTAATTCAGTTTTTGCGGTTACCTTATTTTGTTTTTCAGCACTTTCAGCATCGACGCTTCCCATAGAAATAATACCTAATACTCCGGCACCTCAGCTTAATTTTCCCGTAACAAAAGTTTTTTAAAGTATAAATATAGTAAAAAGTCAAATTTAATGAGCATATAAAACTAAAAAATAGACATACTAAACTCATCTGCTTACAATTAGCCCGATGGTCTTTATTAAAATAAAGTTTTATATAACGAAAAAGTTATTAATCAAACTAAAATCGTGCTTTGCAGCTTTTCTCAAGACGGAGACTGGCTCATAACCAGAAGGTCGTAGGTTCGAATCCTAACTCCGCAACCACAATTCGATTAATACGGCGTTAAAGTGGCATTTGAATAAAAAATTGTAACTAATCAGTCTACTCGTTGAAACTCAAATCTAGCGACAACCGCTGCTGATTTATTTTCGATAGTAGATATACCGTCTTTTGCCTCCAAAAACGAAAGTTTTCGGTATAGGATTCTATAATCAGTTTCATTGTCAATGTGGTCGCTAGAGAATTTGTGATATTGATTAAGCGTTTCTTGGCTGGGGCTGTCAGATAATTGGTCAGGAACCGTTAGAATATATCGAGCTAGCCTTTTTTCCTCGTCAGCTTCTGCTAGTAATTCAGCTCTTTTGATGACAAGTTTTGCAAGTTCTGGGTCAGTTGCTCGAAAGGTGTCCAGACTGGTTTGGGCGGTAGTCCGTTCATCATCACTTGTGGCCTTGAGTACAGCGTCACGAAGTGTCGACAGTGTGGTTGATACATTTTTGATCATCGCACGTTCCTTGGGAGTGAATTCTGGTTTAATGCGTTTTAAATTTTCTTTGGTAACAGTAAAAACATCATTCTTAATGATGTTTGCTTTAGCGCTTAAATTATTGTGTATTTCTGCCTTCATCGCATTGTGTTCCTCAAAACTTTCAGCGTTTACAGCTAATGTGGCTAGTGTAGCTATCGCTATGCTTGTCTTGAATAATCCTTTCATAATTAATTAATTTGAAACTTCAAATAATGGTCGCGTGCCAGAGTTTTCAGTTTTTTGCATTAAGTTATTATTTTCTAGGTAATACAAAATTACATTGTTTTCTTTTATTGCATCACTGTAGGTAAATACAAGAGTTTCTCCCGATACATTTATTGATGGAGTTCCTTTTATCCTGCTTATAGATACAATATTACTAACAGGTTTAGTGTTTCCATTATGTACCACAACTATAGACCGCCATTCTTTGTTTTCTGTGATCTCCATGTGGTGTTCTTTTTCCCAAGCGACAACCTCTGCTGATTTATTTTCGATAGTAGATATACCGTTTTTTGCCTCCAAAAACGAAAGTTTTCTCGCCATATTATTGTAAGCAATGGCCTTGTCAGAATGGTCGTCAGAGAATTTATCATGGTCTGCAAGCGTTTCTTGGCTGGGGCTGTCAGATAATTGGTCAGGAACCGTTAGAATATATCGAGCTAGCCTTTTTTCCTCGTCAGCTTTTGCGAGTAATTCAGCTCTTTTGATGACAAGTTTTGCAAGTTCTGGGTCAGTTGCTCGAAAGTTATCCAGACTGGTTTGGGCGGTAGTCCGTTCATCATCACTTGTGGCTGTGAGGACAGCGTCACGAAGTGTAGCGAGCTTTGTCGATACATTTTTGATCATCGCACGTTCCTTGGGAGTGAATTCTGGTTTAATGCGTTTTAAATTTTCTTTGGTAACAGTTAAAACATCATTCTTAATGATGTTTGCTTTAGCGCTTAAATTATTGTGTATTTCTGCCTTCATCGCATTGTGTTCCTCAACACTTTCAGCGTTTACAGCTAATGTGGCTAGTGTAGCTATCGCTATGCTTGTCTTGAATAATCCTTTCATAATTAATTAATTTGAAACTTCAAATAAAGCACTTGTGCCAGAGTTTTCAGTTTTTTCCATTAAGTTATTATTTTCTAGGTAATACAAAATTACATTGTTTTCTTTTATTGCATCACTGTAGGTAAATACAAGTGTTTCTCCCGATACATTTATTGAATGAGATGTGTAGTCTTTGGGATAGAGTAACGTACTGACTTTTTGTCGATTATGAAATACGCGTATTTTTCCGCTTTGACTTACAATCTCCATGTGGTGTTCTTTTTCCCAGGCAACAACAACTGGTGATTTATTTTCGATAGTAGATATACCGTCTTTTGCCTCCAAAAACGAAAGTTTTCGGTATAGGATTCTATAATCAGTTTCATTGTCAATGTGGTCGCTAGCGAATTTGCGATGTTGATTACGCGTTTCTTGGCTGGGACTGTCAGATATTTGGTCAGGAACCGTCAAAATATATCGAGCTAGCCTTTTTTCTTCGACAGCTTTTGCGAGTAATTCGGCTCTTTTGGTTACAAGTTTTGCAAATTCTGGGTCAGTTGCTCGAAAGGTGTCCAGACTGGTTTGGGCTACAGTACGTTCATCATCACTTGTGGCAGTGAGGACAGCGTCACGGAGTGTAGCGAGCTTTGTTGACACATTGGTGATCATCGCACGTTCCTTGGGAGTGAATTCTGGTTTAATGCGTTTGAAAACCTCTGCAGTTGCGTCAGAGGTATCATTTTTTGTATCAGTTGTAATATCCGCGAATAATTCGGTGAGATTTTTTTTCACATCTGCTTCATTTTTATTAGTATATTTATCAAGGGTGTCAGCATTTACGCTCATCGTTGCTAATGTAACACCTAATACTCCGGCAGCCTGGCTTAATTTTCCCATAATTACTTGTTTTAAAAAGTATAAATATACTAAAAGTCAAATCTAGTATAGCATTAATAAACTTGTTCGGCAAGTTTTTGTCATGACGCAGGAGAGAATTCCGCGATTTTTTATTATTATTTTAAAATATAAAAACCTAAAGGTTTTATTTAAATCCATAAAAAATCTCGCAAGAATCTCGCGAGATTTTATTCTTTTATACGTTCGTTAACTATTCTTTTATCAACTTTGTGGCTTTTTTACCACCATTTTTGTCATAGACATGCATGATATACATTCCAGATTGGAGACGATCTAGAGGTACAGTTATCTCAGTTGCTCCTTGTGGATTTACTTCTATGACACGTTTTCCTGTCATGTCGTAGACTTCGATGTCATCTAATGGTGTATTTGCTTCTATATTTATACTCTCAGTTGCTGGATTTGGGTACATCTTAAATTCTGGGATTTCTTGGTTATTTTTGGTGCCGAGGGTTACCATTGTGTTATTGAGAACGTTTTGAGAAACATTCATAACTCTATAGCTTAGCGTACTGGGGTCACTACTATAGGCGGTATACTCAATGTTTGGTCTACTTTTAAAATCAATTCCTACTGGATTTAGATGGGCTCCATCACTGGTATCAGTATCATCATAAATATAGAGACGATACACGTCATCGATGGTTGCTAATACTGTTCCATCCTCTGCTTTGAGTAAAGGATAACTCTCATTGTACTCAGAAATATCATCGAGGCTAAAGGTTCCATTTACGGTGTCTACCGTTACAGTTGATTCAGCTACGTCTTCAGGATTTCCTTGATTATGGACTCTGTTTGGCTGTGTAGCGGTATAATCATCATAAATGAGATCAAAGGTATTGTCCGTAGTCCCGCTAGATACATCTGTGGCAAGAACACGTTCTTGAGCCCCACTTCTAGATTTGTAGTACACATAACCATCAATAGCATTGCTTGTGGCCACGGGACCAGTTGCAACACTCGATTGAGTCCCTTCACCAGTAACTTTTAATTGGCTTTTTTTTGTGCCAGCAGCTATATATAGATCATCAGTTGGGTCATTGGGTGTACCATTATCGTCAATGCTTTGCTCGGCAGGAAATGATCCCCCTTGGTTATGTCCAGCGAGTGCTCCATGACCGCTCGTTAGCTCATGTGAAACGTTTATGT
Organism: Psychroflexus torquis ATCC 700755; assembly: GCF_000153485.2. Classification (NCBI taxonomy): domain Bacteria; kingdom Pseudomonadati; phylum Bacteroidota; class Flavobacteriia; order Flavobacteriales; family Flavobacteriaceae; genus Psychroflexus; species Psychroflexus torquis. The sequence continues at coordinate 871,615 of NC_018721.1, read as the reverse complement.
AGTTAGACAAAGCAACGGCACCTCCGGCTGCTGCGTTAAATCCTTGAAATCTTCCTGCTGAGGCAGCTCCGGCATCAGGGAAGAAAGTATTAGTCTGTAACCAGTGAACATTAGCATTAGATCGCCCTTGGGCAATAATATAGTTTCGGTAAGCTGTAGCAGTTGAGGTTGATGTTGATTTGAGAATTGGGGTATTATTTGTATCATCAATCGGTTGATTAGCATCAAAATTATCATCTACAATTCTCCCTACTACTGTTAATTCATCAGTTCTCTGATCCTGATTCATGATATCATTAGCCGCGACAAGGTTTGATATTAATCCTGCGTCTTGGTTTGAGCCAGAGGCATTATCTATATCACATTGTACTAGATTATATCCAGAACCAAAGGCTGGATTTGTTTGGGCTATCACGCCCAAACTACTCGCCCCAAAAACAATCATCATGACTTGGGTCTTGCTGAGTCCCGAGACGGCAATTAACTTGTCCAAAAATTCTCCTGAAACATCTTTAATAGTTTCGCCTAAGTTGCCGAACTGTTCGTTGATTGTTGTCATGAGTAATTGTTTTTATGTTATGTTACTATATAATTATTACGAGTAAAGTTTATTTTTGTCAAGTTTATTTTTGTTTTTATTTTGTGGAGAGCGTGCGTTGGTTATTATTTCGCGAGATTTGATTCAGTTTTTGCGGTTACCTTATTTTGTTTTTCAGCACTTTCAGCATCGACGCTTCCCATAGAATTAATACCTAATACTCCGGCACCTCAGCTTAATTTTCCCGTAACAAAAGTTTTTTAAAGTATAAATATAGTAAAAAGTCAAATTTAATGAGCATATAAAACTAAAAAATAGACATACTAAGCTCATCTGCTTACAATTAGCCCGATGGTCTTTATTAAAATAAAGTTTTATATAACGAAAAAGCCATTAATCAAACTAAAATCGTGCTTTGCAGCTTTTCTCAAGACGGAGACTGGCTCATAACCAGAAGGTCGTAGGTTCGAATCCTAACTCCGCAACCACAATTCGATTAATACGGCGTTAAAGTGGCATTTGAATAAAAAATTTATATAAATGGTGACCATCAGGTTTTACCCGATAGTCCTATGAAATCTATTTTACAGCTTCATTAAGAGTTCTGCCAATGCCAGACTGTTTTTAAAAATAATACACCTCGAACCATAAAATGGTTTAAAGAAGTGATTAATTATTTTCTGAAACAAACAGGAATACATCACATATAAGAAATAATACAAAGTCTCATAGAAGACTCGCTTATTAAGGGTAAATATGAAAAGAATTGGTCTGCCAAAACTATGCGAACTCGATTAGGAAATTTGAGATTATTTTTAAAATGGTGTGTAAAACGAGGGCATATAAAAGAGAATCCTGCTCTTGATATTCTTGTACCAAATTAAAAACAAAAATCCCAAAACATTTAACTAGAGAACAATCTACGCTTGTTCTTGATTGTGCAAAATGTTATCTATATTATCATACGTACGAAAAGCCAAGAGCCTTTGCAATTCTTGCAGTTTTCTTATTTACTGGCATTCGACACCAAGAGTTACTTAACTTAAAAATTAATGATGTAAATATTAAAGAAAATGTAATTTTTATTGAAGCAGGGAAAGGAAGAAAAGACCGTATGATTCCTATTAACAGCCAACTTAAAAATATTTAGAACAATACGCTTTAATTCCTTCAAAAATTAATGCTAGAAGCGTTCATTTTTTCGTCTCACCTATTAGCAAAGGAAAAACGAGGAAAGGGTTATTAAACGGCTTTTTAAAAAATTAAAGAGAAGTCTGGCGTAGATATTCACGCTCACTTACTTCGTTATACGTTTGCTATTTTAATGCTTGAAGCAGGTTGTAATTTGTTTAGTGTGTCTCGCCTACTCGGTCATAGTGATATAAAAACAACTACTATTTATCTATCCGCTACTGTTACTCATTTGCAAGAGCAAATAAGTAAACACCCACTATATTAGTTTCGTTTTTTGAAAACTCTTTTTAAGGTTTTTATCCCCTACATATACATAAATTTGTGTCTTTTCAATACTTGAATGACCCATCAAGCGCTCAAGATTAAAGGGGTTGAGGTCAGCTTCAATTTAAAATTTACCAAATGTATGACTTATACCAAATTATATTTATAATGCCGTATGAATAAATTGAATTATACTACGACTTAGCTCAGCACAGGTTTTTTGATTCATTGAAATCAAAAATAATTAGCATAGCCTTACCTACGGTAATTATTTTTGATGAAAAGCAGGCGAAAAAAGCCTGTACCGAATTCATATCGGTAAAACGATTTATTGCGTCATTATAGGTCTAATTTGGTATTAACTAGTGGGGCTTAAAACTAATTTGAGACATGCGTCTTGTCTTTCTGAAAATCGTGTGAAAATTCTTATTTGTTAATGGTTTATTCGAATGAATACTGGAAAATAAATACTCTGTAGGCTTCTTTTTTATTGCGATATAGTTCTTAAGATATAACTCTAAATCTGGATGAATTGGTATCATTCTATCTTTACCTCCTTTCCCTTGAATAATAATTAGCCTTCCCCTGAAAATCTTCTAGGAATCATCTAAAGGGTCGGTTTTACTGGTATTTTGATGACTTTCTTTATAGGAAAACTGTTTAAAAAGTTCTATTTTTCAATAGAATTTTATAAAAGCGATTGTTTTAGGCCCTTTAGGTGAATTTTCCAGAGATAATTCCAAAACGACTTGGTTGTATCTCTTTTCACCTTATCTATTTTAATAGTTTCATCGACATCCTTATTGTTCACAAATACATTGCTCAGTAAACTCGCAAAATGATTTTCGCCTCCTCTTTTATTAAGAATCTTTAATTTAAGATTTTTATAGGCAATTCTGAATTCTCCTTTTGCTTCAGAATTTGTTCCCGTAAACGCTGTTTCAATTCTATTGATCTTCCCCTCTAATTTCATTCGCATGGCAGGAGCGAAAAATGTATTCAAAGAGCTATCCTCCACATCCTTTATGAGTGTTGAAACCTTAAATCTTTCTTGATTTGGATTCAAACTCATAGTGAATAAAATCTGAGACTGTTTAGATAATTTCCCTGAAGCGATCACCGCTATCTCAGAGTTTTCTTTGTTGATGCCGCTATGTAAGTTGGTGATTTGAACATCTATAGTTTCAAAATTTATGTCCCCTGGAGGCCGGTCTGTATGGAATAATTCCTGATAGTTGATATCTAACTTAGAAACCAGTATGGAATCTACTAAGAGATCAAATTCTAAGTCCCTTAGTGATTCGCTATATAGAGGCTTATAGGAAGTGTCATCTGCTATGGTCTTATCTCTGTAGATATTGAAATTGGTGGAATCTATAAGAATTTTATCTAAGGAGAGCTGAAGTTTGTCTTCGTTTTGACCTAGTTCTACTCCCTCAAGGCTTATCAATTTGGCATCCAGATCCATTAAATCCTTTTCTACCTTGATATGTTTGATGTAGGATTGCTGTGTGTACTTTGGTTTTATTTTGAAATTTTTAAAGTCTACTTTTCTATTTTTAAAGCTGAAATCGTCAATAGTTAGATCGTGTAGGTCGTCTAGATCATAATGTAAGTCTTTTGCTTTTATAGTAAAAGAGTCGTCCATAAGCCAGTCGAAGTTCATGTCCAAAGGCCATCGGGCATTTTTGGCTGCTAAATCTATCTCGTTGATACGAAGTCTTTTGCCTTTTGCCGTCGTGTATTCAACAGAAGATTGGCTGATTTTTATAGCTTTAATTTCTACTGAAGAAGCTGCGTCTAGAGTGTTTTTATTATTTTCTACTTTAGCTAAAGCAGTATTGTATTTCAGATTAAGACCTTTTACTTCAAGGTTTTCAATTTTGATGTCCTTTTCCAGAGTATAGTGCAACACATCCACATTCAAATAAATATAGTCTGCCTGAATATCTTTGATAGAATCATAGAATTTAAATCCTTCTAGTTCTAGACTTCCCGTAAGTACATTCACGTTAAAGCTAGTGTAGGATATTGAGGGCTCTTTGCTAAGTCTTTTTTTTACTTTATTGGAGATAATGAAATCGGCAATAATAAAGCCAATGACAAATAGTGAAGATAGAATGACAATATAGGATAGAGTTTTTTTCATTTTAAATTTAATTGGGCTTTTGAAATTACTCAAAAATAGGGTTCAGCCTCACTTTAGGCATCAATCTTTATAGAAGTAAATTGAAAATTAATCATAAAACTTCACCCATTACTTAAAGTCAAGTAATGAGTGAAGTTTATCATCTAAAGTTAAGATAGAAGTAGTTTTTATGAGTAAGCTATTTATGAATGTATCCAATTTTAGAAAAATCAGAATCTATAGCCCACGTTAAGTCCAGCTCTTAAAACAAAGTCAAAATTACGTTGAGAATTATATTCGCTAAACAAGTTACGACCTCCACCAAGAAAAGCTTCTAAGATCATACCTCTGCTAGAGACAAGTTTATAGCCCCCGCTAAATCCAAGAGCCAAATCGGTGATGTCTTTATTCTGTCTTTCTCCTTCAACTTCAATCCTATCTTCGACACTATTTAAATTTGTGAAAATTTCACCAAAAAATCCCTCTGCATAATTTTCCCCAAAATAAAACCTGTAGTATCCTGTAAGATTATAATTTATATTCCAATCGATGTAGTCATCGATTGGAACCATAAGGTTTACCCCTACACCAGACTCTTCATTAATAAGATATTCATAAGTGACATCAAAGTTGCCTAGAATTAAATAGCCAATATTGATTTTCGGTTCGTGAGATTCAGCGTAAGATAATGTATATTCAGATTGCGCAGAAGCACTTACAGAAAAGAAAATGACGATTGCAGGAAGTATTTTTTTCATTGAGAGGTTATTTTAAAGTAAATATAAGATATCGACCTTAGTTTGTCATACCAAATTAAATTTATAATGTTGTATAAATAAATTGAGTTAGACTACGACGTAGCCCAGCACAGGTTTTTTGATTTATTGTAGTTAAAAATGACTAGCATAGCTTAGTTACGGTAATTATTTTTGATAAAAAGCAGGCGAAAAAAGCCTGTGCCGAATTCATATCGGTAAAACGATTTATTGCGACATTATAGGTTTAAATTGGTATTAGCTATGAGTTGTTACTAATTGTCTATTTTTGTAGAAAATAAATTTAATTATCATCGAAGCAAAAACACATAAAGCCGGATTTGTAAATATCATTGGAAATCCAAACGTAGGGAAATCCACCTTGATGAATGCCTTTGTAGGGGAGAAGCTTTCTATTATTACGAGCAAAGCCCAAACCACTCGTCATAGAATTCTTGGAATTGTTAATGGGGAAGATTTTCAAATGGTATTAAGTGATACTCCTGGAATTATAAAGCCTGCTTATGGTTTACAAAATTCTATGATGGATTTTGTAAAATCGGCCTTTCAAGATGCAGATGTGCTTTTATATTTGGTCGAAATCGGTGAAAAAGCACTTAAGGACGAGTCATTTTTTACAAAACTTCAGCATGCTGAAATGCCAGTTTTGTTACTTCTTAATAAAATAGATAAAGGAAATGAGGAGCTATTGTTATCTCAACAAAAGCATTGGCAAGAGCAATTGCCAAATGCTGAGATCTTTGCTATATCGGCCCTGGAAAACTTTGGAGTCACCGAAGTTTTTAATCGTATTTTAGAACTGTTACCAGAGTCCCCTGCTTTTTATCCCAAAGATCAATTAACAGATAAACCAGAACGATTTTTTGTCAATGAGAAAATTCGAGAAAAAATCCTGATTCATTATAAAAAAGAAATTCCCTATAGCGTAGAGGTGGAAACAGAAAGTTTTGAAGAAAGCGACTCTATTATCCACATCCGTAGCGTTATTATGGTAGAGCGCGAATCTCAGAAGGCTATTATTCTAGGTCACAAAGGCTCTGCTATAAAGCGTGTTGGAACCGAATCTAGAAAAGATTTAGAGAAGTTTTTTGATAAAAAAATTCATCTGGAAACTTATGTAAAAGTAAATAAGAATTGGAGAAACGATGGTAAGCAACTTAGGCGCTTCGGATATAACCAAGACTAGCTACTTTACCTAAATACTTTCCATTCCAAGTTTATTTTGGCTTGGTATTTTTTGGGTATTGGCAGCTCTAAAACGAGTTTATCTTTAGTGATTTTTCTTCTATTAGACATCTCAAATTCAAAGTCACAACCGACTTAAAACCCTTATAGGTATCTTTAAGTCCAAGAGTTGACTTTGGCAAAATCTTTCTCGAACACTAAGATTTTAATTAGAATCTTAGTGTTAAGATCTGTGACTGATATACCATATTCTGAAGTGTTTTCAGCTTATAAAATTGTTTTAAAAGACGATAAAATTACAATTTCAAAATCAAGGATTATAATTGTAACTTTTTTATATCTGAAATGGATCTTCATTCTGAATATAAAGATGAAGGCTTTTTTACTTTACCTTTTAAACTGTTTTTTATGAGAAATTATAATCCATAAACCATTTTAATTCTTAAATGAAATAGCTAGACAATATATTGTATCTTTGCAAATTATTAAAATTACAGAAATGAATAGTATTGTAGCCGTTGTAGGTCGACCAAACGTAGGAAAATCTACCCTTTTTAATCGAATGATAAAACGTAGAGAAGCCATTGTGGACTCTGCGAGTGGAGTAACACGAGATAGGCACTATGGTAAATCGGATTGGAATGGGCGTGAATTTACTTTAATAGATACAGGTGGATATGTCATAGGAAGTGATGATGTTTTTGAAAAGGAAATCGACAAACAAGTTGAGCTTGCTATAGATGAAGCAGATGTAATTATTTTTGTAGTCGATGTGATTACAGGGATAACCCCTATGGATGAAGACGTTTCAAAACTTCTACGTAAAATCAATAAACCCGTTGTGTTGTGTGTGAATAAGGTAGATTCCAACAAAAACAGAACAGATGCTCTTGAGTTTTACAATTTAGGCTTAGGGGAATATTATTCTATTTCAGCAACCAGTGGTAGTGGTACAGGTGAACTTCTAGATGCTGTAGTAGAGAAGTTGCCAGAACGCGAGCTGGAGGAAGAAGAAGACCTACCAAAATTTGCAGTAGTCGGTAGACCTAATGCAGGAAAATCCTCTTTTATCAATGCTCTTATTGGTGAAGACCGATATATCGTTACCGATATTCCTGGAACGACTAGAGATTCTATAGATACACGTTACACTAGGTTCGGGTTTGACTTTAAGCTTGTAGACACGGCAGGAATTCGAAGAAAAGCTAAAGTCAAAGAAGATCTTGAGTTCTATTCTGTCATGCGAAGTGTGAGAGCTATAGAAAATTCAGATGTTTGTTTAATTGTTATGGATGCCTCACGAGGATTTGATAGCCAAGTACAAAGTATTTTTTGGTTAGCAGAAAAAAACAGAAAGGGTATAGTTATCCTTGTCAATAAATGGGATTTGGTAAAAAAAGAGACCAACACCATGAAAGATTTTGAAGCTAAGGTCAGAGAAGAAATTTCTCCATTTGTAGATGTGCCTATTGTTTTTATATCGGTATTGAACAAGCAAAGAATTTATAAAGCTATAGAAACAGCTGTAGAGGTTTATAAAAACCGAAGTACAAAAATTAAAACTCGGGTGTTGAATGATATTTTACTCCCTATTATAGCAGCAAATCCTCCGCCTGCACTTAAAGGTAAGTATGTAAAGATTAAATACATTACTCAATTGCCGACTCCCCAACCTCAATTTGCTTTTTTCTGTAATCTTCCTCAGTATGTGAAGGATTCTTATAAACGTTTTATTGAAAATAAACTAAGACAGGAATTTAATTTTAACGGTGTTCCTGTTTCTATTTATATGAGGAAAAAATAATTTTTTTGAATTTATAGACCAAACTAAAAAGCCCTTTAAAACATATGTTTTAAAGGGCTTTTTAGTGAGAAATATACTGAAATCTATAAGGTTTAAAACTACCAGCTTCCACCAGCACCACCTCCACCGAAACCGCCGCCGCCAAAGCCGCCGCCGAAACCACCGCCGCCTCCGCCAAAGCCTCCAGAAGATCCTCCGCCAAAGCCACCACCTCCCATGCTACTTCCTAAACTACTGAGGATAAGAATGTCTAGTAAATTTGGTGAAGAGTTTCTATTTCCTTTTCCTGGCCCACCACCTTTTTTTCTTCTCCTTGCAAAGATGACAATGACAATAAAAATGATAATAGGTAATATAGCAAAAGGCCATGAATTGTCTTTAGATGATTTTTGAACTTTAGAGCCCTCAAAATTTCCAGCAAGAACTTCGAAAATTGCGTTGGTACCTTTGTCTAAACCTTCATAATAGTTAGCTTTTCTAAACTCAGGGAGTATAATGTTTTCTATAATTGTTTTTGTTGTCGCATCAGTAAGATATTCTTCTAAACCATAACCCGTTGTGATCCAGATCTTACTATCTGCTTTGGATATCAAAATCAGAAGTCCGTTATCTTCTTCTTTTTGACCGATTTCCCATTTTTGCGCCCACTCAGCAGCATACGTTCCTATATATTCTCCATTTAATGTATTTATGGTCGCCACTACAATCTGAGTAGAGGTTGTATCTGCATAATTTTCTAACTTCTGCCTAAGTTGTCTCACCTCATTATCCTTAAAGAATTTGGCACCGTCATAAACAGCCATTTCTTTAGAAGGTTTTTGTGGAATTTCAATTTGAGAATAACCTTCAAAACTTAAAAAGCTAAGGAATAAGGTAGAGAGTACTAATAGTGTGTGTGATAACTTCATAAATTAGACTTTAGAAATGTCATTGTCGAGTTCGTTAATATCGCCAGATTGGCAAGGGAAATGTTGCTTCAGTTGTTCGCCAGCTTCATGAATCCCTTTCACTAAGCCTGTTTTATATTCATTCTGTTTGAATTCGCTTAAGATTTCGTCCCTTGTGCTTTCCCAAAACCCTTTGGGTACTACTTCGTTTATGCCTTTATCTCCGAGGATTACGAGTTGATGATCCTCTACAGAAACGTATATTAAAACACCATTGGAGAGTTCTGTTTTATGCATATTGAGTTCTTGAAAAACCTCCAAAGCCCTTTCAAACCTGTCCTCTTTAGGACATTTTACTTCTATGTGAACTCTAATCTCTCCAGACGTATTTAATTCAGCTTTTTTTATCGCCTCTATAATGTCCTGCTCATCGGTTGGAGTAATAAATTCAGATACTTTTGTCATAATACTAATATTTATTCAAAATCAAATTCAACTTCTTTGGCATTTTCGGAGCCTTCATCGGCTGAATATCTAGACATGTCTTCAAAATTAAACCATCCAGCAAAGATTGAATTTGGGAATACCTTAATGTGTTTATTGTAGGTGCCTACAGAACCATTGAAGCGATTTCTCTCGACATTAATTCTGTTTTCAGTGCCTTCCAACTGGGTTTGCAAATTCATAAAATTTTGGTTGGATTTCAAATCTGGATAGCGTTCAACGCTTACCAAAAGCCTAGATAAGGCGGAATTTAAACCTCCTTGTGCTTGTCCGTATTGTTTCATGCTTTCTGGGCTTAAGTTTCCAGCGTCTATGTTTACTGAAGTAGCCTTGGCTCTAGCTTCTATCACCTCTGTTAACGTGTTTCTTTCGAAATCGGCAGCACCTTGCACGGTTTTTACCAGATTACCGATGAGGTCATTACGTCGTTGATAAGCACTTTCTACATTACTCCAGGATGTTTTTGCATCTTCTTGGAACGTTACAGCTGTATTATTAAATCCTTTGGTCCAGCTGTAAAAACCGAATCCTACAACAAGAATAACAATAAGGGGGATTAACCACTTCTTCATAGTTTTTGATTTTAAAGTTGATTTTTAATAGACATAAGTTCATATCTAATGGCTTTCAATTTGCTAATCAATTCAAATTTTGAAAGTGTTTCCTTTTTATCTTCTCGTAAGTGAGTTTTAGCACCTTCTAGTGTAAACCCACGTTCTTTGACCAAATGATAAATAAGATCTATAGTTTTTACATCTTGGCGGGTGAATTTACGGTTGCCTTTAGCATTTTTTTTGGGCTGAATTTCATCAAATTCCTTTTCCCAAAATCGAATTAGTGAAGAGTTCACATCAAATGCTTTAGCAACTTCTCCAATTGTATAATAGAGTTTGTCTGCTAAGTTGTGTTTCATCAGTCTAAAGATTGATTTTCTAAAGTTGATTGATTCAACATGATGTCGTATTCTTCAGCTGTTAAATCGCCATGGTAAAAATTGATAGGGTTGACTACTTTGCCGTTTTTATGAACTTCATAATGTAAGTGTGGTGCTGTAGAAAGTCCTGTGTTTCCGACATGGCCTATAATTTCTCCACGCTTCACTTTCTGTCCGGGTTTAACGTTAAATTTACTTAAATGAGCATAATAAGTTTCATAACCAAACCCATGATCCAATACGATGAGATTTCCGAAACCGCTGGTCCGCTTAGCTTTCTTTACGGTAGCATTACCTGTAGCAAATATTTCAGTATTAGAAGGTGCAGAAAAGTCCATACCATTATGCATTTTTCTGTATTTTAAAATAGGATGCATACGGATGCCATATCCTGAAGCCATTCTCTTTAAATCATCATTTTTTACCGGTTGTATGGCCGGTATAGAGGCTAAAAGGGCTTCTTTGTTCTTCGCTAAAGCTGCGATTTCATCTAGAGATTTTGACTGTATCACCACCCTTTTTGAAAGCTTATCAAGGCTTTCTGTAGCTTCAACAATGATTTCAGAGTTCTCATAACCTTCTAAATCTTTATACCGGTTAATTCCACCAAAACCAGACTTTCTCTGTTCTATACTAATGGGATTAGCTTCAAAATAGACTCTGTAAATATTATTATCGCGCTCTTCTACATTTTTCAAAACACTCACAACATCCTCCATGCGTTTATTTAAAAGCTCATATTGAAATTTCATATTTTCAACTTCTCTTTTGTAAGCTTTTTCTTTTGGGGTTTCTACACTTGGGATATTAATATAGACTAAAGCTAGTATAAAACTTGTTGCAATAATTCCCAATAAAAATAAAATAACTAACGCAAATTTTTTACCCTTTTTAGGTTCAATTTTCCTGTAGGAAAGCGTGTCGCTGTCGTAGTAATATTTTACTTGACTCATTCTTTTATTTTATAGTATTTTTGCATAAATAGGTTGCAAAACACTAGTCTATAACTTACAAATATAGCTTAAAATTAAAACATCTTAAAATTTATTCATCAGAGACTTTATGAAATCAACCCTTCTTCGTCGCCAGTTTTTAGAATTTTTCAAAAGCAAATCTCACACCATAGTGAATTCTGCCCCTATTGTTCTTAAAGATGATCCCACGCTTATGTTTATAAATGCAGGAATGAACCAATTTAAACCTTATTTTCTAGGAAACTCTATACCTAAAGAAACTAGGGTTACTGATTCTCAAAAATGTTTGAGAGTCAGTGGTAAGCATAACGATCTTGAAGAAGTGGGAAAAGACACTTACCACCATACTATGTTCGAAATGCTTGGTAACTGGAGTTTTGGGGATTACTTCAAAAAAGAAGCTATCGATTGGGCTTGGGAATTTTTAACAGACGTCTTAGAGATTTCTAAAGATAACTTATACGTAACTATCTTCGAGGGGGATAAAGTTGATGGTCTCCAGAAGGATTCTGAAGCTTATGACCTATGGAAGACTTTAGTAAAAGAGGATAAAATTTTACTAGGAGATAAAAAGGATAATTTTTGGGAAATGGGGGATCAAGGGCCTTGTGGACCTGCCTCAGAAATTCATGTTGACTTAAGATCTAAAGAGGAAAAGGCAAAAATTCCTGGGAAAGACCTAGTAAATAGAGATCATCCGCAAGTTGTGGAAATTTGGAACTTGGTATTTATACAGTATAATCGTAAAGCTGACGGGAGTCTGGAGTCTCTTCCTGCTAAACATATTGATACAGGAATGGGCTTTGAGCGTTTATGTATGGTGGTGCAAGGGAAAACTTCCAACTATGATACCGACGTTTTTACGCCGCTCATTCGAGAAATAGAAACCATTACAGGAACTACCTATGGGAAAACTGAAGATACAGACATCGCAATACGAGTAATTTCTGATCACATTCGAGCGGTCACTTTTGCCATTGCCGATGGTCAGCTTCCTAGCAACACTGGGGCTGGTTATGTGATTCGTCGGATTTTAAGAAGAGCTATTCGTTATGGCTTTACCTTTTTAAATATCCAAACTCCATTTATCTACAAACTTGTAGAGGTATTGTCTAAGCAAATGGGAGACGCTTTCCCAGAGCTGATTTCTCAAAAAAACCTTTGTGAAAATGTGATTCATGAGGAAGAAAAGTCATTTTTAAAAACCTTAGAACAAGGCTTAGGATTATTAGATAGTATTGTTAATGAGTCTTCTTCCAAAATAATAAGTGGACAAAAAGCCTTTGAACTTTATGACACATTTGGATTTCCAATTGATTTGACGACTCTTATTTTAAGTGAAAAAGGCTACGCATTAGATCAAAAAGGCTTCGAAGTGCAGCTTCAAAAACAAAAGCAGAGATCTAAAGCTGCAGCACAAACAAGCTCAAGTGATTGGGTGGTTTTAAAGACAGATGATCAAGGAGAATTTATTGGATACGATGACACGGAAGCTGATGTAAGCATCACTAAATATAGAAAAGTAACCTCCAAAAAAGAGGGGGAACTCTACCAGTTGGTGTTTAACCTAACTCCATTTTATCCAGAAGGAGGGGGGCAAGTAGGGGACAAAGGATATTTGGAAACACCTAATGGCGACACTGTTTTTGTGATTGATACCAAAAAGGAAAACAATCAAATTATACATATCACCAAGTCTTTGCCAAAAGATCTTCAAAAGGACTTTAAGGCGGTGGTCGATCTGAGTCAGCGCCAAAGAACGGCTTCTAACCATACAGCAACTCACTTGCTACACCAAGCCTTGCGGAGTATTCTCGGAACTCATGTTGAGCAGAAAGGCTCCATGGTACATTCAGGCTATTTAAGATTTGATTTCTCCCATTATTCAAAACTTACTCAAGAAGAGTTGCAGGCTATAGAAGACTTCGTGAATGCGAGGATCAAAGAAAATCTAACCTTTGAAGAAGAACGCACTATTCCTTACGATGTAGCCATCGATAAAGGAGCTATTGCCTTATTTGGTGAAAAATACGGTGACACCGTTAGGTTTGTGAAATTCGGGAATTCCAAAGAACTCTGCGGAGGAACTCATGTAGAGAATACTTCCAAATTGTGGCATTTTATCATCAACAATGAAGCCTCTGTAGCCTCAGGTATACGACGAATAGAGGCTATTACCTCAGATGCTGCGAAAGAATTTTTGACCAAAGAGTCAGACGTTTTAAGTCAAGTAAAATCTATTCTGAATAAGCCACAAGACGTTTTGAAGTCAGTAGAATCTCTTCAGGAAGAAAATACTACCTTGAAAAAAGAGATTGAACAGTTGAATGTCTTGAAACTAAAGCAAGTTAAAACTGAAGTTCAATCTCAACTGAAAGACATAAATGGCATTCAATTTTTAGCTCATCAGGTCAATTTGGATGCAAATGCCATGAAGGATTTGGCTTTTCAGCTTGGTGGAGAACACACTGATTTATTTGTCGTTCTAGCTTCGAAGCAGAATGGTAAGGCATTACTGGCTTGCTATATTTCTAAGGCTCTAGTGGAGTCCAAGTCCTGGAATGCTGGAAAAATTATAAAATCTCTAGGTAAGCACATCCAAGGCGGTGGGGGCGGACAAGCTTTTTTCGCGACTGCTGGGGGTAGAAATCCGGAAGGTATACCTCAAGCTTTAGCCGAGGCAAAAACTATTGTAGAAGGCAAGTAATCAAAAAAATAAAATGAAATTAACCACCGAAATTCCTTTACAGTTGTCGTCATCGCCTATCGATTACAACTCAAAACTGTTGAGTTTAGGCTCTTGTTTTGCGGAACATATCGGTGATAAATTGACTTATTATAAATTCAAAACCACTCAAAATCCATTTGGAATCTTGTTTCATCCGCAGGTCTTATTGAACGTCTTGGAGAAAGCATTATCTAACGACTCCTTTTCAATAGATGATGTATTTCAACAGGATCAAAAATGGCATTCTTTTTATGCTCATTCCAGATTAAGCAGGACGTCTTCGGCTGAAATTTTAGCAGAATTAAATTCAGCAGGAAGAGAACTTAAAACAGCCTGTGTAGAGTCCAGTCATGTCCTTATCACTTTGGGGACATCATTCGTTTATACACATATAGCTTCTGGTCAGCGGGTCGCCAATTGCCATAAAGTTCCTCAAGCTAAGTTCGAAAAGCAATTGATTTCGGTAGAAGAGTTACATCAAATTTTGTCTAGACTTGTCAACTGTATTCGGGAGATAAATCCAAAGGTTAATATTATTTTTACGGTATCTCCTGTAAGACATATTAAGGATGGAATGCTTGAAAATTCAAGAAGTAAATCTCATTTAATATCTGCTTTGTACCGTGTTTTAGAGGAGATGTCATCTTCAAAACTTCAGTATTTCCCGTCTTATGAATTGATGATAGACGAGTTTCGGGATTATCGATTTTATAAAAGAGATTTGATTCATCCCAGTGAGGTAGCCATTGATATGATCTGGGAAAAATTTATGCATAGTTTTATTTCTGAAGGGATTTATGAGGACATGGCTAAAGTGGAAAAGCTTCAAAAATCTTTGGCTCATCGGCCTATGGATTCCTCTGGAAAAACTGACTCAAAATTAAAAGCCTACCAATATAAATTTAAAGAAGAGCTTACTAAAAAGTATTCTTTTATGAGATTCTAGACCCTATGACTCGAAAGCAAGAAATAATAGATACTGCAAAAACCCTATTTAGAGAACGAGGCTACAAATCTGTAAGTATGCGAGATTTAGCCAAAGTAATAGATTTTAAAGCGGCTAGCCTATATAATCATATTTCTTCTAAAGAAGAGATTTTAGCTGAAATTGTATTGGATGTTGCCCGTTATTTCACCCATGAAATGAATATTATAAAAAGTCTCAATGTGGATGCCAAAACACAGTTGGAAGGCGTCATTAAACATCATGTGGACTTAACGATAAATAATCCAGAAGCTATCGCTATTCTCAATAATGACTGGATGCATCTGGAAGGTAAGCACCTTGAAGATTTTAAAATGATGCGAGACACCTATGAAAATGATTTGAGAAGTATTATAACTCAAGGAATTGAGCATAAGGAGATTGCGTTTCAAAATATAGATATTATTTTATTTTCACTCCTGTCGACTTTAAGAACCTTGCATCTGTGGTATCGCAAGCGGAGTGATCTAAGTGAAAACGACTTAAAAAAAGACATCACCGATATTCTTTTAAAAGGGATACTTGTCAAGTCGTAACGAAATTCCACAAGAGCATCTCTTAGGTATTTTTTTTACTCTCAATATCTTTAGATTTATTTATGTATTTAGTCAAGTGTTTTTATTGAGTATTCTTTGTTTTATTTATTTTAGCCTATGTATTTAAAGTTTGGAAAGTTTTTTTTGGATGTGTTCTTAAGTCTTTTTGGAGTGATAATTCTATTTCCATTTTTGATCTTAATCTATGTAGTCCTTTTTCTTATCCATCTTTCCAATCCTATTTTTTATCAAACTCGAGTAGGTCAGGGTGGTGATTACTTTACAGTGTATAAATTTAAAACGATCAAAACCAATACTTCTACCAATGCCTTTTTGAGGGGTATACGGAAAACAAAAATTGATGAACTTCCACAACTTTTTAATGTTATAAAAGGAGATATGAGTCTTGTCGGACCTCGGCCAGATATTCCTGGGTATTATGATAAATTGACAGGGGAAAGCCGTTTGATTCTTCAATTGAAACCAGGAATTACTGGTTTAGCATCTTTACAATTTGCAAATGAAGAAGTAATCCTTGCTCAGCAAAGCAACCCGCTGGCCTATAATGACGAAGTCTTGTTCCCTCAAAAAGTAGAGTTAAATCTTCGCTACTACAAAGAAGTTTCATTTGTATATGACCTAAACATTCTTCTAAAAACTATACTTTTACCGTTCCTTAACTAAATCTAAATTCAATGTCTTCAGAATTATCAAAAATATGGTTATCCTCTCCTCATATGGGAGGCCAAGAACAAGAGTTTGTTGCAAAAGCTTTTGAAGAAAATTGGATTGCACCTTTAGGTCCAAATGTCAATGGATTTGAAGAAGACTTACAGCAGTATCTTGGAAATGATAAACAAATAGGAGTATTAAGCAGTGGTACTGCAGCTATTCATTTGGCCCTAGTCCAGTTAGGAGTAAGTCATGGAGATGAGGTGATTTGCCAAAGTTTTACTTTTTGCGGATCTGCAAATCCTATTATGTATCTAGGGGCAACGCCTATTTTTGTAGACAGCGAAGTTTCAACTTGGAATATTTGCCCCAAAGCTTTAGAAGAGGCTATTGTAGATAGAATTTCTAAAGGTAAAAAGCCTAAAGCTATTATCCCAGTTCATCTATATGGGATGCCTTATAAAGTTGATGAGGTAGGAGCTGTTGCACAGAAATATAGCATTCCTATTATTGAGGATGCAGCGGAATCGTTAGGGTCCACCTATAAATCCAAGAATTGTGGGACGTTTGGAGAGTTTGCAGCACTTTCCTTCAATGGGAATAAAATCATTACGACTTCTGGTGGAGGTGCTTTGGTCTGTGCGGATAAAGAGTCAAAAGATAAAACCGTTTATTATTCGACTCAAGCTAGAGATGCTGCACCACATTATCAACATACTGAAGTTGGATTCAATTACCGAATGAGTAACATCTCAGCTGGAATTGGTCGTGGACAGATGAAAGTTT
Organism: Psychroflexus torquis ATCC 700755; assembly: GCF_000153485.2. Taxonomy (NCBI): domain Bacteria; kingdom Pseudomonadati; phylum Bacteroidota; class Flavobacteriia; order Flavobacteriales; family Flavobacteriaceae; genus Psychroflexus; species Psychroflexus torquis. The sequence goes on along the minus strand of NC_018721.1, from coordinate 854,720 downwards.
TGGATGAGCATGTTGGACTTAGAAGGGGGATGTTTCACTTTTATAAGTCGATATTTGAAACTATTGAGGGAGTGGAGGTCTTTACAGAGCCTAGTGATGATTTTTTCAGCAACCATTGGTTATCAGCAATTACAGTTCGTCCAGAACCTACAAAAGGGGTGAGCCGAGAAGATCTTCGTTTACACTTGGAGCAATATAATATAGAAAGCCGTCCACTTTGGAAACCGATGCACTTACAACCTGTTTTCGAAAAAATGCCGTTTTATGGTGGTCAAGTGGCGGAGCAGTTATTCGAGGAAGGTTTATGCTTACCATCAGGATCTAATCTTACTGATGAAGACCGAACAAGAATCAAAAAAGCGATTCTAGAATTTTTTCAAAATAAATAGACTATGGATATTTTTGAACTTATTCAGCAAAGACGAACAGTCTCACCAAATCAATATAATAAGCAACCTATTACAGAAGAAGAGTTGCAGAAAATTTTAGAATCTGCCAATTGGGCTCCAACCCATAGAAATACCGAACCTTGGAGGTTTAAGGTTATGCAGGGAGAAAGCAGGTTGAAACTTGCTGATTATCTTATAGAAAAGAATGCGGAATTAGAGGATAAGCCTTCTTCTTTTAAAAATAAGAAAATCAGTTCTAAGTTTGAGAATTCCCATACGGTTATAGCTATCTGTATTCAAAAAAGCCCAAAAGGAGTACCTCCAGAATGGGAAGAAATTTCTGCAGTGGCGATGGCTGTTCAAAATATGTGGCTTGCTTGTACAGCATTAAAAATTGGTGCGTATTGGAGCTCTCCTTCTCTTATTTACCATCTGGATGAATTCTTTAACTTTAATGAAGGTGAAAGCTGTTTAGGTTTTTTTTATATGGGAAAATTAGATGGTGAACTTCTAGAAGGAAAGAGAAAATCTCCTATCGATGCCAAAGTAGAGTACCTGAAATAGTTTTATGCTTTACAGACTCTAAATTTTAACACCAATTTTTTTGTTTATAAACTAACAATCGTTAGTTTTGTTTATAAATTGATAATTAATGGCTAGTTTTTTTCCGATTAAGGTAAAAGAAGTTTATAAGGAGACTGAAGAGTGTTCAGTAGTGACCTTCGATATTCCCGCAGAGTTAAAGAATGAGTTTAGATACCAGCAGGGTCAGCATCTAACTTTAAAAAAAGATATCAACGGAGAAGACGTCAGGCGGTCTTACTCCTTGTGTTCTAGTCCTGTGGATGACGAATGGAAAGTTGCCGTTAAGCAAATTTTTGAAGGTAAATTTTCAACATTTGTCAACCAGGAGTTGAAAGCTAATGATATTTTGGAAGTCATGCCGCCGAGTGGAGAATTTGGAGTTGGGGTGGACGATCATAAAGAAAAAACCTTTTTATTTTTTGCAGCTGGTAGTGGCATTACGCCTGTTTTGTCAATGCTTAAAACTCACCTCGCCAAAGAGCCAAAAGCGAATTGCAAGCTGTTTTATTTAAATAAGAATGCAAAATCTATTATATTTAAAGAAGAAATAGAACAATTGCGAAATCGATATTTTGGAAGAGTTGAAATTTTCTATTTTTTAACGAGAGAACAAAGGGATATAGAACTTCTCAACGGAAGATTTACACCAGAGAAAATCCAAACTTTAGCCAATACTGTTTTTGATATTGAGCAAGTCGATGAGACTTTTATCTGTGGACCTGAGAAGATGATTTTTATGATCCGAGATGAATTGGCTACCTTGGGGTTAAGTAAAGATCATATTCATTATGAACTTTTTGTAACAGGCCTTTCTGAAGAAGATAAGAAGCGTACAGAAGCAGCAATGGCCAAAAGGATAGATGGCACTCAAATTACTATCTTAGACGGTGGGAAAGAGTTTCACTTTGCAATGACCAAGGACTTTGATAATATTTTAGATGCTGCTTTAGCAGCTGGAGCAGATTTGCCCTTCGCTTGTAAGGGTGGTGTGTGTAGTACCTGTAAATGCAGAGTGATGGAAGGTCAAGCAGAGATGAAAGTCAATTATGCCTTGGATAAAAACGAAGTAGCTCAAAATTATATTTTGAGTTGTCAAGCGGTTCCAACATCAGATAAGGTTACTGTTGATTTTGATGTCTAAAACTTAGATAGCCGAACAGCGGCATATTATAAAAAAGGATAAAGTAAAATTGAATTTTAAAAACTAAACGCTATGAGTCATACAGAAAAGAAGATTGCTAATGCTGACCAAATCCGAAGTTTGGAAGAGATGTTTGATGCTAAGATTGCTCGTGATGGAAAGATTGAACCAAAAGACTGGATGCCAGAAAAATATAGAAAAACACATATCCGTCAAATTTCCCAACATGCCCACTCTGAGATAGTTGGAATGCTTCCAGAAGCAAATTGGATTTCACGTGCACCGTCTCTAAGGAGAAAAGTAGCGCTTTTAGCTAAAGTTCAAGATGAGGCAGGTCATGGTTTGTACCTTTATTCCGCTTGTGAAACCCTTGGAATTTCTAGAGAAGAACTCTATGAGCAGTTGCATTCTGGTAAAGCAAAATATTCAAGCATATTTAACTACCCTACTTTAACTTGGGCAGATATGGGTGCGATTGGCTGGTTAGTGGATGGCGCAGCAATTATTAATCAGGTGCCGCTTTGTAGTACCTCTTTTGGACCTTATGCCAGAGCAATGGTGAGAGTTTGTAAAGAAGAGAGTTTTCACCAAAGACAAGGTTATGAGATCATGATGACCCTTTGTAACGGAACTCAAGAACAAAAAGACATGGCGCAAGATGCCTTGAATAGATGGTGGTGGCCAGCTTTAATGATGCTTGGTCCAACCGATGAGCAATCTACACACACGGAGCAATCCATGATATGGAAGCTCAAACGTAAGTCGAATGATGAGTTGCGTCAACAGTTTATTGACCAAACGGTTCCTCAAGCAGATATTATTGGCTTAAACATCCCAGATTCAGAGTTAAAATACAATAACGAAACGGGTCATTACGATTTCGGAGAGATAGACTGGGAAGAGTTTTGGCAAGTGGTAAAAGGTCACGGGATGTGTAATAAGGAGAGAATCTCTGCTAGAAAAAATGCTTGGGATAACGGAGAATGGGTAAGAGATGCCGCTGTAGCTTATGCTGAAAAACAAGCCGAAAGCCAAGAGGCAAAACAGGCTGTGTAATTCAGAATAGTACAATGATTAAAAATCGATTATTTATAAAATGAGTATGAAAAAGAACTGGCAGCTTTGGGAAGTATTTGTAAGGAGTAAAAATGGCTTAGAACATCGCCATTTCGGAAGCTTACATGCCCCAGATGCAGAGATGGCTCTCAAAAATGCGAGAGATGTTTATACGAGAAGAAATGAAGGCGTAAGTATTTGGGTGGTAGAGTCCAAAAATATAAAAGCCTCCAATCCCGATGATAATGCAGAAATGTTTGAACCAGCAACAGATAAAGCATATCGTCATCCTACATTTTATGACTTACCGGACGATATTGAACACATGTAGAAAGGTGTTTTTTCCTTCAACTTTATAAGACACTATCAAATGACAAATGAAAATTTAATACATTATATCCATGGTATCGCTGATAACTCGATGATTTTAGGTCAGCGTATTTCAGAATTGTGCGGTCACGGGCCTACTTTGGAAACCGATATTGCATTAACAAATATAGCCTTGGATTTATTAGGGCAAACTCGAAGCTATTATCAATATGTAGCCGAATTGTCCCTAAAAGATATCACTGAAGATGATGTGGCTTTTTTAAGAAAAGAAAGAGAATATAAAAATGTCCTTTTGGTAGAACAGCCAAATACAGATTTCGCTTATGTCATTGTCCGACAGTATTTCTTTGACGTGTTTCATTATTTACTTTTAAAAGAACTAGAGAAATCCAAGAATGTCAACTTTCAAGCTATCGCTAAAAAGAGTTTAAAAGAAGTGTCCTATCACAAGCGATTTTCTGGAGATTGGTTAAAAAGGCTTGGAGATGGAACTAAAGAAAGTAAACAGAAAACACAACAGGCCGTTAATGATTTATGGGTGTTTACCGATGAATTGTTTCATATGACAAAAGATGACCAAGTTGTTGCTGATGCTGGTTTTGGAGTTGATAATTCAACGTTGAAATCTGAGTATTACACAGTGGTAAATAGTTTACTTAAAGAATGTAAACTTCAAATCCCCGAGGTAGAATATTTCCAAAAAGGAGGGAAAAAAGGAATACATTCAGAACATATGGGATATATTTTATCCGACATGCAGTTTATGCAACGCACTTACCCAGATATGAAATGGTAAGTCTTAGGTCTTAAATTGAGTTGGATACTTAAAATTAAAAGTATTGTTCCAGCAATTTTATTTATAAACTTCTAAATTCACTATAGCTTTTGACTGAAGATGTATACATAGAAGCAGAACTCTTTTCGATCCTCAAATCAGTTCCGGATCCAGAAATCCCCGTGCTTTCCATTATCGACTTAGGTGTTGTAAGGTCAGCATATTTAAAGGGGGAAAACGTTTTTGTTGAAATTACTCCCACCTACAGTGGTTGTCCTGCTATGGATGTAATAGGAGATGATATCAAAACAGAACTCAAGAAACACGGTTACATTCCAAAAGTTAAACTCATTTTATCTCCAGCTTGGACTACCGATTGGATGACCGATGAAGGAAAGCAAGCTCTAAGAGATTATGGGATAGCCCCTCCAATGGACGCCACTTCAGATAAGGAGGCTTTGTTAGGAAATAAACGGGTCATTTCTTGTCCACAGTGTGAGTCTAAGAATACAAGACTGGTGAGTCAATTTGGTTCTACAGCTTGCAAGGCCATGTTTAAATGTGAGGATTGCGAAGAGACTTTCGATTATTTCAAATGTCTAACTTAAAATAATTTGGCGGTTTCCCCTCTCATAACTATCGCTATCGGGAGGGGTCGCGCTTTCGCCCGTCGCTTTCTCATCAAAAACGAGAAGAGCTCCAACAAAGGCCTCAATCCCTAACCGAGGCTTCTCTGAAACGGCTTTTTACAAAGTTATTTAACTACAATTTTTTAAGTGACTTTCAGTTTTCTAGTTCTAAAGCTCAGCTAAAAATTCAAATTAGTTACGTCTCAATTTCGTAACTTTTCGATCTATAAATTCATAAAAAATTCTAAAATAATGGATTCCAGTATTTTACTAAATATACAAGATCAAGTCGCCTATATTAAGTTCAATAGGCCTAAGAAATACAATAGCTTCAACAGAGAAATGGCTTTCAACCTACAGAAAACTTTAGACGATTGCAGCAGCAATGATGAGGTTCGAGCTATAGTGCTTGCTGGAGAAGGCAAAGCTTTTTGTGCAGGTCAAGATTTACAAGAAATCACAGACCCCGAACAAAATCCTGGGTTTAAAAAGATCTTGGACGACCATTACAATCCGATTATCACCAGAATCAGAAATATAGAAAAGCCAGTGATCGCTGCTGTTAATGGAGTCGCCGCTGGTGCAGGAGCTAATATTGCTTTAGCCTGCGATATAGTAGTAGCCTCGGAAGAAGCAAGCTTTATACAAGCTTTTTCTAAAATTGGTTTAATTCCAGATTCAGCAGGAACATTTTTTCTACCCCGGTTAATCGGGTTTCAAAGGGCATCCGCTCTTGCAATGCTTGGGGATAAAGTAGATGCTGTGGAAGCTGAGCGCATGGGGATGATTTATAAATATTTTTCTACAGAAACCTTTCATGAGGAAGTGGAAAGTTTAGCTAAAAAAGTATCAAAGATGCCCACAAAAGCCTTGGCATACACCAAAAAAGCACTTAATAAATCTTTCAATAACACCTTAGAAGAACAATTAGCACTAGAATCGGAGTATCAAATCGCAGCCGCGTCTACAGAGGATTATGAAGAGGGAGTTGCCGCCTTTATGGAGAAACGCAAGCCTGAATTTAAAGGGAAGTAAGAATATTGAATGCTGAATAAGGAATGCTGAATAACGAATGCTGAATAACGAATGCTGAATAGAAAATAATGAATGCTGAATAGGGAATGCTGAATAGAGAATAATGAATGCCGAATATTGAATAGAGAATGCTGAATAACGAATAACGAATTTTGAATAGAGAATGCAAAATAGAGAATGCTGAATAACGAATGCTGAATAAGGAATACCTAATACAGAACTTAGAACATTGATTACTGAATGTCGAAGTGAAAAATTGACTCTTGAATAATTTTAAATATGAGTAAATACAAATATGATATTGAAAATCGTTTAATTAATTTCTCGGTAAACGTGATTCTTGTTTCTGGCAATTTGAATGGATCTTTTGCTTCTCAACACTTGGCTAAACAATTAATTAGATCAACCACATCGGCCGCTTTAAACTATGGAGAAGCGCAGAGTGCAGAATCTCCACGAGATTTTTTACATAAAATGCGTTTGTGTTTAAAAGAATTAAGGGAGTCATTAGTAAATTTAAAAATCCAAAAGGGAGCAGAATTGATTGAAAACTTTAAAAAGTTGGACGAATTATTAGAAGAAAACAATCAATTGATAGCCATATTTGTTACTAGTATTAGAACATCAGAACAAAAAAATAAATAGAATTCGATATCTAAAAATTACAAACTAATTAAAACACTCATTGAATAATTAAAACTTTATAATTGAGAATTAATTATTCGATATTCAATATTTCAGTTTATGAACATAGCTATTATAGGAAGTGGAACCATGGGAAGTGGTATTGCTCAAGTCGCTGCAACAGCTGAGTGTCGCGTAAAAATTTACGATACAAAAAAGGAAGCTTTAGAAAAGGCGAAGCAGTCTTTAGAGAAAATACTCAATCGTTTGATTGAAAAAGGACGTATAGATGACATAGAAAAAACGAGGATACAGTCCAACATCACTTATGTGGAAAGCCTAAAAGATTTATCGGATGCCGATTTAACCATCGAAGCGATCGTCGAGAATCTAGACATTAAACAAAAGGTCTTTAAAGAACTGGAGAGCTATCAATCTGACGAAGCGATAATAGCTAGTAACACCTCCTCGCTTTCCATAGCGTCTATAGCTTCTGCCTTAGAAAAACCAGAACGATGCATTGGGATTCACTTTTTTAATCCTGCTCCATTAATGCCCTTGGTAGAAGTGGTGCCAGCTGTGCAAACCTCGAGTAAGGTATTTGAAGATGTGTTTTCTATTATCGAGAGTTGGAAGAAAATAGCGGTTAAAGCAAAAGACACTCCTGGATTTATTGTGAATCGAGTGGCTAGGCCTTTTTATGGAGAAGCGCTGCGGATCTATGAAGAAGGTTTCGCAGGACTACCAGAAGGGGAAGCCGGTTTTGCAACTATAGACTGGGCTATGAAAGAGCTTGGAGGGTTTAGGATGGGGCCTTTTCAACTGATGGATTTTATTGGTAATGATGTGAACTACACCGTAACAGAAACTGTTTTTACAGCCTTTTATTACGATCCGCGTTACAAGCCCTCTTTAACACAAAAACGGTATGCTGAAGCAGGATATTTAGGTAGGAAATCTGGAAAGGGATTTTATAACTACTCAGAAAATGCTAAGAAGATACCCCCTGTAAAGGATAAAGCTCAAGGTGAAAAAATCTTTAATAGAATCCTTGTTATGCTTATTAATGAAGCTGCTGATGCCTTATCTTTAAATATTGCCACGGCTAAAGACATTGATTTGGCGATGACCAAGGGTGTTAATTATCCGAAAGGCTTACTGAGCTGGGCCAATAAAAAAAGAATCGATTGGTGCGTAGAACAGATGGATTTTCTGTATGATACGTATAGAGAAGATCGCTACAGATGTAGCCCGTTGCTTCGTCAATTAAATAAAGAAAATAAAGTGTTTGAGATCTAGGAATTTAAACATACCAATCAACTTATGAAACCAACTACCATACCTGAAAAAATGCTTTCCCAAGATGCCTTTAGTTCTTGGTTAGGCGTTGAAATTTTGGAAATTAGCCTAGGAAAATGTAAGGTAGGCTTAAAAATAAGAAGGGAAATGCTGAATTCTATGCAAAAAGCCCATGGTGGGATTACCTATTCTTTAGCAGATACAGCCTTCGGTTTTGCTGCGAATACCCACGGAAACTATGCGGTCTCTATAGAAACCTCGATTAACCATATAGAAGCCTTACATGAAAATGATTATATCACAGCAGAATCCATAGTTGAAGTGACCAAAAATAAGCTAGGATTTCACATCGTTGAACTAAAAAAAGGAGAACAAATAGTAGCCTTATTTAAGGGAGTTGTTTACAGAACTTCTAAAGAATGGGAGTAAAACATTAATAATTGAATTTACTTTTAGATAATAATAAAATATGGACGCATACATTATAGATGGCATAAGAACGCCAATAGGAAATTATAAGGGAGCCCTGTCTCCATTAAGGGTAGACGATTTAGGAGCTTTAGTTATTAAAGAAGTAGTAAAGCGGAATCCTAATATTCCCAAAAAAGCTTATGATGATGTGATTTTAGGATGTGCTAATCAAGCTGGGGAAGACAATCGAAATGTAGCTCGCATGTGTTCGCTGTTAGCTGGTTTACCTTTTACCGTTCCAGGTGAAACCGTCAACCGATTGTGTAGTAGTGGACTTTCTGCTATTATACATGCAAATAGAGCAATAAAAGCAGGAGATGGCGACCTCTTTATAGCAGGTGGTGTTGAGCATATGACTCGAGGACCCTATGCCATAACAAAACCCTCTTCGGCTTATGGAAATGATGCTAAAATGTACGACACAAGCTTTGGATGGAGATTTATCAATCCAAAAATGGAAGAGTCTTATGGGACAGATGGTATGGGCGTTACCGCAGAAAACCTTGTGGACATGCATAAAATTTCACGAGAGGACCAAGATATTTTTGCATATCGCTCTCAAATGAAGGCTACCAAAGCTCAAGAAAATGGCAGACTGTCTAAAGAAATTATTGGCGTAGAAATCCCACAACGGAAAAAAGATCCGATCTTATTTGATAAAGATGAATTTATAAAGCATCAAACCCAATTGGAGATCTTGGGTAAGTTAGGACCAGCATTCCGCAAAGGTGGAAGTGTAACGGCAGGTAATTCTTCTGGCCTTAATGATGGAGCAGCTGCTACAATTATAGCTTCAGAAAATGCTGTAAAAAAATACGGTCTTCAACCTATGGCTAAAATTTTGAGTTCTGCCGTCGTTGGTGTTGAACCAAGAATCATGGGTATTGGACCCGTGGAAGCTTCTAACAAAGCCTTGGCAAAAGCTGGTCTAAAAATGGAAGACATGGACATTATTGAGTTAAATGAAGCTTTTGCTGCGCAATCTCTAGCTTGTATAAGAGCTTGGGGCTTAAAAGATGATGATGCTAGAATTAATCCTAATGGAGGGGCAATTGCCATTGGCCACCCTCTTGGGGTAACAGGAGCCCGATTAGTCTATTCAGCAGCTTTAGAATTAAAATTAACTGGAAAAAAATATGCCCTAGTGACCATGTGTGTTGGTGTAGGACAAGGTTACGCGGCAGTAATTGAAAACGTGAGCTAAGTTTTTGTTTTAGAATATTAAATATAAAATTATTTTTGTGAGCACATTCACATCGTCATTACCTGATAAATTACTTCAGGAGCAGCTTATAGCTTCGATGGACTATAAGATGCTGAAAAATATGAGTATTGAAATGGAATTAGAAATTTACTTAGAACAATTGGACAGAGCTGTTTATCTCGATACGATAACAGGAAGTGAACAAAGCAACAGAAGACCATCTGTGATTATTTCAGGAAATTTGAAAACAGGGATCATTTGTCCTAAAATTTTAAATTGAAAAATTATCGTGGCAACCTATTTGTTTCGCCAAATAAAATCAATGGATTATCTAAGAAGTCTGAAACAATGACGGTTCATTTTCACTCTATTTCAAAAGAACGGTTTAAAAACAAACTAGGTACTTTTAATAGTGATAAATTGTCTAAAATTATTGAAAGTCTCAACAAAATCATCAAATATCAGTTTTAAACTCTTTAAAATAAACTATGCAAACCACACAAAGTTATATTCAGGGTCAATGGACACAAGGTAAAGGAGAAGGTAAGCCTATTTTTGATTCCATAACTGGAGAACATTTTACAAACATCAATGTAGATGGTTTCGATGTTCCAGAAGTCCTCGCCTATGGTAGAGAAAAAGGAGATACTTTAAGAAAGATGACCTTTCAGGAACGCGGGAATATGCTGAAGGCATTAGCATTTCATCTTCAAAAAAAGAAAAGAGTATTTTATGACTTAAGCTATAGAACAGGAGCTACCAAAATGGATTCTTGGTTCGATATCGACGGGGGTTTTGGTAATCTTTTTGCTAATGCTTCTCTGCGTAAACTGTTTCCAAATCAACCTTTTGATGTGGAAGGGGATCCTATTGATCTCTCACACGGTGGTCGTTTTATGGCCCATCATATCTTAGTACCTAAGGAAGGAGTTGCTATTCATATCAATGCCTTTAATTTCCCAGTCTGGGGTATGTTGGAGAAATGTGCGGTCAATTGGATGGCCGGCGTTCCTGCTGTAGTCCTTCCAGCACCACAGTCGGCTTATTTAACTGAAGCTGTCGTCAAAGAAATTATTGCCTCTGGAATTTTGCCAGAAGGCGGTTTACAGCTTATCAGTGGGACGGCAAAGAATATTTTGGACTCTACAGAATCTCAAGATATTGTGACCTTTACAGGCTCGGCCAAAACGGGTCGGTTACTTAAAAATCATCCTAGACTTTTAGAAGAATCTGTGCCTTTTACGATGGAAGCCGACTCTTTGAACGCTTCCGTTTTAGGGGAAGATGCTGTGCCTGGGACACCAGAATTTGATTTGTTTATTCGTGAAGTTCGAAATGAAATGACCGTAAAATGTGGTCAGAAGTGTACCGCGATACGACGTATTCTAGTTCCAGAACAACTGATAGAAGATGTGCAAATTGCTTTAGGTAAAGCCTTGGATAAAGTTACGTTAGGCGACCCCCGACTCAAAGAAGTTCGCATGGGCAGTTTAATTGATAAGAACCAAGTGGAGGCTGTTAAAAAGTCAATTTTAGAACTCTCAAAAACAGCTGAGCTCGTTTATGGTAATTTTGATGAAGCTAAAACCATTGGAGCTGATTATGCAAAAGGAGCTTTTATGAAGCCTATTTTATTAAGAGAAAATCATCCTTTTGAAAACGAAGCTGCCCATATTACAGAAGCTTTTGGTCCTGTAAGCACACTCATGCCTTATAAAACCCTGGAGGATGCTATAAAATTATCTAAAAAAGGAAAGGGCTCATTGGTCAGTTCTATCTTTACCAATAGTGACATTATTGCAAGAGACTATACCATTCAAGCAGCTTCTCATCATGGTAGAATACTGTCGATCAATAGAGAATCTGCTAAGCAAAGTACAGGTCACGGTGCACCATTACCAAATCTAGTTCACGGTGGCCCAGGTAGGGCTGGCGGTGGTGAAGAAATGGGGGGAAAGCGTGGTATTAAACATTTTATGCAGCGTTGTGCTATCCAAGGAAGTCCAACAACATTAACCGAAATCACAGGAATTTATCAACCCAAAGCTGACTATAAAGATGCTGAAAATCATCCTTTTGCTTACCATTGGGAGGATATTCAACCTGGAATGTCCCTCAAAACCCATAACCGTACTTTGACGGATACCGACATTATTAATTTTGGAAACCTCACTTGGGACCATTTCTATGCACATACAGATATTACATCTTTAGAAGGGAGCATTTTTGAGCAGCGGACTGCTCATGGTTATCTTATTATTTCTGCTGCAGCTGGATTGTTTGTATATCCTAATAAAGGACCTGTAGCAGCCAATTACGGCTTAGAGGAAATCCGATTTCTACGCCCTTTATATCATAATGATACTATTCATGTGCGCTTAACCTGTAAAGAAAAGGTGGACCGCGATCAAAAAGGAAAAGAACTACCTAGCGGTATTGTAAAATGGTACGTGGAAGTCTTCGACACAGAGGCTGTGGAAGAGGATGATAAGTTAGTGGCTATTGCTACGATTTTGACTATGGTACAGAAAAAACAAACCACTTTTTATGAAGTAGATCGATCTTTTATTGAAGATAAGTTAAGAGAGTTAGATGAATCGGCAACTGCTCAATGGGGACTGATGACGCCGCAGCATATGGTAGAACATCTCGAAATGAGTTTGCGAATCGCTACAGGTGAAATTTCTAATTTTGAAATTAACGCTCCAGAAGAACATATTGAGAAAGTTCAAGAAACCTTATACAATTACGAAAAAATGCCTAGAGGCTATAAAATGCCCTTGATGAAGAAAGATGAGTTGGAACCTTTAAAGTATGAGGGTTTATCTGAAGCTAAAATGTCTCTGCTAGAGGCTTATGATAATTTTGTAGTATTTTTTAGAGAGCATCCTAAGGCGATTACCAAAAACGCAGTCTTCGGTGAACTTACTAGTTTTGATTGGAAACTATTAAACCGCAAACACTTTAATCATCATTTTCAGCAATTTGGGTTGATATAAAAAAAAACAGATTTAGCGACCTCTAATGACGTGGCTAAATGTTAATCAGATCGTATATTAGATCAATAATAATCAGTTTTAGAAAGCATTCGAAAACGATTGAGAAATAAAAAAAATATGACTAAACCATACGTAAAAAAAGATATTAAGGATAAAATTGCAACTATTGAATTTTTTCATCCAGCTCACAATTCCTTGCCTAGTGATATTTTGGCCAAATTGGCAAGTACCATCACAGACGCAGGTAAAGACGATGAGGTTTTAGTACTCATTTTAAAATCTGGGGGTAATCGTACTTTTTGTGCTGGAGCAAGCTTTAAAGAGCTAATTTCCATCAATGATGAAGTGACAGGTGAAACCTTTTTTAGTGGATTTGCCAATGTGATCAATGCGATGCGAAAGTGTCCAAAATTTATTATTGGTCGCGTGCAAGGTAAAACTGTTGGTGGTGGGGTTGGATTAGCCTCAGCTATGGATTACTGCATGGCCACGCAGCATTCGGCAATCAAACTCAGTGAATTAAATTTAGGCATTGGACCTTTTGTCGTTGGACCTGCAGTAGAACGCAAACTTGGTGTAAGTGGAATGTCACAAATAGCTATCGATGCCAATTCTTTTTATTCAGCAGAATGGGCAAATCAAAAAGGATTATTTGCAAAGGTTTTTGATACTACTGAAGAGTTGGATCTCGCCGTAGAAGAGTTTGCTAAAAACGTGTGTGAATATAATCCAGAGGCGGTAAAACATATGAAGCAAATGTTTTGGCGAGGGACTGAAGATTGGGATGAACTTCTTCTGGAACGTGCGAAAATAAGTGGTAAGCTAGTATTGAGTTCGTTTACTAAGGAGAAATTGAAGAGGTTTGAGTAGTAATCATCCGCGAAAGCGGTTGTCCACCTCCACCTAAGACTAAGCTATAAGACTCTAAATTGATTGATAGGATGAATCATTACGTTTACATCATGACAAATAAAAACAACAGAGTTATTTATATTGGTGTGACCAATAATTTAGATGAACGAGTTAAGGAGCATAAATCTAGAACCTATCCAAATTCTTTTACATCACGTTACAATTGTGATAAGTTAGTTTATTTTGAAGAATTCGAAAAAAGTGATGAGGCATGTAAAAGAGAGCGAAGATTTAAAAAATGGAATAGAGCTTGGAAAATAGATTTAATTGAAGAAATGAATCCTAATTGGTTTGACTTATCTGATAATTGGAACTTAGACTTTTCTATATCTAGGTTGAGAAAATGAATTTTAATTATGCGGAACGAGATTTCCGCTTAAGCGGAAATAAGTGGTAAGTTAGTATTGAGTTCGTTTACTAAGGAGAAATTGAAGAGGTTTGAATAGTAATCATCCGCGAAGGCGGTTGTCCACCTCCACCTAAGACTAAGCTATAAGACTCTAAATTGATTGATAGGATGAATCATTACGTTTACATCATGACAAATAAAAACAACAGAGTTATTTATATTGGTGTGACCAATAATTTAGATGAACGAGTTAAGGAGCATAAATCTAGAACCTATCCAAATTCTTTTACATCACGTTACAATTGTGATAAGTTAGTTTATTTTGAAGAATTCGAAAAAAGTGATGAGGCATGTAAAAGAGAGCGAAGATTTAAAAAATGGAATAGAGCTTGGAAAATAGATTTAATTGAAGAAATGAATCCTAATTGGTTTGACTTATCTGATAATTGGAACTTAGACTTTTCTAAATCTAGGTTGAGAAAATGAATTTTAATTATGCGGAACGAGATTTCCGCTTAAGCGGAAATATATGATTTACAAATTCAAAAATCACACCCCTATTGTTCACGAATCGAGTTTCGTGCATCCACAGGCTGCAGTCACAGGTAATGTGATCATAGGAAAAGACTGTTATATTGGTCCGGGAGCTGCTATTCGTGGAGATTGGGGGGAGATAATTCTAGAGGATGGAGTTAATGTGCAGGAGAATTGTACGGTTCACATGTTCCCAGGTAAATGCATTACCTTAAAAAAAGGAGCACATGTAGGTCATGGTGCAATCATCCATGGCGCAAATTTAGGAGAAAACTGTATGATAGGTATGAATGCTGTGATTATGGATGATTCTGAAATTGGTGAGGAGTGCATTGTTGGAGCTTTGGCATTTGTAAAAGCAGAATCCAAGATTCCTAAACGCAGTTTGTTGGTGGGGAATCCTGCAAAAATCATAAAAGAAGTCTCAGAAGATATGATCGCATGGAAAACTGCTGGAACCAGATTATATCAACGTTTGCCAGCAGACTGTCATGAAAGTTTAGAAGAAGTGGAACCGCTTAGAGAGATTCCCAAACACCGTCCAAAGCAAGAGAATTTCTACAAGACGCTTGAGGAATTTCGGAAGAAAGAGTAACATGAACTAATAGATCTTGGATCAGTAAGATTCAATTCTACACAAAAAAGATTATGAGTAGCAAAGTAAAAACAGAATTCAAACTTCCTAAAATGGGAGAAAGCATTACTGAAGGCACAATTCTAAATTGGATAGTAAGTGAAGGGGAAAGTTTTCAAGAAGGAGATGTTTTAGTAGAGGTGGGGACAGATAAAGTGGATAATGAAGTTCCAGCTCCATTTTCTGGAACTCTAATTGAAACCAAATATGGAGCTAATGATATCGCCAAAATTGGTGAGGTGATCGCCATTTTAGAAGAAACCAGTGTTTCTGAAACACGTGGTAATTCTTCTGAAGAAAAAATCGAAAATCAAGATACCCCTACCGCTAAAAAGCCAACCAAACCTTCACCACCACAGCCTGCTTTAAAAACGTCTAAAAATCCATCTCTAACTGAAAATAAACCTTGGACGCCAAGTTCAAGAGGTCATCATTTTTATTCTCCTCTGGTTGAAAAAATTGCAAAAGAACATCATATCAGCTATGAGGAGTTAGCCCGCATTCCAGCATCAGGGAAGAAGGATCGACTTCAGAAGTCAGATATTTTTAAATATATCGAAGATGGTCGTCCGGCCCAATTCGCTCAAAACCAAGTCGAAAAGTCCCCTGGATTTCAAGTTCCCGACTTAAAATTTGATAAAGGAAAAGGCAAGCTCGTGGAGATGGATCGCATGCGTCAAATGATTGCAGACCACATGGTCTATTCAAAGCATACTTCTCCCCATGTTACTGCTTATGTGGAAGCAGACATGACTAATTTGGTAAACTGGAGGAATGCCAATAAAAAAGAATTCCAAGAGAAAACAGGAGAAAAATTAACCTTTACGCCCTTATTTATTCAGGCCGTGACCAAAGCTATTCAGGATTTTCCCATGATTAATTCTTCACTAGATGGTAAAAACATCATAGTGAAAGAGGATATTCATATCGGGATGGCCACGGCTTTACCGAGCGGTAATCTAATAGTACCGGTAGTAAGACATTCAGATCAAAAAGATTTAGAAGCCTTGGCGAAAAATGTGAATGCACTCGCTAGGAAAGCAAGAGATAATAAGTTGACCAGTGAAGAAACCAAAGGCAGTACGTTCACAATTTCTAATGTAGGGACCTTTGGAAGCTTGATGGGAACTCCGATTATCAATCAGCCTGAAGCAGCGATTTTAGCGACAGGTATTATCAAAAAGAGAGCTGAAGTGATAGAGTATGAGGATGGTGATAAAATTGAAATCAGGCAGATGATGTATTTGTCCTTATCGTTTGATCATAGAATAGTAGACGGATTTTTAGCTGGTAGCTTCTTAAGACGAATTGCAGATTATCTTGAAGAAAAAAGAGAGACTCAATGTTAATTAAGAATTTTAAATTAAAAATTTTTAATGAAAAAAAATATAGTAAAAGATAAAAGCTTTGATTTCTCTTTGAAAATTATTCTGCTCTTCAGAACAATGCAAGATCAGAATGAATTTATAATTTCAAAGCAGATTCTACGATGTGGAACAAGTATTGGGGCTAATATAGCTGAGTCAGAAGCAGCTCAAAGTCTTAGTGATTTTATTCACAAATTATCAATTTCATCTAAAGAAGCTAGAGAAACTCTCTACTGGCTTCAGCTTTTAGATAAAAGCAAATTAGTTGTTATTGATTTAAAAACTCACCTTGAAGATTGTGAAGAAATAGTTCGTTTATTGACCTCAATTATTAAGACAACAAAATCTAAATTATAGATTAAAAATTTGTAATTAAAAATTCTTACGATGAAATTAAAAAAAGATATATTCAAAAAAGCCTTCAACAATTTAGTCACTGCGAAAGCCTTGACAGAATTATACGAAGAGAACTTTAAAGTGGTTTCCAAATATGTACATGCGACTTCTCGTGGTCATGAAGTGATTCAAACTGCGGTAGGTATGCAATTACAGCCTCAAGATTATATATACCCATACTATCGCGACGATTCCATTTTATTGGCCATTGGCATGCAGCCTAAAGATTTGATGTTGCAACTTTTAGCGAAAAAAGAGGATCCCTTTTCAGCAGGACGAACCTATTATTCTCATCCTAGTTTGAACGATGCGGATAAGCCTAAAATTCCACATCAAAGTTCGGCAACCGGGATGCAAGCGATTCCCGCGACTGGTGCTGCTATGGGATTTTGGTATAAAGAACACAAAGACTCTAAGTTTGATATTCAGAATTCAGAATCTCCTGTGGTTGTTTGTTCTTTGGGAGATGCCTCGGTCACGGAAGGCGAAATAGCAGAGGCTTTTCAAATGGCTGCTCTTAAGCAGCTGCCTATCATTTATTTAGTACAAGATAATGGTTGGGATATTTCAGCAAATGCCGAAGAGACTAGAGCTCAAGATGCCTTTGAATATGCCAAAGGATTTCATGGACTCGAAGCTATTAGTATTGATGGCACTGACTTTATAGAGTCCTACACAGAATTTGAAAAAGTACTCAACACCGTAAGGAAAGAACGGAGACCCTTCTTAGTTCATGCTAAATGTCCTTTACTTAATCACCATACCTCGGGGGTGAGAATGGAATTTTACAGAGATGATCTAGAAGAATCTAAAATGAGAGATCCATATCCAAAACTTAAAAAACAACTCTTAGAAAATGGGTTTACTGAAGGTGAACTTGACGCTATTGAAAAAGCAGCTAAAGCTGAAGTCGCTAAAGACTATCAAGAGGCTTTGCTAGCAGAAGATCCTAAGCCAGAGGATTTATTTACTCACGATTTTGCACCGACACCCATTACAGAAGAAAAGGGGAATCGCTCTCCAGAAGGTGGAGAAAAAGTGGTCATGGTAGATTGTGCTTTGTTTGCTATTAAGGAGCTTATGAACCAACATCCAGAATGCTTACTTTATGGACAAGATGTTGGGGGTAGGCTAGGAGGAGTCTTTCGTGAAGCCGCTACTTTAGCACAAAAATTTGGAGATCATCGCGTCTTCAATACCCCCATACAAGAGGCTTTTATTGTCGGCTCTACAGTAGGCATGTCTGCGGTAGGTTTAAAGCCTATTGTAGAAGTTCAATTTGCAGATTACATCTGGCCTGGGTTAAACCAATTATTTACTGAGGTGAGTCGCAGTTGCTATCTTTCTAATGGAAAGTGGCCCGTTTCTATGATTCTCCGTGTGCCAATTGGTGCTTATGGTAGTGGAGGACCTTATCATTCTTCTTCCGTTGAAAGTGTGATTACCAATATCCGTGGATTAAAAATTGCTTATCCAAGTAATGGTGCAGACCTAAAAGGATTGATGAAAGCGGCTTATCATGATCCAAACCCTGTAGTCATTTTTGAGCATAAAGGTCTTTACTGGAGTAAGGTGCCCGGAACTAAAGGAGCCACAAGCATAGAGCCTGCAGAAGATTACGTATTACCTTTTGGAAAAGCTTGGGTGTTACAGGAAATTTGGCCTCAGGACGATGATGAGACTATGAGTATCATCACTTATGGAATGGGAGTTCATTGGGCGATGAATGCCTCTCAGGAACTTGGACTTCAGGACAAAATTGAAATTGTAGATTTAAGAACACTGCATCCTTTAGACGAAGAAGCGATTATGAAGTCTGTCAAAAAATGTAAGAAGTGTTTGGTGGTCACTGAAGAACCTTCAGAAAACACATTTGCCAGAGCCTTAAGCGGTAAAATTCAAGAACAGTGTTTTCAGTATCTGGATGCACCTGTTATGACAATTGGGTCTGAAAACATGCCTGCTATTCCACTGAATTCAACTTTAGAACAAACGATGATTCCGAGTACAGAAAAAGTAAAAGTTAAAATACAGGAACTTTTAAGCTATTAGGAAGTGAATGCAATAAAAGAAATACCCTGTGGTTAGCCTTGGGTATTTCTTTTACACTATGCTTTTGGATTATCCTTCTACTATAATGTTTTCAGCTTCAACACCAAGCGCTTTCAAATCGCTAACAACGCTCTCAATCATAGGATCTGGACCACACACATAGAATTTTTGGTTTAAAT
This sequence comes from Psychroflexus torquis ATCC 700755, assembly GCF_000153485.2. NCBI lineage: Bacteria > Pseudomonadati > Bacteroidota > Flavobacteriia > Flavobacteriales > Flavobacteriaceae > Psychroflexus > Psychroflexus torquis. Next base: position 835,760 of record NC_018721.1, on the reverse strand, counting down.
TAATAATATGTTGTTTTAGAAAACTTTGATCGATACGTCCATTTGCAAAGTCCTCTGTTTTTTCACCAGATAAAATGTTTATAAAACGATCGCCAAGCATTTCTTTAAGTTCATCTTTTAAGATGATGTCTTTACTGGTTTTGTTTGCGAAAATCAATTTATTAGTTTCATTGCCTCCATTTCGCTGGCGGTCTCTTAGAATAGCGATAAGAGGAGTAAGTCCAGCTCCACCTGCAATAAAAGTTCCTTCACCTCTAAAGTAAATATTTCCAAAGATTTCATTTTGTAATAATTTGTCACCACTCTTTAAGTCGACTAGTTTATCTGTGACTCCTTCGTGGCCTGTATAGGTTTTAATGACAAATTCGAGATGAGAATCATCTGGTAGACTAGTAAAGGTAAAAGGTCTGCCTTCATCTTTCCAATTCTCTTTTTTTATAAAAAGTTCTGTAGCTTGTCCTGGCTTAAACTCAAGGCCTTCAGGTTTACTGGTTCTGATTTGTAAAACATCAGGAGTAATTTTTTCAATTGTCTTAATTTCTAAAGTATTCATTTTTACCTTAATTTATAAAAGTTATAGGTTTTATTAATATCGATTAAGAGAATTATGCTTTTTTTTTAACACTTTAATTTTTTTCAATCAGTAATGCCAATTTAGTTTTTAAATGTTGCATTAAAAATTTGAATTATTTTTTACTTAATTGAGGAAAAAAATATAAGCATAGCAATAGTTATGGTTTTATTTTATGACGATTAATAAGTGAAAAAGAAACTGATTTTATACGACATTTGAATGCTAAATTGGTATAATATGGTTTGGATTCAACTCGGCTTATTTTAATGCTTCTTTTTGATACTTTCATTTTATGTTTTTTTCGTGCCAGACAAATCTTCAAATTTGAAAAGGAACATTCTTCAAGTGGAGTAGATTGTGATAGGGATAAAAAAAATATTGAACCAATCGAAGTGATGTACAGATAAAATTATCATTAGATGATTTGGTTTTCGTAAATTATTTAAAAATAGAAAGGAATGAATCAAGACTTTTGGTGAGAGGTAAAAAATAGATTTGTGAATTTCATAACCCAAATCAGACTTAACCTTCTTTACGCGTTTGTTGCTTTGGTGCTTGGTATTTTTGCAATTAAATTTATAATGCGTCTTTTGAAACGCGTTCTAAGAAAATCCAATGTTGAGTTATACCAATTTAGTTTTTAAATGTTGCATTAAAAATTTGAATTATACCACGAGGTAGCTCAGCACTAGTTACGATTCTATTTTATGACTATTAGTAAGTAAAAAAGAAGCTGATGTTATGCTAAATTTGAATGCTAAATTTGTGTAATAAAGAGTTGCATTTTGCAATTGATTTAAATTAAAAAGCGAACCTCAAAAAGAGGCTCGCTTTAAACTTTATGGTATACTCAACGCTAAATACATTGAGTATATAAAAAACTATTATTTCAACTGTTCAGCAAAAAATCCCATCATAGCGGTATATAAATCCATGCGATTTTCTTCTTTTGCAAAACCGTGGCCTTCATCATATTTTACCATGTAAGGCACATCAACACCTTTATCCCGAAGGCTTTTTACAATCTGGTCACTCTCATCAATGTTTACACGAGGATCATTGGCTCCTTGGACTACAAATAAGGGTTTTTTGATTTTATCGATATGAAAAGCTGGCGATACTTCAGTCATTATTTCTTTTTCTTCTGGAACTTCTGCATCATACCACACTGCTTTTAGAATAGGCAAATAAGGTGCCCAATAAGCAGGTATAGTTTCCATAAAAGTAAACAGATTAGAAACGCCTACATAATCTACACCACAAGCATATAAGTCTGGTGTTTTGGTAAGTCCGCGTAACACAGCATAACCACCATGACTGCCTCCGTAGATTGCCGCTTTTTCTTTGTCTACCCAGCCTTTGTCTACAACGTATTGTAATCCGTCTTCCACATCATCCATAGCTTTACGGCCAATTTCTTTAAAACCACTGCGTAAAAACTCCTTACCATAACCTCCGCTTATTCTGAAATTAACATGCAATGTGGCATAACCACGACTGGCAAATAACTGCGCCTCTGGGTTAAAGCCCCATGAATCTCTAATGCCTTGCGGGCCACCATGCGGATTAACGATAACTGGAACCTTTTGTCCTTTTACAGCTTCTTTGGGAAGAGTTATATACCCATGAAGTTGAATTCCATCGCGACTTTTAAAAGAAATAGGACGCATTTCTGACATGTCGTTCTCTTTCAATTGAGGCATTAAATCAAATAACAGTTTTATTTCATCTTTAGTGACATCGTATGAATAGTACTTACCATACAACTTATCACTAGTGACATAAATTAAATATTGACTTTCATCATCGGTTCTATCAGACAAGTAAAAATTATAACCCGGAAATTCCTTTTCTAGCTTTTTATGTAGTTTTTTGTAATATTGACTAACAGGAATGATTTCGTCTTTTTCACCTTCATAACTAAAATAATCGAGCTCCCAATTCCTATTTCTAGATATAGATGCACCTGATACATCGTAATTTTTATTAGAGAATAGTTTTTCAACAACCTCATTTTTAGCTAAATCGTATTTATAAATTTCTGTTTTATCCGAATTTAGATTAGAGACCATATAGGCGTCATGTTCATTTTCTGAAGCATAATCAAAACTGATGATAGAAAAAGTATCATCCCATTTTGTAGTTTTCATCAATTTATAATCTCCGGGTTCTACAGCATAATAAAATTCTGAATTTATGCCATCTTTAAGACGGGCAAAACCTCGTAAATTTCCATCTTTATCAAATTCATAACCCATTATAGGATTCGTTATATCGGTATTCTCATACAACTGCTCCAATTCGCCTGTAGCAATATTGATCTTATAAGGATCAAAAACTTGAGCATTATTTTTATTCATGGAAATCACCATGTGATTTTTATCCTCTTTTAGTAATGCCAAAATTTCAACTTTTACACCATCATAAGGAGTTAATTCTTTTTGATTATTTCCATCAATATCGACTGCAAATAAATGGTAATCTTCATTACCACCTTTATCCATAATGTATATTAAACGCTTGTCATTTGCCCAGCCATAACCACGTATGAGTTCCTCTGCTTCTGTAATAACACGCTGAACATCGTTGGTTTTAATGTTTTTGACATAGACATGGTTTTTAAGATTATCATCTTTCTCACGGTAACTCAAATACGTTCCATCTGGAGAAAGTTGAAATTCTGATGACGCTGGTTTAGCAAAATAATCAGCCACAGAATAGTTATAATCTCCTGTTTCTTTATTAGCCAAAGCTTCCATTTCTTCCTCAGAACTTGGCAAAGAAGTATCACCAGGTTTTTCTAATTCACCTTTGGTGAGTGTTAGAGGCATATCCATTCCACTTTGTTTAAAATTCCCTGTCATACTATCTCCGTTTACTTCTGCGGTGTATTCAATCTGTCCACCCATTAATGAAAGTGAAAGTTGTGTACCCTCAAGACTTACTTTTTCAACAGGTAAATCTGTAGCACCTTGAGATGGACTATCCATCGTTGCTGTGAGGTTATCATCATTTCCAGAGAAATGAATAACCAAAGGGATTTCTTGCCCCATGGCGTTGAGCTTACCGCTCCAATCTCCATTTATAGTTTGTCCATTGACCATTGTTAAAGACAAAGATAATAGAATAACTAGAGAAATTCTGTTTATGTACATGATTGCTAGTTTTAAGTTATTCTTAATAAGACGTATAAAATTAAGATTTGTTACATGATTTAAAAAAAAATAGTTCTAGTATTCTTAATTTTTTATTAATATGAGAACGACTATGCCAAATTAAAATATAAATTAATCTCATAAAATTCTTCAAATAGAATCTCAAACAGACGAATTGAACAAATATTTTTATTTAGTACATGACAAAAATATACTTCATTGAAAACCAACAAATTAAGTGTTAATGAATTATAATAAAACATTGATCTTCGGTATGTTATACAAATAATATCACTTATTTTCTAATGAGGAAAACCAATGTATTACTAAAAATAGTGAAGTAACTTCAGTATATAACACTCATCTATAAAGAAAATTAATTTAGCAAGACTCAAACTCATTTCACACTTTGTTATCGGTTTGTGTAAAGTGCAAATAGTTACTTTTGAAAAGCTTGCGAATGCTTTTAACAGCCAATCAGATTCAGGGTCGTCTTTGAGACGTATACAGCGCTTTATAGCAAGCTATAGTTTGGATTCTGATCTCATTGCGCTCCTTGTTTTTAATCTACTTCCCTCTCGAGATAAACTCATTTTAAGTAGTGATAGAACGAACTGGAAGTTTGGACAAACGAACATTACTATTTTCATGCTCGGTGTTGTTTATAAAGGTATCGCCTTTCCGTTATTGTTTCCGATGCTTGATAAAAGAAGGAATTCTAGTAGTCAGGAACGGATTGATTTACTCAATAGATTTATACGTCTTTTTGGTAAGCACGTTATTGAATCTGTTGTTGCAGATAGAGAATTTGTAGGTAAAGACTGGTTAGCATTTTTAAACAGAAATGAGATTAAATATTACATTCGTATCCGCAATAATTTCAAGGTGTTTCTACCGCACAAAAACAAAGAAATTAAAGCATCTCACTTGTTTAATAGATCTAAAACCAATGAGTTTTTGTATGATTAGAAGATTGTTCGAGTAAATGGAGAACTTTGCTAGTTGCAAGGCTGTAAACTAAATCCAAAGACCTTAAAACAAGAATTTTTAATCATAGTATCCTTTAATAAGCCTGAAAATGCACAACAAAATTATCAAAAACGATGGCAAATTGAAATGTGTTTTAAAGCAATGAAGTCTAGTGGATTTGATAGTGGAAAAAACACATCTAAAAGATATTCAAAGAATAGAAAAATTAATATTACTTGTTATGATAGCTTTTGTGTGGTGTTATAAAATTGGCATATATCTGCATCAAATAAATCCAATTAAATTTAAGAAACAGGGTAGAAAGGCTAAAAGTATTTTTAAATATGGACTAACTTTTTTAGCTAATGTTCTACTAAACTGTGAAAATCAATATGATACTGATATCTTTCATTTTTTTCATGTACTTAGACTTAAATCATAATCCTCACTAACTTGTTTTGTCTTACTACCAGAATTTAATAGATCGACGATCATAACTTTAAATTCATTGTCATACTTTTTTACCATAACTCAAATAAAAAATTTATAAACTCATAAAAACTGTCACATCATCGGTAAACACAACACTTGGTGGATTTTTTATCTGTGATTTATTTACTAACTTTAGTGCTTAACCAAAGCAACTAATTTTGTGTGTCATTAAAAACAATGTGAGTCTAATAAAAAAAGGAACTTAAAAAGCTGTCTTAAAACAATATTTTTGCAATTGATACTTCTTATTTTTTATTTTTGAATCCATAAACTAACATATACAACGTGTATAAAGAATTAGAGCCATACATAAAAAGTCATGGAAAAATCGGAGAGAAAAAATTACAGCAAATAATTAAATTTTTCAAACCAATAAGAACAACTAGAAATGAAAGGTTAAGTAACCTTGGTCAAGTTTGTAAACATTTCTATTTTATCAGAAAAAGTTTTTTAAGGTCAAACGAAATAAATACTAAAGGTAATCAAGTCACGGGCTGTTTTGCATTAGAAAATAGCGTCATGTCCGTAAACACTAGTTTTATCCTTCGAAAACCATCTAGAGATTGTTTAGTTCCTTTAGAGCAATCAGAATGGTTAGTCATCAACCACATTAATTTTTGTGAGTTAGTTAATACTTATCCTCCCTTTGCGAATGTTTACCATCAATTTTTAAAATTTGTTTTTATTCATTCCCAAATGCGGATTTATAGTTTTTTAGGTATGGAAGGAATTGATAAACTCAAATGGGCTACGGAGCATGAACCTAAATTACTATCTCGTATTTCAAGTAAAGCAGTTGCATCATATTTAGGGATGACTAATTCTACGTTGAGTAAGTTGCGAGAAAAATCATAATCTGCTGTTTATGAGAGAGATAATTTACTTAATTATTGCAACTATTTTTTTAGGACTAAATTTCCATTTAGCAAAAGTAATATTAAAAGAGGTTAATTTTATTGAAGCAGGGTTTTGGCGCTTCTTATTTGGATTTGTGACACTGATCATTTTGGGAGCCAAAAGCCTACCCTCATTTAAAATAATTCAAAAGAATCTAAATGGTATCTCTCTTACAGGGTTTATCGGTCTTTTTGGATTTAATTTATTTTTCTTTCTAGGATTACAAAATACTTCAGCGATAAACGCAGCACTTATTGTCAGTTTAAATCCTGCATTAACAATACTTTTCTCGTCTAAAATATTGAAGACTCCGATCAAAAAAATACAACTACTAGGTATCATCATTGCTTTTTTCGGAGTAACCTATTTAATCTTAAAAGGAAATACGACCAACATAAGTAACATCCAATTTAATTATGGAGATATTCTCATATTAATAGCAAACGTATTTTTTGCATTACATCATGTTTGGACTAAAAAATATGCTACACGTATTTCAAGTTTAAACTTTACACTTTTAACGAGCTTATGCTGCTTAATAGGTTTCTTGATCTTATTACCAATTAACGGAATGGAACTGGTTACAACACACACATACGGTTTTTGGATGGCTGTATTTGGTATTGGATGTTTTGGTACAGCACTAGCATATTTTTTATGGCAAAAAGGAGTTCAAATTGCGGGAGCAGATAAGGCAGGAATTTATATGAATATTGTTCCATTATCGGCAGCATTATTTGCTATTCTTTTTAATGAACACTTACATGCCTATCACCTCATAGGAGGGTTATTTATTGTTACAGGTTTACTTATTAGTAAAAGTAGTACTTCAAAATTCTTCAAATAGAATCTCAAACTGACTTTTAAATTAAATGATTTTATCATAAAAATCATCAAATAAAATAGATTTCTTATAGAACTCTTCTCGATTAATAGTCATAACAATGCTATTATTTATGACATCAATTGGATTATGATAATTGAATTTTTTTACTTGATAACTTATTAATTTCTCTGCCTCCTCTATTCTTTTTTAGGTACTTTTAAAAAAGGATGTTGGTCGTTAGACTAATTTGATGTAAGTCCTTGGTTTTAAGAGAGTAATTAGGTTGTTTTAGTCATAAAGCTCTACACCAATAATAAAACTAAATTTACCAAAACTTGGCTCTGTGTTAATCCAAAAAGTAGCTTCTTTTTAGATATAATCTGTTAGCGATAATTGAAAACTTTGAAAATAAACCGAAATACTTGTCATATTTTGACACTTCTTGTCACTAAGGTTAATAGAGAACAGGAAATAGAAAGAACATACTATGCAAAAACAAGAAGAACAGCTATTTAATCAGATTCTGGAAGACAATAAGACCAGTATTTACAGAATATGTCGAATATATGCTGTTTCACCAATTGAACCACAAGATCTTTTCCAAGAAGTCATATATCACATTTGGAAGTCATATTCGACATTTAAGGGGAAATCTAATATCAGCACTTGGATTTATAAAATTGCACTAAATGTATGCAATCGCTCCAAAATACAGTTTGATAGCTTGAACAACAAAACCACGCGATTAGAATCCATCCAGTTCAAGCTTTCGGAAACTATTCCAGATGAAATTGAAGAGAAAAAGTTTAAGGCACTACGTGACTGTATTTCCCTTTTGAATGCAGTTGATGGATCCATCGTTATTCTTCATTTAGACGAACTGCCTTATAAAGAAATAGCAGCAATAACGGATCTGACTGAAAATCACATTGCTGTAAAAATGAAAAGAATAAAAAAAATATTATTGGAGTGTATAACCCCTAAATTAAAATAAAATGGCAAAACAGGAACAAAGAGAAACTTGGCAAGACGTAAAAGAAATATGGGGAAATTCATCTCAAGGAGAAAAAATTAATTTTCAATTTTCAACTTTAATTGAAGAATTAAAGGCTAATACGAGCCAATGGGAAAAAGATGCCATAAAATCTGATGTAGCAAAAATCAAATCGTCTTGGAAACACTATAAAGGAAATGTGAGCCAATGGGAAAAAGACTCTATCGCTAGGGATTTATCAAAAATGTCTCAATTATTAAAAAAGTTTCTTAAAAAATTAAAAAGAAAAAAATTCTAGATTTTAAAAAATGATAGAATCCCACTTTCTGATTATCGAATGTAAAAATTCACCTACCAGTATTCCTTATGTTGAACGTTTGCTGAAGGTAAGAGAGAGGTCAACGAAAAGGTTAAGTTTTTAAATCGGGCGCCACATAATATTAAAAAGCATCGCTAAAAAAGCGATGCTTTTTTATATCTTCAATTCGCTTTACCAAATCTGCGATTTGCTACACCTTCTGAAAGCAAGAAACCACGTTTAAAAAAACGTGGTTTCTTGAGTGTAGTGATAGGATTCGCTCCGCGCATCCCTAAGCGTTCCGCTTTGAAAGTAGTCCAAATGAAAAAAAACGCTCAAATTAATTTGGCGTTTTTTTTAATTTTAAACTACTTATTCGTGACCGCGGAGGGATTCAAACCCCCAACCCTCAGAGCCGAAATCTGATATTCTATTCAGTTGAACTACGCGGCCAGTATTCTCATGCAACAATACAACTTATATAGGTTAAGACAAATTATCTTTTACGATTTTTGAAATGGTTTTTCCATCTGCTTTCCCCACCAATTTTTGAGAAGCCATTCCCATAACCTTTCCCATATCTTTCATAGTAGTCGCCCCAGATTCTTGGATAATTGCCTTTACTTCTTTATCTACTTCTTCTTCACTCAATTGTGCAGGAAGAAATTGCTCTATGACCTCCACTTCAGCAAGTTCTGCATCGGCTAAGTCTTTTCTGTTTTGTTCCAGATACACGTCGGCGCTATCTTTTCTCTGTTTTACTAACCTTTGAACCAACTTTAGCTCCTCAGTCTTATCCATATCTTCCTTATTGGATGTAGCGGTCTTGGCTTTTAGGATTTCATTTTTAATAGATCTTAAAGATGCCAAAGCAACGCTATCCTTAGCTTTCATTGCTTCTTTCATTTTTTGCATCACCTCTTGTTCTAGTGCCATTCTGTTTTTTTCTGCTAAGGTAAATAATTATTTCGATTAGATTTGGAATGCAATAGCTTCAATGTAACCAAAGTTACTGCATTCGTTTAACATTATCTTTAACTTTGTAGACTTAGGCTTATTTATAGATACTATGGAAATCATTGAATTATTAGGTTTTTTTGGAGCATTAATTATAGGTGTCGTCCTTGGCCTCATTGGTGGTGGAGGATCAATCCTCACCGTTCCTGTGCTGGTGTATCTCTTGGCGGAAGATCCTGTAACAGCAACTGCATACTCTTTATTTGTGGTGGGTACTGCGAGTCTTGTGGGTGCCGTGCGAAATATGCAAAAAGGATTGGTCGATATTAAAACCGCAGTTGTTTTTGCAATTCCTGCTTTTATAACAGTTTACCTTACTCGAATGTATGCTGTTCCAGCAATTCCTGATTCTCTGTTTAGTGTTGGTGGTTTTGAAGTCACCAAAAACATCGGTATTATGCTCTTTTTTGCATTAATCATGTTACTGGCTTCTTATTCTATGATTAAGGATAAAAATAAAGAACTAAAGGAAGTAGAGGGAAAAGGAAAAGTGAAATTCAATTATCCTTTAATTATTATTGAAGGAGTTGTCGTTGGAGCACTTACGGGAATCGTTGGTGCTGGTGGAGGTTTTCTAATTATTCCAGCTTTGGTGTTACTAGCCAAATTACCTATGAAAAAGGCGGTAGCCACTTCATTGCTTATTATAGCTGTAAAATCCCTTATCGGATTTTTAGGCGATGTACAAAACATTGAAATTGATTGGAGCTTCCTAGGATTATTTACAGGCCTTTCTGTGGCAGGTATATTTATAGGGATTTGGCTAAACAAGTTTATCGATGGAAAAAAACTCAAAAAAGGATTTGGTTGGTTTGTCTTCCTGATGGGCGTTTATATTGTTTATAAAGAGTTTACTCATTAAAGTATAGCCTGTAACTATTGTTACTTAAAAATACATAGCTTAAACTTATATTGTGTACCACAATTAAAAAGATAACTATGGAAGATTTAAAACAAGAAAGTCAAATACAAGAAGTGATGAGCATACCTAGAATTGGAGATCAAGCTCCAGATTTTGAGGCTGTAACAACAACAGGTAATATAAAAATGTCTGAGTTTGCTCCAGAAAAGTGGATTGTTATGTTCTCTCACCCGGCTGATTTTACTCCAGTATGTACTACAGAAATGAGTGGATTTGCTGAACGTAAGTCAGAATTTGAAGCCCTTAATACAGAATTATTAGGCTTGAGTATTGACTCCATCCATTCTCACATTGGTTGGGTAGATAGCGTAAAGCAAAATACTGGAGTCTATATGGATTTTCCAATTATTGCAGATATCGATATGAAAGTTTCCAAACTTTACGGAATGCTGCAGCCAAATGAAAGTGAAACAGCAGCCGTAAGAGCGGTGTTCTTTATCGATCCTGGCAAGAAAATAAGATTAATCATGTATTACCCATTGAATGTTGGTAGAAATATGGATGAAATCTTAAGATGTCTAGAGGCTTTACAATTTTCTGATGAAAATGGAGCAGCATGCCCATTAGACTGGAAAAAAGGGGATAAAGGTATTGTACCACCTCCAAAAACATTAAAGGATTACGAAGCTAGATTGAAAGATGATTCTGTTGAAAAGACAACTTGGTATTTGGCTAAGAAACAATTTTAGGTAGAACTTTAAATTGAGTGGATTATAAAAAGCGGAATTTTGATTCTGCTTTTTTTTGGTTCTTGTAACTTTAGTTACCATCAAACTGATTTGAGTGGATTACTTTTAATTAAAATATAACTATCATGAGGTCTCTATCTTTCCTAATCCTATTTGTATCGCTTCTTTTGGCTTGCAAGAAAGATCCCAAAGCCTATAAAGACGACTATATTAAATTGAAGTCAACGGAAATAAATTCAGAAGAAATAGCTGCTAAAGGAAAAATACTTTTGGAAAATAAGTGTTATCTATGCCATAGTCCAAGCTCTTCTCAAAGCTCTAGGATTGCTCCACCTATGGTTGCTATAAAAGCAAGGTATCTGAAAGATGCTCAATCTAAAGAGGATTTCATTAAGGATTTATGGTCTTTTGTAGAACAACCAAGCCTTGAAAAAGTAAAGTTAGAAGGGGCTGCAAAACGTTTTGGACTTATGCCCTATCAGCCTTATGCACAAAAAGATATCGAAGCTATTGCTTCCTATATGTTTGACTATCAAATTGAAGAACCCAATTGGTTTCAAAATCATTACAAAGATAAACACGGGAGGACGTTTGAACAAGACGGAAAGTCTGCAGCACAACTTGCTGAATCAGACCAGAGTTATGCCCAGATAGGCATGTCGTATGCCAAGTCTACTAAAGCGACCTTAGGTAAAAATTTGATGGGAGCAATCCAGAAAGAAGGTGTAATGCATGCCTTGTCATTTTGTAATGTACAAGCCATGCCGCTTACAGATTCTATGGCCACTAAGCATGATGCAATTATCAAAAGAGTATCGGATAAAAACAGAAACCCTAATAACAAAGCCAATGCTCAAGAACTGGATTATATTTCGCTTTACAAGCAGATTTTAAAAAATGGCGAAGAGCCAGAGCCCATAGTTGTAGAGGAAAATAAAAAAGTGAATTTCTATTATCCTATTGTGACCAATGGTATGTGTTTAAAATGTCATGGAACTCCAGGAAAAGAAATCCAAAGAGACACCTACGATAAAATCAAAGAGTTATATCCTAAGGATAAAGCTATTGGTTACGATGTTAATGATGTTAGAGGAATGTGGAGTATAAGTTTCGATAAGGATAAATAAAATAAGTTACAGCTTTTTGAGTTTTTAAAGTCTGATACCCATAAACTAAAAAAAATATAATGTCAGAAGAAATGAAAGTATGTCCTAATTGCTCATCTGCATACGGGTATTCAGTTGGAAGTGGAATTTACAATTGTCCTGAATGTAGTTTTGAATGGGATTCTAAGGAAGGCGAAACTAAAGAAAGTGAAGTTGAACTCCATATAATTATCAAGGATGCTAATGGAAATCCCCTTGAAGATGGGGATAGCGTCGTTATTGTAAAAGATCTTCCTGTGAAAGGATTTCCTAAAGCCATTAAAGCAGGCACCAAAGTGAAAAATATTCGGATAATAGAGGGTGATCATAATATCGATTGCAAGATTAAAGATTTCGGAGCCATGGCTTTGAAATCTGAGTTTGTCAAAAAAGCATAGATAAAAATTTAATGTAACATAACATCTTTCTCATAGAACTATAAGGCATATCTAAGTTTCTACATATGATCATTTAAATTATTTAGCAATAGGTAAACGGATTTGTGATGGATACTGACTCGAATGATGAATTTTATTTTGTGCAATTACGCCATCAGACTCGTCGTAGTTGTTCCCTCCTGTATTCAAGTTCCTTGCAAATCTTGGAAAGTTACTGCTAGAAATTTCAATCCGAATGCGGTGTCCTTTCTTAAATACATTGCTGGTCGACATAGGTGTTAACTCTAATTTGTAAACCTCTCCTTTTTCCATAAAGACTTCTTTTTCATAGCCTTCGCGGTATCTCACACGCTGTATGGTTTCGTCTAAATTATATGCGGTACCATCAGGGTGAACATCGATAAGCTTGATGGTAAAATCGGTGTCTTTTACATCGGAGGAGATATATAAAGTAGATTCAATAAATCCAGAGACTTCGGTATCTTTTTTAAGAATATCTGTAGAATACACTAAAATATCGTTGCGGGCTTCCATTTCCTTTTGATCAAACGCACCCCCTTTTATAGCATTTCCTGTGCAACACACATTACCACCATAAGAGGGGACTGGAGCCATGGGGTCGTATGTGAACTGGTCTGGATAGTCTTGTTTTGCTTTGGCCATAGTTAATTTACCATCGCCAAAACGGCTATTAGCACTGCCTTCGCTATTCAAGTAAAAAGTGTTCATTTGAGTATCTTCTGGAGGCCAAGTTTCTGCAGACTGCCATTCGTTGCTCCCCATCGTGTAGTATTGAACTCTTGGGGTTGTTTCCTTAAAGTCATTAGACTTTTCTTTTAGCCAAAGATCAAACCACTTGGTTATTTGCTCATCATAATTTAACCGAGCATCTCCAACACTTCGCTCTCCAACAACTGTGTTTTCTGAAGCTCTGGTATAAGCACAATGAAGAGTAGGGGCAATGACTAAATATTGATTATCACGTATAAAGGCCTCTTTAGAATTTTGGCGCACATGATTAAAAAGAGCCAGATTTGGAGTTATGGAGACATCATACCAAGAGGTGAACCAAAAGCTTGGGGTTCCAATTTCCATAGTATCATGATACAAACCACCTTTATACCAGTCTGGGTCGTTAGGTTTGCGACGAATCATTTTATCAAAAATTTCGTGCTTTCCATTGATGTTTTTTAAAATGTCTTGAATAGGTAAATGACTTAAGGCTTCAGACATATCAACTGGTGGATTTTTGGGAGCAAGATCATAGAATCTAGAAATTCGCTTTAAATCCTCTTGGCTAGCTCCTTCTGGAATTCTAGGTTTAAATTTGTCCTGTTCAACGCCATAAAGCCAAGAAAAGAACAGCATTTGCTCAACTCCGCCACGGTACCAATTTCCTTGCTCATTGATATCGCCAACTTTACCTACCCCTGCCCCAAAACCTTGTGGTACCATTGCAGCATGAGAGGGATGATCTAAAGCAGAAACAGCCATCTGCCATTCTGCAGTAGATGAGCAACCAAGTGTGCCTATTTTACCATTAGACCAAGGTTGGTTTTTCATCCATTCAAAAGCATCATAACCATCAGTTAGTGGAACTCCCAAAATATCCCATTCGCCTTCAGAAAAAAACCGTCCTCTTTCATTCTGGACGACATAGGCGTAGCCTTTCTTTACGAAATCATAAGCCCGTTTTGCCTCCCGTAGACGGCGTTTGCCATCTACCCAAGTATTGAAATTATAGGGGGTTCTTGAAAAAATAATGGGATAGGTGCCTTCTGCTTTTGGACGGTAAATATCGGTGGCTAAACGAATACCATCTCGCATAGGCATCATGACCTTAGAGTCTATTATTGCAATTTCATCAAGTTGGCTTAAAACATCGTCTTGAGCTTGTGTAAACGTGCTGCTAAGAACAAAAAGGACTAGAGAAATAATAAATGTTTTTGGAGATGTTTTCATTTCGAGTAAAATTTGCAACTAAAATAAGTTATTATTTTAACATTCATTATTTCTAATTGATTATTTCTATGTGCTAATCTAAAGGACGCCTCGGAGGAAAAAGAAATGGACTGTAGGTTGAAACGCCCAAATGGTGATTATTTGAGGATATGAGAACTATCAAACTTATGGTTTTGCGATTTCCTTCGAATTTTGGAAGCGATAGTTTTTTGCGTTCCTGATGGAAGTGGTTAGCCCGTAAAAGCTAAAAGTGAGAGAGTCTTGGCTGTGGAGAGGGACCTAAGAAGCTCCTTTACAGCCCTAGATTCTCCAGCTTTTGGCTTGCGGACTAGAAACGGACAGCAGGTTGAAACGCCCAAATAGCATTTATAATTTATTCATACGGCATTATAAATATAATTTGGTATTACAGCTATTTACATGGTCTTCTCAACCAAAACGTCTTGCTTTAAAAAGTGACCCTTTTCGTCAACAACACTTATTTGGTAGCGACCTGGTTGGAGGTGAATACTGGTTTCATGTAGTTCTGTGGTCGTGGTGAGGTAGCGTTCATCGATATACCAATGGACTTCTGTGTTTTTGGAATGTGCCAACTGAAGGACAACTTCCTCATCGGTTCCATCAAAACTTTTGGGGAGTAGAATCCGTTCATTTTTTCTTGGAAATATAAATTCCATCAGCTCCTGTTCATCGGTAACTTCACCACAATTGGGATGGAGTGGAGGAGGTGTTTTAAAACCCATAGTCTGTGTGAAATGCTTTTCAATTGGGGAGAGTTCAACAAAGGATTTCTTTTTCATTTTAACTCAGGTCGCACATACAAATTTCAATGCTATTGTTGGGGTGAAATATATTTTTGTAGGTTTAAGTAGATAAGTCACACTTTTATATTTCTAAAGTGGTTGCTTAGATTCAGCTTTAAACTCTAATTTCATACTTGAAATTATTCTATCTATGTTTGCAACCGATACTTGGTCAACTTATGTGACTATACTTCTTGTTATATATGCAATGGTTATTATTTTCTTCGTCGTCAGAGGGATGATAAGAACAAAAAACATTAATGATTTTGCGATTGGGAGCAAGGGCTTTCCTGCATGGGCTGTAGGTTTGTCACTGGCGGCTTCAATGACAAGCGCTGCTACGTTTATCATTAACCCCGGGTTCATAGCTCTCTACGGCTTTTCTGGAATTATCTCTTTCGGTATCGTAATGCCAATTGCTATTTTTGCTTCGCTCATCTTTTTTACAAAAGCCTTTCAAAAATATGGGTCTACTGTTAAGGCAGTGACGATGGCACAGTGGATTGGGAAGCGGTATGACAGTAAAGCTATGACCATATTTTTTGCGATTCTGTCTCTCTTATTAATCACTTTTATTGTACTCATCTGTGTTGGTCTCACTCAGATTATTTCCAAATCACTTAATATAGAGCCTTTTTGGGTGCTTTTGGGATTGGTAGTTTTTGTATTTGGATATATGATGTTCGGTGGAGCTAATTCTATGGTATATACCAATTCGATACAAGCGATTCTTATGTTTATAGTCGCTATTATGCTCCTTTACTCAGGTGCAGATTATTTCACCGAAGGCTTTGATGGATTTGTATCTACACTTAGAAATATTGATCCAAACCTTGTTAAACCCACCAACGAAGATAGTTTTCTGTTCAGAGATTATTTTGAGATCATTTTTTGCCAAATCGTGATTGGAATCGCAATAGTTTGTCAGCCTCATATTATCACAAAAACCCTTTTCCTGAAAAGTGAAAAGTCAGTAAACCAATATCTGGTCATCGCTATCATATGTATGATTCTATTTTTTCTTGTGGTAGTAGTTGGATTGTATTCTAGAGTCCTATTTCCGGATCTTACATTTAATGGTGAACCGCTTCAAATGGATGAGCTGGTTTCTGCTTATGTGGTAAAGACCTTTACTGCTGGTGCTGGTGTAATTATAGTAGCAGGATTAATTTCTGCAGGATTATCAACATTAGAAAATTTAATTCAGTCACTTTCTACCACTATAAGTACAGATCTTATCACACCACTTTTTCCCGCAGTAAAGACTATAAGCGGCGTCGCCTTAAATAAAATTGTAATAGTAGTTTTAGCAATAGCCAGCTTTCTTTTGAGCTATGACCAGATAAAGAATCCAAACGTTAGCGTGGCTATTTTCGCTCAAAATGGAGTCTATGCTTATTTTGCTGCGGCGTTTGTCCCTGTGCTTTTTGGGATATATTTTAAAAAGGTGAAAAAAAATGCCGTCTTTATTGCTAGTATTTCTGCTGTGGCGCTTCATTTTATAATTTATTACGGGAGAATTACAAAGTATATGCAAGAACCTGTAAATAATCCAGGAGTATCTGCTGCTATCGCAATTATAGTCTCTCTCCTGATTGCTAATTTTCTATATTTGATAAGTAAAAAGAAAGCATGAACTACCTAGACTGGATAGAGAAATGGTCATTTTATACGCCTTACAAAAAGGCGGTTTTTTGCCTAGATACTAAAAGATCCTATTCCTATATCGAGCTTCATGAGAATTCCCTGAAGATTGGCAGTTACCTCCTCAATAGATTTCAGCTCAAAAAAGGAGACCGATTAGCAGTTATAGCTGAACATTCTCCCGAATATCTGATGCTTTTTATCGCTACACAGCGTTTGGGTATCATTCTGGTTCCACTTAATTACAGATATACATCTCATGAAATACTTTATTGTTTAACAGATGTGAGTCCGTCACTCATTATTGCTGAGGATGTAAAATTTGAAAGACAAGTTTCTAACATTAAAGAACAAGTGCAAACGCAGTTTATTTCTTTTAAAAGCTTTTTTGAAAAAGCAAAGACTGTAAGCTTAGATTATCTCGAGTATAATTTTAAAATAGAAACTGAGCAACCGATATTTATTTTTTCACTTCTGGAACAACAGGAAAACCAAAAGGAGTGATTTACACCAACCGAATGATGTTTTGGAATAGCCTCAATACAGCTGTTCAGCTTGAAATAACTTCCATGGATCACACAATTAATGTACTTCCTCCCTACCATACTTCAGGGTGGAACGTGCTATTGCTTCCAATGCTTCACCGCGGGGCGCGAGTAGACTTCATGAGAAAGTTTAAGCCAGAAAAAATTTTAATCTACATTCAAGAGGAGCCGATAAGTTTATTTCTTTCTTTACCAACGATGTTGCGCATGATGGTAAAATCCAATGCATTTAAGGGATTCAAGGCAAAAAAATTAAATTATTTTATCGTAGGTGGGGAGAATCTTTCTAACAAATTGATCGATATCTGGGCAGAAAAGGGGATCCTTTTAAGCCAAGGCTATGGTCTTACCGAAGCAGGGCCTTCTATTACTTCTCTTCACCGGCATGAAGCGCTATGGAAAAAAGGCTCTATAGGAAAACCTAATTTTTACGTGGATATGAAAATCGTTAATCACGAAAATGAAGAGGTAGTTGAAAATGAAGCTGGGGAACTTTGTATAAGAGGGAATATTGTTACACCTGGTTATTGGAATAATTCACCCTACACTTTACAAAAAATTAAAAATAAATGGTTGCACACCGGCGATATTGTGAGGATGGATGAGGATGGATTTATGTATATGCTAGGTAGAAAAAACCAGATATATATATCTGGTGGTGAAAACATTCATCCCTCAGAAATAGAAAATGTACTTTATCAGCTTGAAGGAATTATGGAGGCAGCAGTAGTTGGAGTAGAAGATGAAAAGTGGGGTGAAACGGGAGTTGCCTTTGTAGTGCTTCAAAATCAAAAACTTCAGGAAAAGGATATAAATTCTCATCTGAGAAATCATTTGGCTTCGTACAAAGTTCCACAGAAAATTATAATTATGGAGAATTTACCCAAATCAGGACTAGGTAAAATTAACAAATATGAATTGAAAGTCGCATTTAAAAAAATGAATAATGATAAAAAGAATATTTTGTAGTTGCATGATATTGTGTTGGCTAAGTGCTGTAAGTCAAAACCAAATAAGTGATATTTTAAACTATGATGAAGAAGTGAAAAAGATTTCAATAGCAAACGAAAAGATCGCATTCACAGATGAAGGTTCTGGGGAAAAAACACTTGTGTTTATTCACGGGCTTTCTAGTAATTTGAAGTCCTGGTATAAGAATGTTTCCGCACTTAAGGCCGATTATAGATGCATAGCTCTAGATCTCCCAGGCTACGGGAAATCCACAAAAAACAGTACAACTTATTCCCTGAAAGATTACGCTGGTTTTCTCAATAGTTTTATTGAAATAATGAATCTTACTAACGTCGTTTTATTAGGACATTCTATGGGAGGTCAAGTCGCAGTTATCACTGTGTTAGATGCACCAGAGAATTTTATAAATCTTGTGTTAGTGGCATCTGCTGGAATAGAAACATTCTCAGAAAAGGAGGCTATGGTGATGAAAGCTTCCTATACTACTGCAATTGTGGAAGAATCCACACCAGAACAGATCAGAAATAATTTTGAAATGAACTTCTATCAATTTCCTGAAGATGCGGAATTTATGGTTAGAGAAAGAATCGCGATGAGAGATACTGATGATATGAATATCTATTCTGAAGTGGTGGTTAATAATATTCATGCCATGTTGGATGAACCAATAATCGATAGACTTTCCAGTATTGAAATACCCGTCTTAATGATCTACGGGAAAAATGATCTTTTAATACCCAATAAATATTTTCATCCATCCCAAGATATTCGCTCTTTGGTAAAAGATGCTAAAGAAAGGATTTCAACCCTTAAAGTCAGACTTATTGACGAGGCAGGACATTTTGTTAATTTTGAAAAACCTGATGAAGTTAATGAAGAGATTAAGCAATTCTTAAAACAATAGTGAAATCCAAGCTCAAAATATTCAATGATTTTGCCGAAGGAATTCTTCCCCATGAGGCTTCATACCTCTTAAGTGATAATAAAATAAGAGATGACGAGAAAGAATCTATTCTTAATAAAGTTTGCGACAATGCCAGTTCATTAGTCGTTTCTCATTATTTTGATGAAAATATAGATAAGAGAAAATATACTTACATCAAAAAATGGATTACAAAAAAACTAGAAAGAGCAGATGTGGATGAGTATCTAAGCTACCTTTATATCACTGAAAATAAAATTTTAACCGATACAATTAAACCTCTAGAGGAAGAGAATTTATTGAACCAGATTGATAACTTTAATTCGACCTCCTTTTATTTTCAGAAATTCTATGAACTCGTGAGGGTGTATCAGGATTTTCTTTTAATACGCTTTCGATACCAAGATTGTAAATTGACTGAAGCTTTTTTGAAAGATAACAGTGAGTTTTATCTTAAAGCAGTGGAGGTGAAGGAACAGCTTTTTTTGCCACTAAAGATCTTACCAAGCAATATACTGAGGGCAGCCTTAACACTAAACATTGGGAAGAAAAACTACTAGAATTTATGAGCAGTGATATTCTAGATGGCTTTAACAGATACAATGCTTTTGTACGTCTAGTGTTTTTATATTTTAACTATAAGGAATATGATAAGGCTACGAAGGTTTTTGACCAAGTTGATACTTATTTTAATGAGGGTCAAATGTACTCCCGTCGAATTCTTTTCAACTACTATGCAAATCGAGTGATACTCCACTCCAATCTTGATGATCTCGATAAGGCAGAATATTATGCTCAACTATCAATTAAACAAGAAAACAGCGATAAACTTTTTTACATTAATAACCTTGTAGCTATTTTACTTAAAAAGGAGAAAAATAAAGAGGCTCTCGATTTGATGATTGATAATTACGATCTTTTTAAAAAAACTCATGACAACCATCAGAAGCTTTCGTTTGCCACGCATTATATTCGAACTTTAATAAGAAATAAACGGTTAAAAGTCGCTGAGAATTTTGCTAAAAATTTTATTTACAGCAATAAGCAGAATGTTTTTGAACACCGTTGGAGATTTTTCTTTTCAAACTTTTTAATGTTGCTCACAACCTTAGAAAAGTATGAGGATGTTCTAAAAATCACTAACAAGTATAATTTAATCGAAAGAGAGGCTGAGGTAATGCAACTGGATGATTTTATTCCAAAGATCCATTGGTATAATACACTTGCCAATTACGTGTTGGGAAATTATTCTGAAAAAAAGTTAATAAATGACTTAATACAAATCTCTAAAAAGCATCATTTTACAAATAA
This sequence comes from Psychroflexus torquis ATCC 700755, assembly GCF_000153485.2. Taxonomy (NCBI): domain Bacteria; kingdom Pseudomonadati; phylum Bacteroidota; class Flavobacteriia; order Flavobacteriales; family Flavobacteriaceae; genus Psychroflexus; species Psychroflexus torquis. The sequence goes on along the minus strand of NC_018721.1, from coordinate 815,225 downwards.
AGGCCGTTTAGAGTATTTAAAGTTTGTCGATAAATTATCGTTTACAATACCAGAACTTTTTTCTGAAATTAAGTCGCACTTGTTCTCAGACTAGATCAAGCATAAAGTTAACCCGCATTAGTAACTTTTTGATTCTACAGTCACATAAACTAATCTTTTTTTTTGTTAAATAAAGCTGGATTAGGTTCTTAATTTAGTCTTAAATAATTTAAAATCAAATATTATGAAGATTCATTTTTCAATGTTGCTTTGCGTTATTATGAGTATTGCTTCATTTGCTCAAAAAACCAGTGTGAGTGGTACTGTTTCAGAAGTTAGTACTGAAATGCCTCTGAAAGGGACTAGTGTAGTACTAAGGGGGACTAATGTAGGTGCCGTTACTGATGTTAATGGTAAGTATATTCTTAAAAATCTTAACCCTGGTACTTTCATGTTAGACGTTTTTTATATTGGTTATAAAACTATTTCCCGTGAAATCATAATTACAGAAGGGTCTAGCCTTGTAGAGAATTTCAGCCTTGCTGAGTCATCATCTATGATGGATGAGGTTGTTATATCTGCAAACAGAAGACTACAGAAAGTAACGAGGGCTCCAGCCACTGTTAATATCATAAGCTCGGAAGATATCGAGAGATATGCTGGTAATCCAGCTGAATTAGCGGCGAGACAAAAAGGGGTTGACTATGTAAGAACAGGAGTTCTAGGCATTGGCCTAAATATTCGTGGCTTTAATTCTGCATTCAATAGTAAGAATCTTCAGGTGGAAGATGGGAGAATTTCCTCTCTTATAGCAACAGGGCTACCTTTTGGAAGTTTTTCAACAATTATAAGAGATGATGTCGAACGAAATGAAATTATTTTAGGTCCCAATGCAGCATTATATGGTCCTAATGCTCATAATGGATTAATAAGTACAATTACTAAGGATCCTAGATCATCTGAAGGAACGACTATCGCACTTGCAGGTGGAAATCAAAAACAATTCAACGTGCGTGCACGCCATGCTCAGGTTGTTAGTGATAAATTTGCCTATAAAGTTTGGGGAGAGAGGCAGCAGGGGGAGGAATTTGATTATGTGGATTCCGTTTATGTAGGGACAACGGCATACCCTGAACTGGAATTAGACCGAGATTTCTCCGTAACAAGATATGGAGCTTCTACTTATTATTCATTAACTGATAGATCAGATCTCATTGCTTCCTACGGTCACAGCAACAACAATAGCATTGGTGTAACCAATGCAGGAAGAAACCAGATTAAAGACTGGAGCATAGACTACGCCCAGCTTAAATTTGTTTCGCCTCGTCTTTTTGCAAATGTTTATCATCATTGGAGTAATACTGACGACACTTATGCTATGAACCAGAGAACTCAGAATTATGTATCTTTTATAAATAATGGTTTTTCGGATGAAGAGGCTCGAGCCCGTTCTTTTACTGAGGCCTTTCTTCCAATTCCTGGTGCTCCCGGGGGGGGAATAACTTTGCCAAGGGGAGCAGTATTTAAAGATGCTTCACGAAGATTAAATGCAGAGGCACAGCATAATAATCAGATTGGCAACCTCCTTTACGTCGCTGGTGCTCAGTTCCAACAAGATAGAGCAGATTCGCAAGGAACTTATCTGTTGGATCAGGATGGAGCTATAATTATAGACCAAACTGGCCTTTACGGTCAACTTGAATACAATGTTGAGGGTCTTGACCTTGATATTCTTTTAGTAGGAAGATATGATAATCACGAACTTTATGGTGGTAACTTTATTCCTAAAGCAGCTCTGGTTAAAAACTTTGATTTTGGAAGTTTTAGACTTACTTATGGAAAAGGGATTGCAGCTCCATCTATATTAAACTTAAGCGGTAATCTTTTTGGGGGTTTAGTTCTTGGTAATGGAGAAGGATTTACTTTACAAGACGGTACAGAAATTCAAGCTTTAAGTGTAGAGACTATACGATCCTTAGAAACTGGATATAAAGGAAAACTTTTTGGAGATAAGCTCTTTATAGATGTAAATGCTTATTACAATGTTTCAGAAGATTTTCTAAGCCCATTATTAAATGTAGCCCAGACAGATAACCCTGTAGTTAGAAGGGGAGGGACTCCAATTGCTGATGTTACCCCTGGAGCAAATGGGGCATTTGTCCTTACTTATCTCAATTTTGGAAAAGTGGATACTTATGGTGCAGATCTTGGTCTTAACTATTATTTGAACGACAGTAATAAGCTGGCTTTTAATTATTCTTATTTTAATTATTCTCTCGATGAGAATGATTCTGCCAACGATTCTAATAGAGATGGCATAGTGACCCAAACAGATTTACCAATTAACACCCCAAGACACAAAGCAAATCTTGGCTACTATTACACTGGAAATAAATTTTTTGGCTCCATTTTCAGTAGATGGGTTGAGGGATATGATTTCTTCTCAGGAATTAATGTAGCAGCGAAAACTCAAGATCTCGACGGAGATGGAATTAATGAAATCGTTGAAAATGAACGAGTAGGAAGAACTTTTAACTACGGTCCTTTAGGAGGATTTGTAAATTTTGATATAAATCTAGGCTATAATATAAATGAAAATTTAACCCTTGGGGCTACTATAACCAACATCTTCGATTCTGAAGTTAGAGAATTTGTGGCATCACCGTCTATCGGAAGATTGTTTCTCTTAGAATTGAAATATCAATTTGGTCAAAATAAAAGCAACAAAATGTAAATTCATTTATGATCCGAAATTTAAAACTTAGCAACAGTATACAGCTTGAATTCCTAGATAAAGGTGAAGGAGAAATAATTCTTCTCCTTCATGGTCTAGGCTCCACGAAAGCTGATTGGGATTTTCAAGTAGATATTCTCTCTAAAAAATTTCGGGTAATTGCCCCCGATCTTCGAGGGCACGGAAATTCATCTAAACCAGAGACTAGAGATGAATACGGCATTCCTCAGTGTGCGGAAGACATTGTCCTTTTGCTTCAGAAATTAAAAATAGTTAAGTGTTCAATAGTGGGCTTTTCTATGGGAGGTGCCGTCGCTTTTGAAATGGTAGTGAAACATCCCGAATTAATCTCTAAACTCATTATAGTAAATACAGCACCAGATTTTAATGATTTAGGTGAAATGGGTAAAGACATGATAAAAAAGCGAACCAAGACCCTTCGAAATTTTGGGATAGAACCTTTGGCCGAGGAAATAGCGGTCGGTATGTTTCCAGAAGATAGCCAAATACAACTTAGAAATACCTTTTATGAAAGGACAAAAAAAAATAGTGTTGAGGCCTACTTCAACTCATTTATTACTTTGATGGAATGGGGAATAGGAAGTAAAATTAAGGAGATAAGCGTTCCAACATTGGTCATAGCTTCAGAACTGGATTATACTCCCGTATCATTGAAAGAGGCTTACGCTAAAAAAATGAAAAATTCTAAAGTGGAAGTGATAAGCCAATCAAGACACGGGGTAACCATGGATCAACCTGAAGAATTTAATAAGATAATTTTAAACTTTTTAAACAATGGTTAGAACAGCATTGATTACAGGAAGTACTAGCGGGATAGGGTATAGTATTGCAATTGCCTTCGCTCAAGCGGGTTACAAAATTATGTTCCACGGTCTGGAAACCAATGGCTTAGAAATAGCCAAGGAAGCAGCAGTTAAATATAATGTAGAAACTAGCTTTTCCAATGCTAACCTTATGCACCCTAATGAGGTAGAAAATCTTGTGAAAAAGACATTTGAAACCTTTGGTGCTGTTGATGTACTTATCAATAATGCAGGAATTCAATTTGTTTCTCCTGTAGATGAATTTCCTTTAGAAAAATGGAACTCAATCATTGCTGTGAATCTTACCTCAGCCTTTATTGCTTCTAAGGCAGTATGGGGTGGAATGAAGAAAAGTGGATTTGGAAGAATTATAAATATTTCTTCTGTGCATGGTTTAAGGGCTTCTGAATATAAATCGGCTTATGTATCTTCAAAACACGGGATCTTAGGACTTACTAAAGTGCTAGGCTTAGAAGGTGCTGGGTCTAATATAACTTGTAATGCCATTTGTCCTGGTTATGTTAAAACTCCGCTGGTAGAAGGACAGATAAAAGATCAAAGTAAAGCCCATGGATTATCTGAAGAAGATGTAATCCAAAAAGTAATGCTTAAAAAGCAGGCGGTGAAGGAATTTATTCCTGAAGAAAAGATCTCCGAACTTGCCTTATTTTTGGCTGCAGAAAACTCATCGGCCATCACAGGTTCTTCCTTTACTCTGGATGGTGGATGGACCTCTCAATAAAAGAAAAGTAGTCTTATTTTAAAGCTAGGCATTCCTTCTTTTGAATGAGATTAACTTATAGATTTTTTCATTCCTATAGAGAAATTCATCAGTGATAAGGATATCAACCTTATACTATTAATTATTCATCTCCCTAAACTAAATCGCTAAAGAGACTACAACGAAGAAGTTGGAATCACTTCCACTATTTACAGTTCTCATTATGGACGACATAGGCGTAGCCTTGCTTTATATAATCATAAGCCCTTTTTGCCTTAAGCAGACGGCGTTCTCCATTTACCCATGTATTGAAATTATAGGGGGTTCTTGAAAAAAATGAAACTAGGTTTGCCTAGTTTCATTTTTTTATTCTCATAACTCAAGCTTCTGTAAATGACTTTATCTGTTTAAGGATATGAGAACTATTAAATTTATGGTTTTACGTTTTCCTTCGAATTCTGGAGGAGATAGTTTTTTGCGTTCGTGATGGAAGTGGTTAGCCCGTAAAAGTCAAAAGTGAGAGAATCTTGGCTGTGGAGAGCGCCCTAAGAAGCTCCTTTACAGCCCTAGACTCTCCAGCTTTTGGCTTGCGGACTAGAAACGGACAGCAGGTTGGAACGCCCAAATAGTATCTATAATATATTACAGCTATTTACAGTGTCTTCTCAACCAAAACGTCTTGCTTTAGAAAGTGACCCTTTTCGTCAACAACACTTATTTGGTAGCGACCTGGTGGGAGATGAATACTGGTTTCATGTAGCTCTGTGGTCGTGGTGAGGTAACGTTCATCGATATACCAATGGACTTCTGTGTTTTTGGAATGTGCCAACTGGAGGACAACTTCCTCATTGGTTCCCTCAAAACTTTTGGGGAGTAGAATCCGTTCATTTTTTCTTGGAAATATAAATTCCATCAACTCCTGTTCATCGGTAACTTCACCACAATTGGGGTGGAGTGGAGGAGGTGTTTTAAAACCCATAGTCTGTGTGAAATGCTTTTCAATTGGGGAGAGTTCAACAAAGGATTTCTTTTTCATTTTTGAAAGGGGATAGCAATTATTTTTGACTTCATAACGTTCCGTTTCGTCTACACTTATTTCTGTGTGATAGGTGCACTGCTGCAAGGCTTTTGAGTGGGAGGGAATCCATAAGAGTTCACTTTCATCACATGCCTTACTTTTCGGCATTCCGCTAAAAGGGCATAGGTTTACTTGTTTTACATCGTCATAAGGAGGAAGTAGCCAATCTTGGCTTTTGGGAAGTTCTTTAAAGACGTCAAACATAATTGGTGCGGCGGCTTTTATGCCCGTAAGATTTGGTCTTCCTTCGGTATCGGCATTGCCTACCCAAACGCCAACGGTATACTCTTTATTCATCCCGATGGACCAGGCATCTTTAAAGCCATAACTTGTTCCCGTTTTCCAGGCGATTTGCTGGTCATTTCCTAAAATAGCTCCAAAATTGAAATCTTCTGGGCGCTCCAGTTCCATCATCGCCTTTAAGGTAAAATAGACTGATGAGGCATGCCAATTGGAAGGTTTATAATCTAACTCCTGTTTTGTGCTTGAACCAGAGGCGTTAATAGTCAGATTTTGAATTTCACCAGTGGAGTATTGACTGGAAGACGTTACATAGGTGGAATACACGTCTTTGAAATTGACAAAGGCTTGCGTCAATTCCCATAAACTGACCTCTGCCCCTCCTAAAATCAAGGTTAATCCGTAGTGATCGACTCCTTTATTAATTTGTTGTAATCCGGCATCTCGTAAATTTTCATAAAAAAGAGGTAGACCATAGTCCTGCAATACATTTACAAAAGGAACATTCAAGGAGCGGCTTAGTGCTTGATGTGCAGGAACCAATCCATGGAATTTTTCATTGAAATTTTTAGGGCGGTATCCATTAAAACTCACAGGAACATCTTGTAATAGGGAGGTTGGTAAAATCTGACTTTCCTCTAATGCCGCCGCATATAAAAAGGGCTTTAAGGTGCTTCCCGTACTTCGTTTGGCTTGCATCATATCCACATAGCGAAAAGGACTTTTTGGAGTACTTGTATTTCCTACATAAGCCAAGACTTTTCTGGTTTTATTTTCTACCACAATTAAGGATAGATTATAAATGTTATTCTTTTGAAGTGCTCGCTGATGTTTGTCGGTAATTTGATTGGCTTTTTGCTGAAGTTGATATTGAATACTGCTTGCCATCACGTCCTCTTGGTCTTGTTGACATACAAAATCAACAAAATGAAAAGCTTGATTTGGCAAGGGTAGAGGCGTACTAGGCAAGCTTTCTAAAAGTGAAAGCTGATAGGTTTCTTCATCGATAACTTCTTTTGAAACTAGTTTTTTTAAAAGAGCGTTGCGTTTATTTAGGAATTGCTTATCGTTTTTCCCTGGATAAATGATACTTGGTGAGTTAGGTAAAACGGCCAAAGCAGAGGCTTGTCCCCACGTTAATTGCTGTGGTGAAATCCCAAAATACCGCCAGCTCGCTGCTTCTAGTCCTACCACATTTCCGCCGAAAGGGGCGTAAGCAGAGTAGTGTAGTAGGATTTCTTTTTTGCTCAACTTTAATTCTAATCGAGTGGCTTGTACCAATTCGATAATTTTCTCGGTATAGCTTCGTTGCTTATTTTTTCTGGAAAGGCGAATCACTTGTTGTGTCAACGTACTTCCACCTCTTTTGGTTGAACTCGTTAAGTTGGAATAAAATGCTTTAGCCATGGAAATAGGATTGAAGCCAGTATGCCAGTAGAAATATTCATCTTCAAAATGAACAATGGCTTGCTCAAATTTTCCGGGAACCTCTTCTGCACTCGGAAATCGCCATTGCCCATCGTCTGCAATTCGAGCTCCTAGTAAATTGCCATCCTGATCGTTGACAACACAAGAGATGGGATCGCTAAACAAAACTTTGGGTAAACTAAACCACCACACTAAAACGACAAAGAGCAATACGCCAATAAGCCATTTCCGTTTTGAAAGTTGTTTCATGAGTTATCTTTTCTACTTTTTCGAACAGCCAAGCAGCTCATTACCGTATTTTTGCGACTTGCATTAGTCCACAACTTGAATCCATTGTCCTTGAGTTCGTGCAAAGTGATTTCCGCTATACATGGCTTCAACTTGAGTTCCTGGTAAATAGTATTCTCCGAGATAAGACGCATTGACTTTAATTTCAAAGTAAGTCGATTTTCTAGCTTTCAAATCAAAGTATATATATACCCGATCATCACGGACATCTACATGATTGGCATTTTCAAAACTACCACTCTTAAAATCGGTAAATTGAGTATCGATAATTTCCCAACCACTTGGGATAAATTGACTTAGTGCTACCTCATTCAAATAGGAATTCGATTCGTTAACTACTTTCAGTCTTAGCGTGACTTCTGTTCCTTGCTTTAGGTTTTTAATATCAATAGGCTCTTTATTCACATCTGAATATTGTGTGGTGACCCTAAGATTTCTAGAAGAAGCTTGTTCCTCACCGATAGGTAACTGCCCAGATTGTAAAATATTGACAAACAAACTCCCTTCTTTATTATTTTGAACTGAAAGCTGGATTTTTGATGCTGAATCTACTTCCAAGTTGGTTTGATAAATTCCTTTTGAAGAGTTTACAGGAGTGGTCTTTCCATTCACTTGATAGTTAAAATCTAGCTCTTTACCCCCTTTATACTTGATGTATTTGGACATGGCGAGTAACGCATAAGCCGTTTCATGGGTATGCAACCATTGGTCTGAAGAAAGGATCTGGGACACTTCTTCAGCTAAGCTGTTCATTTTTTTATCTTTTATAGACACATACGTTTCCAGTATCATAGCTAAGTCCCGAAGTTTAGAGCCATACGTATATCGGTATTCAGTTTCGCTTATTTGCGAATTACTAAATTCTTGTACTAGTTTTTTAGCAGTAGACTCTTGTCCTAATCTGGCATAAGCTAACGCCAATCTTGCTTTGGCCTGGCTGCTTAAATCACTTTTGTTTTTCAAGCGATTCATCGCAGCAACTTCTGCTTCACCAGCTAAGACTAAAGTGTATAAGCGATAGGCTTGTACAAAATCACTTTCTCTAGGTGTTTCTGTCCATTTTCTAGCCTCTTCTTTTTGGTAGCTCTTCCATTTGGAAAGGAAACCAAAAGGCAATTGATAAGATTTCTCTTTGGCTTCCAACATGAAATGCCCCACGTAATTGGTAGTCCATTTGTCGGGGTCTCCGCCTGGCCAATAGGCGATTCCTCCAGAAATTGCTTGGTATCTATTTATCTTCTGAATGGTTTTTTGAACCTGTTCCTTCAGTTGATTTTCCTGTGGTACATCTAAATCGACAATGTCTGATAAAAATAACTGAGGAAACGCTTTGGAAGTGACTTGCTCTACACACCCATGCGGATAAGAGGTTAAGTAATGCAATCTCTTTTCTAAATTCATTGGAGGAAATGCACTAAAACTGATACGTGTAGAATTTGTGCCCGGCGTACCAAAAGTGCTTAATTCCAATTCTTTCTGTTCATTTTCTTTAAGTTCGAGTTTGCGAACAGTGGAACTCACAGGATTTGGATTAATAACATCGACTTCAACGTCGTTATAAGCTAGTTCATTTCCTGATTTGGCTTGGATCTTAATTTTTTGCGGACGTAAATCATCGCTAACTTTAAAATCGAAATACACTAGATATTCACCAGTTTCAGAAACTTGGAGTTCTTGTGTCGCCTCACCAATTAATTGAAGTTGGTCGTGGTTTTTTACACTTACTTGGATAGACTTAAGCTTATCGTCCATCACAAAAATAGTGACAGGAACTCTTACTTCTTCTCCAGGTGATAATTTCCTCGGTACTGAAGTTAGCAGCATCAAGGGCTGTTTTATCTTCATCACTTTATCCACACTTCCATAACTCTGTTCCTCTGGATTTCCAGCGACTAACATCACTTTTACAGAACCGATGTAATTGGGCGTGCGCAGTTGATGTGTTTTAGATTTCCCCGCTGCTAAATAGAAAGGGCCTAGATTTGTCACCACTGGCTTAAAACGCTCTGCTTTTCTGTTTTTCTTCCCTGCTGCTTCATCTCCACCACCAATCCTGTACACGTTTTTAAGACTTCCGCCATAAGCGCCAATCACATCGTCAAAAACATCGAAGGTGCGCACGCCTAAAGTTTGCTTCGCATTAAAATGTTCATAAATATCTGGTGTTGTAAAGCTGGTCAAATCCAACAAACCTTCATCAACTATGGCGATGGTATAGGTCATTGCTTTTCCATTCTCTTCTGAAACGTCTATGCTATAAGTAGATTCTGGTCGAATACTTTCAGGAAGTTTGAGTTGAGGTTGAAGTTTGCGTTTTGGGTTTTCCACTTCAATTGGGATAACTCCAAATAGACGAATGGGTAAATCGTTTGTTGTGTTTTGATGTTTTTGCAATAACGAAATGCTGATGTAAGCATTTGGAGCCATGGCTTCTGTGATAGTGAGCTCCACATCGGTCATGCCTTTTTGGGCATCAATCCATTCATGATGAATAATTTCTGCTCCATTTTCGACGCTTAGCAATGCTTTTGCTTCTGCCATGGAGGGAAAGTTGATTTTTGCCTTTTCACCTACGCTATAGGTGTCTTTATCGGTGGTGAACACCAGATTATGCTCTTTAGAGGTCCGCTGAATAGTCCACCAATCTTTAAAAAAGTAAACCACTTCACCACTGGCATGCTGGCTTTCTTCATCCACTACCCGAATTAAATATCGACCTCGGTCATCTTCAGGAATGTTTAAGCTGAATTTAGCTTTTCCATTTGCATCGGTAGTCAATTCAAAGTCCTTATAAGGCTTGTGTACTTCAGCATCTTCGTATCTGGAAAGTTGGTCATCTCCACGATTCCACCACCAACGCCATTCAATTTGATGGATGTAAACCTTTACTTTCCGCCTAGGTGCTATTTCACCTTTATAAGTTACACTTACCACTTCAAAATTTGTCGCTTGGTCGGTTTCGAAGCGATGATTTTGATGAGACGTTAAGGCTCTTAATCCAACAAAATGCGAGTAAGGGGCGTACCATTGTTCATCGACATCTATTGAAAAATCACCACCACCTTCAAAGACCTTGGTCAAAAAGTTAGCCTTGATCATTCCAGGTGGATTGTTATTGAAATTAATATTTGAGCGGATATCTGCTTGTCCATTTTGGTTTACTTCTCCTACAAACACCTGCAATTCTTGTGGGTAAAAGCGTCTTACAGGATCACTAAATTTGAAAGTTTTTAGTTTCTCAAATCGGTATTCAGCAGAAATGAACTTAGCTTTTACATCCGCTTTTAGATTTTTAGCAGTGGCGCCCGTTAGCCATTCGGTTGATAAGTTCAATTGAATACTTTTGTCAAGTCGTTGAGGTTCATCTGTCGTGGATAATTCAATTTTCAATCGGTTGGGCTTTACTGTAGCCACAGAAATAAATTTTGTAAACTTCACCGCACCTACATTTACAGCTATCCGCCAGCTTCCAGTAGCGTCTTTTTCATCTGTTGAAAGCGGAAAATGATAAAAACCATTGACAGAAGAATTTTTCACTTCAGAATACGTAAGTCTCCCTTGAGGATCAAAAAAATCAAGTTTAACAGGATGATTTTCGGGCAGTGGATTGGCAAAATCATCTAGCACAAAATTGAACTGAATGGCGTCTCCCGGTCTATACACCCCACGGTCGGTGTACATAAAAGCATTAATGCCTTTGGTGATTTTGGTGCCTCCAACTTCAAAACTACTCAGGTTTAAAGCATTCGAATTTTCAAGTTTTAAGTAAGCGTAATTGTTTGAATTTTGGGCGATTGCAAAAAATGCTTTTTGAGAGGGCTTAAATTCAGCAATCCCGTCATTGTCGGTTTCTACACTTCCTAAAACCTGCTGTTGCTGATTGTAAAAGCTAACCTTTGTTTGCGCCTCTGGAGATCCAGACAGTAAGTTTGTAGTGGCTACAAAGTAATTTCCCGTTTCTGTTTTTTTGATCAACACCCCTAAATTGGAGGCCATCACATTGCCATTTACAAAATTTTCATCATTGTAATAGGCCTCATGACACGCATTATCTTGTTCTTGCCAATTGTAAGTTGTATTTCTAAACCCCCAAGCTTCTTTATTCCAATACTCCTCTTCCTTATCCTTCTCAAATTCTTTGGCAATTTGATTTATTTTTTCAGCACCTATTTGCTCATCTTCACCACAATTGTATAGGCTGTAGGCTTTTCTGAAACTGATTTCAATTTGATAAATGGCACCAGGGGACACTTCAAATATGGAACTCAAATCCATCGCATGAGCCTGCCATTCGCCAGCATTATTTAAGTCATCTTGATTAAGCGGAATGGTTTTTTTGGCGACCAATCTACCTACATCTCTTAAGTAGTAGTTGCTTGTGGAGTTGAGTTCACTATCCTGCAAAAACTGCAGTACGTTGTTTTCATAAATTTGAACAACACGTAAGTCCACAGCGGCTAAGTTTACAGTTTCAAAATAAAAGGGGTTAGATGAACTGTTCGGTAAAATCACCCCTTGAGAAATCAACCTTACCTGTGGTTTAAGTTGCTGAAAGCGGATAGATTCTGAAAATTCAGTTTTAAGGTTACTGCCATATTCCGCTTTTATGCCTTCAAAAACCCTCAAAGTGACCTCACCTTTGAATTTGCTATTTGGAAAAACGTTTAACACATTTCCATTGACTTCAAATTTTAGATCAGTGTCATCATTCAATTGAACCAAACCTAAAAACTCTTGATTTGGGTCTAAACTTTCAGAAAAATTAATTTCTAAATAGGGCTTTTTTGCTTTTGCTATGCGAACGTCCATCACTTTAAAATTATCTTTTCCAGGGATTTTAAAAGTTTCACTTCCCTCAGTTTTGGAGTTCACTGGTGATCCATCCCAAGAAATCAAAACTTTGGAATCATCTTTTTCACGGTAAATACTATCGATGACCAATTCAAAATAGTTGGCATCAGAAGTCGTTAAAAACCGAACATCTAAGTCACTATCGTTTTGTTGTGCAGAAATACTCTTTTTGATATTTTCTAAACTAAGCACATCAGACGCCTCTATTTCTGCTGAAATATATTGCCAATCGGCATCATAAGATTGTATGGATTGGAGTCCGATTATAAAATCGGGGACTATGGTTTCAAACTTAAACTGAAACACCTTGTCCTCTTTTGGTAAGTTTTCATACAACTCACTCAAGTCAAGGTTGAATTGATAGGTTGTCGCAGGTTGGAGCTTTTGTTTCGGAATAAAACGCAGTCGATTTCCATTTTCGATATACAAATCGCCTTTTACTTCAGGTTCAATTTTTATAAATTCTGATGGAAGTTTTTGATCGGTAGTGTATTGAGGCAACTTTTCTTTCAACTGAATTTCAACAGGAGATGCCACAGAAATAGGCTGTTGAGTGTAATTCTGAATGTATTTTGAAGCAATAGCAGCTTGATCTTCAGAAGTACCGTCTGAGCAAGATTGGAATAAGAGGAGAAGACTTAAAAGGAGGAAGGACTTTTTCATAGAGATAAGCTTAAAAAATTTCAGAGTTCTTGGGTTTAAAAGTAATTATAATAGGCTAATTATGGGGCGGAAATCTGGGTTTATAAAAGCTCTGCTTATGGGACTCTATAATTTTAAGCAGGTATTTGCTGGGAAACCTAAAATTTGAATTTTATAAAATAAGGAGTGTCTCTAAAAATAATGACGGAAGTGAAAATGACGAAAATCTGCATTTGCTTTGTAGTGAAAGAGAATATGTGAGTAATGTTGACAAATATTCGTTGTATTAGAATTTTAAATCATAATTTTTTAGTATTTAATTAAAAGTCCCTTGGATACTATATATGAAAGTGTTAGTTTAGTTGGTCATAAAAACAGCGTTATAAATAGATATGTGCTCTATACTGAAGATTTTAATAGGGGTTATGGGGATGTTGTTTGCAATTTGACCAATGACATACATAAAACCAAAATATGACAACAGAAGAATTAAAAAGTAAGTCTAAAAATGAAGTAATGAACTTCATTAGACAAAGATTGAGTTTCAGTGAAAATGTAAAAAGTTCAATGAGATATTTAGAATCAGACCAAATTGAGAAACAACACAAAAGATTTGAAATGTCTGGATACGAATCTAAAACAGGAGAATGTACTGTTTGGAATACTTCCTTATTAAATGAATTTGCCGATTTAGGAATATATGATTATACTTCATATTTATTTCTTGATTTTTATAAAGGAATGCCAACACTTTATTTAAAATATTTTCAAAGAAACGAAGATTTGGAATTTGATGAATGGAGTGGATTCGGAACTACAGAAATAATCTATGAGATTTTTCAATTAACTATTCTTTCTGATAAGAGAAAACGTAGAAGAGATTAATACTTATGAAATCCAACGACGGATTTAACATATATAATTTAGATGCAAGAATGAGTGACATTAAGCTAGCCTGAATACCAGTAAAAACAAGGTGTGAACAAAACGTTACTCAGAATACAAATAAATCATTGAACCATAATTTATGAGTGAAAAATTGAAAACTTTAGCAACAAAATATAAGGAATTTGGATTTAATGTTTCTTGCATAACAAATAAACCTAATCAATATAACTTAAATTCAAGAAGTTATTTCAAAACACCCAGTCACGAATGGACAAATTTATTTGATTCAAAACAAGAAATAGATGATCTAAATAGATTTAATTGGCCTAATTCTGTTGGAATAGGTACATTTACTTACTGGAGCGATTTGGTTGTAATAGACATAGATGGTTGTAACGATATAAATTTCTTAAAACAAATTTTACGTCAACTAAATTTACCATCCGATTATGAATGGGTTGTTCAGTCCGGAAGTAAAAACGGATTTCATATTTATTATCTTGGCGACCAAATTGATGAATGCGGAGAAGATGATGTAGTTTCTGCATTTCCGCCTAAATCACAATTTGAAAGATACGTTGACAAAATCGAGTTTTTATGGAGAACACATACCGTCCTTCCGCCTTCTGTTCACGGTTCTGGAAATAAATATTCATTTTTAAATAATGAGTTTCCTAAAAATAAACCCGAAGAAATTGATACAGAAACTATATATGATTTTATTGATAAATTTTTAGATTTTAATGAAATACAAGTCGGTACAGGATATGGTGGAGTGCTGAACAAAATTAGTTCCAAAATTGATTTTGTAAACGATTTTAGTGACGACATGGATATTACAAAACATTTGCTTGACGATTTATATCTGATTGTCGATATAGAAACATCTGGTCTTCCGCAAAAGACGGCTAATGGAACTAATTATCCTGAAATCATACAAATTGCTTGGGTTGTTACGAATAAAAAAGGATTAGTCCTCAAAAAAAACTCAATCATAATTGAGACAGATTTTATTAAAGAAAATAATTATTCCTCAATCGTAAATATAGATTTTGAAGTTGCACGTAAGGTTATGTTTCCTCTACAACACGCACTTAAGAAATTAACAGAGGATATAAAAATATGTGATTACGTAGTTTCACACAATACCGATTTCGATTTAAGTATTTTAGGTCATTATTACACAAAACTTTATGGGATTAATCCACTTTCAAGAAAAGCGACAATATGCACAATGAAATCTACCGTTAACTATTGCAAAATACCTAACAAATTCGGTTACAAATTTCCAAAATTGTCTGAGCTCTACAATAAACTATTTGATTATGAAGTAAAAAATTCTCATAATGCAGAGATTGATGTACTTCATACTCTGAAATGTTTTAAAAAGTTAAAAAGCATAAATGTATTTTGATTTTATGAAATTTGATTTAAAAAACATCAATCTAGGTTTTAAGAGTTCTGATGCTCACCAAATATATTCCGAATTAAGAATATATTTTGATAATTGTAGAGATGAAATATATTTTCAAAAACATCCATTAGGTTTTAAATATTTCAAACTTGGTAATATTTCAGCTACCGAAGAATTGAGATTACACTTGTGGACAAAGACTAATGAAAATCACGATGATGATTTACAAATCCACGACCATTCTTTTAATTTTAAATCCTTTGTGGTTTTCGGATTGCTTGAGAACCATCTTTATAAACCTATCTATGAAAAAGATGCAGTTGGGTTTATTTACGATGTTCAATTCAGAAATGAGAAATCTCGTTTGTCAATTGATTCTTCTAAACAAAAGTTAGTTGACATTAAATCCGAAAAATTAACAACAGGTAATTTTTATGATATAAATAGTGATGAATTCCACAAAACAGAAAATTTATTGAAACCATCCTTGACATTAATTAAAATCACTAAACCTCAAAACAAGGTAGCAAGAGTTTTTTCGCCAAAAAGATTGAGTAAATTATCCAAGTTTGAAAGAGAATTTTTGAGTGAACAGGAAAATAAAATTCTGATAGATGAAGTTATGAATCTAATCCAATTAGGAGAAAGTATTGTAGCTAATAACTAAGTATATGGCCTGCCTGTCAAGGCACGACAAGCAGGCTAAGTGGAGACCACTATATGATTTATTGATTGATCCGGGCTTTTTAAATAAGGGGGAATACGATGAGTTGGCATTAACCTTACAAGAATAGAAGGTTGTATTTAAATTGCTTTCAAAATACGGAAACACCCCTATGAAACTCATTATTTTTGAAAATAAATAGTGTCCCTGAAAATAAATACGGAAGTGAAAATGATTAAGACCTGCGTTTGCGTTAAAAGGAAAAAATAAGCGAGTAGTGTTGGCTTTCCTCCGATGCATTAGAACCTAGAATGCATCATTTTTAGTGGTTAGCTATGATTTCCTTGGATAATAAATATGAAAGTGTTAATTTAGTTGATAATAAAACAGCGTCCTAAATAGATATATCCTATACTGAGGATTTGAATAGGGGTTATTGGGATGTTGTGCAAAACTAAAAGATGGACTCAAAATCATATTTAAGCTTGAATTCATGGCTACAAAAGGCTGATTCCAACTATATAGAAGGGAGACTCCTATGGCTTAATTGGCTAGTAGATGGCTCTTGTAATTTACTGTGGCTGGCATGTGAACAAATGATAAAGATTTTACTGTTACAAGAAAAAATTGACACCTATTCAGCTGAATCTACAAATATGGACGAACTTCATAAGGTTCTTGACAAAAAAGGTAAAAAACTTGGTCATGATGTGGGCAAACTAATAGCTAAAATTAACGCAGAATATCCAGAGCTTGATATTACAAAGTATAAGACCACTTTAGAAAAACTTCAAGAATATTTTTATCGTAGATATGTAATCAATAAAGGAAGTTCGATATCAATGAATATGTTGAACGAAGTAGATGAATTTTATTTTTTATTGAGGAGTAAAATCTATTCTGATGTTGGTCTTGGAACAATTGACGAGATATTCATCCAGAAAAAACACAATAGGGGACACTTTTTACCAGCATTTAGTTATTCGTATTTGCACAATAAATCCTTTAGATCAAGAAAACATCGTTCTATTAATCAAATGGGGCCAGATGGTAAGGTTTACATGGAAAATGGAGAATAGCATTGCATAACAAAACCTAAACTGAATGTGGCTAAGCCTACATGCCAATTAAGCCAAATATTATATGTAATCAAAGAACCTAATAAAATGATTTCAATAGAATGTAATTCAGCACCAATCTTAGCTGCAAGTTTGAGTAGATGCTTTTCCAACGTATCACGAGTATCAAGTTTAATTGAGACATATAAAAATTCTCAAAACGAAGATATTCTGAGATTATCTATTGTCTATTTGCATTCAACATTAGAAGATTGTATGAGAAATCTAATCTTCCATTATTTAGATTCTAATCATTCGATAGAAAATATTAATTCAATACCATTGATAGGTCATACAAATACTAAAAGAGCCGAAAAGTTCTTTTTAGGTGAACTAATTAAATTTAAAGATAAGTCCATTACTTCCTTAATTTCAGAATCAATTGAAGAATTTGTAAATCGAGAAACTTTTAACAATTCAAATGACATTGCACGTTGGTTGGACAAGTGCAAAGTGGACAAAACCAAAGTAATAAATTTACTTCCTCAAATTAATGATATCATTTCTAGACGCCATAATGTCGTGCATAATTCTGACTTCTCTGTAAATAGAAGTATTCTTAGCCAGGAAAATAAAGTCAAGCATGATGTAGAAAATGATGTTGTTACTTCGATAGATCTAAAAACGATTGAGGCATGGATTAGTGTTGTTTCGCAGTTTTTTATGGAAATAATTCCTTCGTTTATTCCTAAAGGAGGAGAGATAACAATGAAAAACATATAGCAATATATATGTAATCATAACAACCGTTGGGATGCTACGCTCCATGTAAAAAACGTTACCTGCAATTCCTCTTTTTACGGGAAGGAAAATAATTACTTTAAGGTAATTTTTAAGCCTCGAAAAAAAGAAAAATACATCTAAAAATAATTGTGGAAGTGAAAATAACAAAAACCTGCGTTTACTTTGTAATGAAAAAGATAAGCCAAGAGTGTTGGCAAACTTTCGTTGCTTTAGAATCTTGGATGCAGCATTTTGAGAGTTTTAATTATAAGTTACTTGGATAAAGTATACAAAAGTGCTAGTTTAGATAAAAATAAAACAACGTCCTAAATAGATTTATACCCTATACTGAAGAGTTGAATAGGGTTTATACGGATGTTGTATGTAATGCCGATTAAATATTTAGATAGCATAAAAAAAATCACAGAAATAAATTTAAAAACTTCTGAATTATCAAAAATGGCTAAACAGATGAGTTTTGTTCCAGAGAGTATTCAAAAAATGATTGAAAGACAAAACAAATATATGTCTAACATTCCAGAAATTGAAATCCCTAAATACAACTTCTCAAAACTCGACATACCCAATTTCGAATATTTAAATTTGAATATCCCTAAACTTAATATCCCCAAGTTCGATTTTGCAAACTCTGAACTTCTAGAAACATTAAAAAAGTTTTCGAAAATTGGAGAGCGGATTAAAAACAATCCAGAATTACAGTTTGTATTTATTTCTGACCTTGAAGTTTTAAACTTAAAATCAGCAGAGGAATTTAAAGCATCTCTGATTTCTGATTTAACAGATGAGGATATTAAACAAAAAGATGAACTTTTAAACGATAATCTGATTCCATATTTAGAAGAACTTGGAATCGACACACTTTGGATTGGAGCAAATAATGTTTTAGAATCACAAAACAATCCTGACAAACTGAGGCATTGTCTAATTTCACTTAGAACAATTTTGGAATACTTAATTGACGAAAAACTTGCACCAATTGAGGAATTAAAAAATAATGAGAGATTCAAAAAGGAATTTAAAAGATACCATTTAGGCAAGCAGAAATTGGAATACGTTAAAGTAAAAAGAGCGGATAAAATTGAATATTTCACTTCAAAAATTGAATTTGGAATGTTAGAAGAGTTTACCAAAAACGAAATTCAATATGTTTGTGATTGTTATTCAGTTCTTTGTAATGTTCATCAACCAAATATTGGAATTACAGAAAACCAAGTAAGAAGTTTGAAAGTAAAAACTGGAATTACAATATGGCTGTTAGTATACTTAAACGATATAATAAAAAATTAAAGCACTACACACAGCAAAAAACTGAGGTAAAAAACAACTCTTTTCTACTTTAATTTGAAACACTTGTAGTCTAGGCTTATGGATTCGTAAAACTGATTCTTTGAGCTTTTTTTAATTGATTTTTTGCTATCTATTTAAGCAACATAGAAACGTAATTTTATCATAAGGCCTATCAGATTTTGTGATGGCAGAACTCCGTAGCTTTAGAATCTTGAATGCAGCATTTTTTGTGGTTAATTAAAAGTCCCTTGGATACTAGGTGTGAAAGTGTTAGTTTAGTTGATAATAAAACAACATCTTAAATAGATATATACCCTATACTGAAGATTTGAATAGGGGTTATATGGATGTTATCTTTAATTTAAACAAAACAACAGAAAAATGGAAAAAAGCTTATTTTACAGTCACATTAAAGAGGATGACTCAAATAAGGAAGTTATTAAGAAATTTAGAGACTATACAAATCAAGATTCTCAAAGGCAAATATACTTAATAAACGCACCACTAGGGGAAAAATACGAGTACAACTACTCTCAAAATGTACTTGTTATTTTATCACCTAAGCATAAAATAATTTTCCTTAATCTTACAGATAACACTGAAGAATTTTCAACATATTATGAAGATTTCGTTGAGGATTTAAGTTATATTTCTGATAAATACAACTATAAAGAATTTATTGGAAGACCTAGAGAATGGAAAAAAGATATTACAGTAAAAGAAAAGTATGAAAATTTAGATTCTGTAGAGGATTTATTAAAACAAAATAAATTAGATAGCCAATCATATAGAGTTGGTGAATTATTAATATCATTATTAACTAGTAGTATAAATGATGTTGCTAAAATTGGCGCTAAAGAACCAGAGTCCATTCTAGAAAAAGTTAAACAGAATATCATACTTTTTGATGGAGAACAGACGAGATTTATTTACCAAAAATTCGCGAACAAAACAGTTTCGATTCAAGGACTTTCTGGTACTGGTAAAACGGAACTTTTACTACATAAATTAAAAGAGTTATATATTACAAAAGACAAGGCTAAGATTTTTTTTACGTGTCATAATATAGCTTTAGCAAACACTTTAAGAGCTAGAATTCCATCTTTTTTCAATTTTATGAAAGTTGAGAAACAAATTGAATGGAATTCAAAACTATGGGTAAATCGAGCTTGGGGTTCTCAAAGAGATATTAATTCAGGCCTTTATAGTTATTTATGTTATTTTTATAATATACCGTTTTTAAGATATAGTTCATCTACCAATTACAATAAAATTTTTAATCAGGCTCTTGAACATATAAATAAACTTGCTTTAGATAATTTTAAATTTGCTTTTGACTATATCTTAATAGATGAAAGACAAGACTTCCCTAATGTATTTTTTGAACTATGTGAAAAGGTTACAAAAGAGAAGGTATTTATAGCTGGTGATATATTTCAAGATATTTTCGAAAACACAAAAGAGACTGAGCTAGAGGTCGATATTATACTAAATCGATGTTATCGAACTGACCCTCGAACTTTAATGTTTGCTCATTCAATTGGACTAGGATTATTTGAAGAAAAAAAACTTAATTGGTTTGATGATGCTTATTGGAATGCTTTAGGTTATGATATGAAAAGAGAAGGTGATGGTCAAGTAGAATTATCTAGAGAACCAATAAGGAGATTTGAAGAATTAAACATTGAAAATTTCAATAGTACAATTATTCAAAATTCTACAAAAGTCAGTGATGTAATAAATATTTTAAATCAAATTAAGAAAGACCATCCAACTGTTAAACCAGAAGATGTTGGGATAATCATTTTAGATGATAACAATAAAATCTATGATTATATTGATAAAATAAGCTATGCTATTTTTAATGAGTTAAATTGGAAAGTTAACAGAGGTGTAGAAACAAAAGAAAAGAGTGATGATGCGGTTTATATTACTAATCCAAATAACGTAAAAGGATTGGAGTTTCCTTTCGTGATATGTATAACATACTCAATTAAAAACACATATCGTTATAGGAATATACTATATACAATGTTAACTAGATCTTTTATTCAATCTTATTTATTAGTACAAAGTAATGAAAGATTAGATATTTTGAAAGAAGGTTTGAAAACGATAAATGCGGAAAGAAAAATAATAACTAAAGAACCCACTTTAGAAGAGAAAGAAGAAATAAATAATACTCTTGTGAAGTTGCAGAATAAAAAAAATATATCGTACAAAGATTTCTTAACAGAAATTTTCGATGAACTAAAAATAGCCAACGAATTTAGAAAAAAACTTGAAAAGGCAATTACACAAACGGATATTGAACAATTTGATAAAGACCAAACGAAAAAATTTATTAATGCCAATATAGAATTCTATAGTTAATGAAAAATTGGACATTTCAAATCGATATTATATCAAAAGATATTTTCTTTCCTAAAGAAAGACTTAAAAATAAAATTCAAATTATTAATATTCTCTTAGAGGCTAGTAGATATATACTGTCAAATCCTGAAGTTAAAAAAGAAGATGCAAAAGGAGAAATCAGGTTAGTTATAGATAAAATGAGTAGATTATTCTTTGTATCTGATAAAAAATCATATTCAATTATCTTTCCATTTAAAATTTACCAAGAAGAAGATCAATTTAGTTTATCATTTCACAACAATATTGAGATTGATTCTTATTTAATAACTCAAACTAAATCTGCTATTAATTGCAATGGTTTTGAAGATCATTGTGTGTTAGGATTTGCAGACACTATACATGATATTGTAAATGACGAGACTAACGAAGATTTATGGTTTTTTGTTAGAGAACTTATGTTATTAGAAGATGGTTACATAAGGTATGACAACGACCCAAATGGATTTGCTATAGCTAAAGAGAAAGGGGTACCGCATAAACACCCACTGGATCACTATGATTTATTTTATACTAATGCTGCTACATTTAAAATTGGCTTAGAAAAAGATATATCAACTGAACAATTTATAGATTTATTAAATAGACAAACTGATTGTTATTATCTAAAAAACTAGAGATAATAACTAAGCATATGGTTGCCGACAGGTCAAAGCTATATGATTTGTTGACTTATCTGGGGTTTTTAAATAAAGGGAATTCTATGAGTTAGCAAGAATCTTACAAGAGGAGAAGGTGGTTTTTAGTGTGCTATCCAAATAGGGAAGCACTTTTGTGATACTAATTATTTTTATAAAATAACTAGTGTCCCTAAAAATAATTACGCAAATGAAAATGACAAAAACCTGAATTTGATTTGTAATGAAAAAGAATATACGAGCAGGGTTGGTAATCCTTCGTTGTATTAGAATCTTGAATGCAGCATCTTGAGAGGTTAATTAAAAGTCCCTTGGATACTATATATGAATGTGTTAGTTTAGATAAAAATAAAACAAAGTCCTAAATATATATATATCCTATACTGAGGATTTGAATGGGGGTTATGGGGATGTTAGCTTTAATTTGAATGACCAAAATAGACAAACAACTTTTTTTAAAACATTTTATCCCGACTAAATTAGAAGGGAATAGAAAAGTTATGTTTGAAAACGGTTCTTCAATAACAACTAAATATAAATGCGAATTTAAATATTTCGTGAAATATTTACCCGGAAATTATGCCGACTATTATTCGCCTGAATTTATTTTTAAAACGGATAATGATTTAAAGATGAAAATAATCCCAATTCCGAATTTCTATTCTTTTATTTATATACCAATAGCAATGGTGATTTTGAATTATTTTGAAAATATAGAAAAAGAAAATATTTGGACTATTGTAATTGCTTTAATTGTATTTGTGATTTTTGTACAGTTCGTATTAATAATCCCAAGCCTTTTGAATATTAGAAAACGAGTGAATGAAAAACAAAAGAACTGAGGTAAAAAACAACTTTTTTCTACTTTAATTTGAAACATTAGTAGTCTTGCCTCAGAGATTCATAAAACTGATTCATTGTTTTTTTAAATTGATTTTTCTTCATTTATTTAGGCAACACAGAAACGTACATTTCATCATAAGGCCTACCAGATTTTGCGATAGTAATCCTCCGTTGCTTTAGAATCTTGAATGTAGTATTTTCAGTGGTTAATATAAGTCACTTGGATACTATGTGTGAAAGTGTTAATTTAGTTGGTAATTAAACAATGTCCTAAATAGATATGTATTCTGTACTAAGTATTTAAATAGGGGTTATACGGATGTTACCTTAATTTTATAAAAACTTTGCGAACTGAATATTATGTACTAACTTTGTAATTACAAAAAGTAAGTTATGGAAACAACAATCATAAAAATTGGAAATTCAAAAGGTCTGCGTTTGAGCAAGACTATCTTGGAAAAATATAACATAAAGGACAAAGTAGAAATGATTTTAGAAGAAGGACAAATAATCCTTAAGCCAATAAGTAGTCCGAGAAAAAACTGGGGAAAAGCATTTGAAGAAATGCGAAAAAATAATGATGACCTATTATTATTCAATGATGTCTTTGAGGACGAAAACTTTGAGGAATGGAATTAGAACAGTATTCCATCATACTGGTAAATCTTGACCCGACAATAGGTAGCGAAATAAAAAAAACAAGACCTTGTGTAATTGTTTCACCTGACGAAATCAATAAGTTTTTGAGAACAATCGTAGTCGCACCAATGACAACGAATTTAAAAAGTTATCCAACCAGAATTAAGGCAAAGCATAACGGAAAAAAAGGAATGATTGCAATAGACCAAATTCGGACCATTGACAAATCACGAATACTAAAAAAGTTTGACCAATTAACTAAATCGGAAATACAAAACTGCAAAGATATAATCCAAGAAACCTTCGTTGACTAAAATTAAATTCGGAATAAGACTGAGGAAAGTACGAATGGCAACAAAGAGCTGAGGTAAAAAACGACTCTTTTCTACTTTAATTTGAAACAGGAGTAGTCTAGGCTCATGGATTCGTAAAACTGATTTTTTGAGTTTTTTTAATTGATTTTTTCGCTATTTATTTAGGTAACACAGAAACGTACATTTCATCATAAGGCCTACCAGATTTTGCAATAGCAAATACTCGTCGCCTTAGAATCTTGAATGCAACATCTTTAGTGGTTAATATAAGTCCCTTGGATACTATGTGTGAAAGTGTTAGTTTAGTTTGTAATAAAACAATGTTTTAGATAGATATACATTCTATAATGAGGATTTTAGTAAATGTTATATGGATGTTAGCAAAAATTTAAAAGAAAAAACAGAAAGTATCAATATTTTTTATTACATTTAATATGAAAATTTAAAACTATTATTATGGGAAATGGGAATCACACATCAAAGGACAAAAAGACAGAGCTGCTGGAAAAAAGTACAACAACGGAAGTACTTTTTTAGATTATTTAGATCCATCAAGTAGCAGATTGAAGAACACAGACGAAAAGTCAAAAGCTTATCGTAAAGGATGGGATAACAAATAAAAATTCATCCTATTTTACTAAAATTAAAATCCCTCTATTGAGGGATTTATTATTTAAGAAGCAATTAAATTTATGAATAAGAATTGCTTTAAAAGCAAAATAATTTCAGGAATTTTTATAATAAGTAACCTTTGGTACATAACAAAAATATAAATCTTTTGCTACGAGCTAGGAGGAATGTGAATTTCTTCTCATCTCCTTCACTATTTATAGTTTGGTGGCATTAGGGCACATTAAAACAAAATGAAAAAAGATTTAAATAGAAATACACGAGGAGTAAAACACTATTTAAATTTAAAGCAGGATTTCGAAATTGAATCTGATAGGCTTTTTGATTCTTTGCCTTTGTTCTATCGTATTATGTTTCTTGACCAACCCAGTCCTTGGATTCAACAAATAAATCGATTTGATTTCTTAAGGTTAGCTGTTGTTTCATCTGAATTTGATGATTTTGGAAAAATATTAATAGGAAAATTTAGTTACAAAAAAATTAAAGTTTCTGACAATAAAAAAAAATTAGAAATAAAACTCGAGGATTTTTTTCAGAGCACAATTCTTAAGAGTACTGAATATGATCTTACCATTCATGAATTCTTATTAATTCTTGCATACAATGGAGGATTGCACATGAAACCAGATAAAAAAGACGAGGATAAAAGTAATTTTTTTTATAAAAACCTGTTTGAAAAATTCCCAGATTTCACTTTTGAACTCGTAGAATCAATTTCTAAAGTATTACTTGAAATCTTTGATGGATTTCAATCTTTATTAGCAGGAAACAATGATGGCCAATCCCCAAACGAGAACTTTCAACCAATGATTGTTAAAGCAGGAAAAGTGCTTGATGGAATTTATTTTGAAAGAGCTTTTATGCAGTTTCCAATCAGATATAAGAAAAACAAAGGAATTCGTATTTCTTTATTAATTAAACTATTAAGTTCAAACAAATCAGACAAAAACCATATACTCTGGTATGGACATAGATTGAACAAAGATTTAAACATTGGAATTTTTCAAAGTAAAAACAAACTTATTTTCCAAATATCAATGTCTAAAACTATAGTTATAGACATTGCAAATTTATTAGATAGGTATTTCTTACTGGAGATTTGTTTATATCCAAATGGCAAAATCTCTATTGCAATTAATAAGACCCTTAAACAAGTGGAAGATTTGAACAAAAATATTAGTATCATTGATGGAAAAATCATTTTAGGATCTAATATGAGTGGCTCACATTTTGGAGAGTTTTACGAACAAATGACTGTTGTTCAATCTATTGATAAATTAAATCTAACGAGAAATCTGGGAGTATATGGACTAAAAAAATTAAATATTCAATCAAGACATATTCCATATAATCTAGTACAGAGAGAAACGTAAAAACTTTTGTTAGCAAAAGAATTGAGGTAAAAACAACTCTTTTCTACTTTAATTTGAAACAGGAGTAGTCTAGGCTCATTGATTTATAAAACTGATTCTTTGAGCTTTTTAAATTGATTTTTCTCTATTTATTTAGGTAACACAGAAACCTAACTTTCATCATAAGGTCTACCAGATTTTGCTACAGCAATCCTCCGTCGCCTTAGAATTTTGAATGCAGTATTTTCAGTGGTTAATATAAGTCCCTTGGATACTATATATGAAAGTGTTAGTTTAGTTGATAATAAAACAACGTTTTAAATAGATATATACCCTATACTGAGGATTTGAATAGGGGTTATATGGATGTTGGCGGTAATTAAAAAAATAAAAAGAAAATGGCGTCTTGGAAAGATATAAAAGGAATCTATTTAATTGAGAGAATTAATATCAAAGAAAGCGATAAAGAACCAGTTTATTATGTGGGCCAATCTATTGGAATTTTTAATAGATGGAGACAACATTGTGATGGCAATGAACAAAATATCGATAAAGAAATTAAGCGGTTTGGTTTCACTAATTTCTCTTTTTTAATTCTTGAAGTAGTTTCTAAAACTAAAGAGCTCAACGAACGAGAAACCTATTGGATTAATGAGTCTAAGAAAAAAGGAGAAATAAAGATGTTTAACATCAGCCAAACTACGAACACGAATCAGAATTTGATAGCCTCTTCAATTAAAGAAGAAATCAAAACCTTATTTGAAAATGAGATAGGTAGAAGTATCTATGCAATCTCAGAAAAATATAAAATCAACTTTCTCGATGTTGTCAATATAAGAAAACCACTACTTAAAAAACAAGGTTTGAAATATGACTCTAAATCTAAAAACATAGTTGATGAAGAAGGCCAACTTCCTGTAAATTGGCAAGGTGATAGATTAACACAAATCCTAGGCGAAACAATTTTAAAACTAAAAGGGCAAGATATAGAAACTAAAGACGTAGCATACGAATGCAATATTTCAATTGCTGATTTGAAAAAATTCATATCAGAATATGAAAACAGCAGATGTTATGACTATGCCAAGTCAATAAATTAAAAAAGCACTCAAGAAAAGCTATGTGCAATACCTTACGGGATACTTCGCATAGTCTAAACGTTTCCCATGACACTAAAAAGACATTGAGAAAATTAATTTTACTTATTCTGATTTTAAATTTGTCTTGCAAAAGCCAGTACTCAACCCCTGAATTAAAAGCTCATTTTTCAGCCGACCAAATTGCGGATTTACAAAAAATAACTGAGTTTTTTGAGAGCCAAATCTGCAAAACTAACCAAACTGATTTCAAAAATTGTTTCGAGCCAATTCTCCCGAACTTGATTGATTTTGGTTATAAACCGATTTTTAAGTTTATCGATTTTCAGTTGCAGAAAGAACTATATAAATCAATTGGTGAAAAAACATTCAACGAAATTTGGAACTTTTGCAAAACAACAAAATTAAAGACTAACGAAAAATATCAATCGCTTTGCCCAAAAGGTGTTGAAGGAAAATATGCGGATTTTTTACTTGCAGTTGGTCAAGAAAATAAGTTTGTAAAGAAATATGCCGAACGATTAATTGCTTCTGGCGATTTTGAGAGTTCAGCTTTATTACAGCAATGGATTTACACGAACAAAGAGAGTTTTGATTTAGAAAATCCGAACATAAAATTGTTAATCGCAATTCATTTTTTAAGCATAAATGACCAAGAGAAACGAACTGAATAAACTAATAGGAAGAATGTATTGTCTAGTAGTATGTAGAAGTATTATGGGCAACAACTAATCATATGGCGTGCCGACAGGCCAACGCTATATGATTTGTTAACTGATTCATGATTTTTAGATAAGGGGGAATTCGATGAGTAGGCAAGAACCTTACAAGATGAGAAGGTCGTTTTTAAACTGCTATCCAAATGGGGAAATACCTTTATTCCACTCATTATTTTTGAAAATAAATAATGCCCTTAAAATAATTGCGCAAGTGAAAATCACAAAACCTACGTTTGCCCTAAAAGGGAAAAATAAGTGAGTAGTATTTGCAATCCTGCGTAGCTATATAATCTTGAATGCAGCATCTTCAGTGGTTAATTAAAAGGCTCTTGGATACTATGTGTGAAAGTGTTAGTTTAGATAAAAATAAAACAACGTTCTAAATAGATATATACCCTATACTGAGGATTTGAATAGGGGTTATACGGATGTTGAGGCTATTTAAAACTATTTATATTAACCACAAAAATTCATAATGATGAAAAAATTAACTCTGACAATCCTGACTCTAGCATCTTTATTACTTGCATCGTGTGATACAAAAAAAATAGAAGTATTAAGTGACCAAGATAAAGCAACTATTAAAATGGAAGTTGAAGTGGTAATTAATCAAATTGTTGAGAATAGTGAAGCTGGAAATTTTGAAAAAGCAACCGAACCTTACTTAAATAGTCCTGAATTTATTGCTATTAGCAATGGAGTACTTGCTGATTATACTGGTTTTATCAAATCAAATAAAGAATATTTTGGTGCAGTGGACCATCAAAAATACAATGAAACCCGCATTCTATTTACATATATTGACAAGAAGAATGTCATTATGACTTTTATTGGAACAGGACATGCAACATTTAAAGACAAGCAGCAATTCAAAATAGATCCATTTGCAGCAACATTAGTTTTTAAAAAGATTGATGATTCGTGGAAAGTAACATACTCTAATGAATTTGCAACTATTACTCCTGTTGCCGAGAATTCAGCTATCACAAAATAAATACACGGTCTACAACAAAAACTGAGGTCAAAAACAACTCTTTTCTACTTTAATTTAAAACAGGAGTAGTCTAGGCTCATGGAATCATATAACTGATTCTTTGAGCTTTTTTAATTGATTTTTCGCTATCTATTTAAGCAACACAGAAATGTAACTTTCATCATAAGGCCTACCATATTTTGTAATTGTAAACATCTGCTGCTTCAGAATCTTGAATACAGCATCTTCAGTGGTCAATTAAAAGGCTCTTGGATACTATGTGTGAAAGTGTTAGTTTAGATAAAAATAAAACAACGTCCTAAATAGATATATGACCTATACTGAGGATTTGAATAGGGGTTATGGGGATGTTGTACTTCATTAAAACCGAACGATAAATGAAAATAGAGAAAGTAAAAAATTACAATCAAAAAATTCTAGCAATTCTTGGAACACTTGCTATTATTTTAGTAATTGTTTCAATTTTAGGAATAGGAGGAGCAGCAATTTCAGATTTCTTTAGATTTAACAATGATGACGATATAGAAACTGGAATTCTTTCAGATGAGAAAATCGAAGAATTGCAAAACGAAAATAAACGAGAACAAGTAATATCCTATGAAAACCCAAAACTGATTGACACTTTAAATTCAGTATACATAATTCCTGTTTCTCATAAAAACTTAAATGAAGCAGAAAACATTAATGGTCTTCTAAGTATTAGAAAAGGGTATGATTCTGAAGATAGTAGATATTCAAGACGATTCTATGGCTCTTATAACAATCTGATTATTTACAATCAAAAAAATAATTTGACCAACAAACTATTTGAGAAAAGAGTTAACTTCAATGACATAAAAGTGGAATATTTTGTTGACGATATCCTTTTGTTATTTAAAGTTGCTGAAAAAGACACGTACAAAGATGGTGTTATAAATTTATCAGATTTTAAATCACTTTATATTTATTCATTAAGCGAAAAGAGATTAAAAAAAATAGAGAATGAGGAAATGGATATTGTTTCTTATAAGTTTTTAAATGAAAGTAAAGACTTGATTGTAAGTTTCGGAATTGACAAAAATAATGATGGGAAATATGAGGATTTGAATGAGCCAACTATCATTAAAAAATACAACAACGTAACAGGGGAACTAACTGATATTATTGGAGAAAAGACAAATTCTGAACTTCAAAAAATGTTGGAAGGAACTGAAAAATAGTGCCAGCGGAGACCGCTAAATGATTTGTTGACTGCTCCGGGATTGCTGGTAAGGGGAAATTCGATGAGTTGGCAAGAACCTTACAAGAGGAAAAGATTGTTTTAGAGTGCTTTCCAAATAGGGAAGTACCTTTATGACAGTAATTATTCATTAAAATAAATAGTGTCCCTGAAAATAATTACGGAAGTGAAGATGATGTAAACTTACATATGGCCTATAAAGAAAAAATAAACGATTAGTATTGTCAAACCTACGTCACCTTAGAATCTTGAATGCAGTATTTTAATGGTTAATTAGAAGTCCCTTGGATAAAGTATACAAAAGTGTTAGTTTAGATAAAAAATAAAACAACGTCCTAAATATGTATATATCCTATACAGAGGATTTGAATAGGGTTATGAGGATGTTAGGTATCATGAAGAAAAAATAAACAACCGCTAAAATTATAACTATCGTAAAATGGAAAAACCAAAATTGCAAGAATTGTCTCTTGAACAAGTGAAGAAAAAAGAAAAGAGCCTTAAAATGTATATCGGAATCTTTATACCGCTAATCATAGGTCTATTTTTCTTTGTAATCCGAGATTATCTGAATGGTAAAGAAATGGACTGGGCAATATTAACAATTGCGATTTGTACATTAGGTGGTCCTGCAACAATTTACCCAGAGTTAAAGGAAGTTCAAAAAGAAATAAGAGCGAGAAGTAAATTCAGATAATGCATTTCATACCAAATTAGAGTCCTACTATTTGAGTGTGAATTCAAAAAACTTAAATCAATGTGTTTAATTGCTTAATGATTAATCAAAAAAGGACAAGAGAACCATTAACACGATACCTAACATTTTATATGACGGTCATGTCTAGCAAAAGCTGGGCATGACCGTCATATAGGTGAGCGTTGGTAACAAGCTGAAAAAACATACGAATGAAAAACAAAATAATGATTTTACTATTGACCTTATCGTCAATAATTGGCTTTGGACAAAATGAAAATGTCCTTTACGTAGTCGATTCAATTCCTGTAATCGAAGAACCAAAAGAAGGTTTTGGAACATTAACAGAAAACGAAATTGATAATGTAGTTGTCGTAAAAGATAAAAAAGTAATCGAATCTTCTGGTTACAAAGATTTGGATGGAATTATTTATGTATTTACTAAAGAATATGTAAAAAGACCTGATAGCATTAAAGCAATTCCGTCGACCAAAATAATGACCAAAAAAAATGGTGCTTGGTATCTAAAAAATAGTACATCAACATATTCAGGAAAATTTATTGACTATTACCTAATTGGTAAAAAACAAGGCGAAGGTATTCTATTTAATGGAAAATTAAAGGGCAAACGCCTACACTATCACATAAACGGATGTGTATCAGACGAAATTGAATACGAGAACGGAATTTCAAACGGACTTGAACAAAGGTTTTACGATGATGGAACTTTAATGCAGAAAGGAAATTTTAAAAATGGAAAAGAAATTGGAATTTGGGAAATGTACCATCCAAATGGGCAATTAAAACAACGAACTACATTCAACGAATACGGGAAAATGGATGGAGAATCTGTTTCTTATTATTCAACAGGAAATGAAAAAGGGAAAAACATTTATAAAAAAGGAGTTTATCAAAAAGACAAAATAAACGATAAGCTTTTCAAACTTTATAACGAATCACAAGAATTATACAAACAAGTAAACCATAAAGGAGCAATAAAAAAAACTGGACAAAGCGTTGGAATTGGACTCAAGTTGGGCAGAAGGATATTTTGCAAGAGGCACTATGAAATTAAACGATTTTCAATTTGACGAGGCAATTAAAGACTTCAATAAAACCGTCGAAATTGAGCCTTATTTTACCAATGCATACTCAAATCGGGCTTTTGCAATTTTAAGAAAACACGAACTTGGAAACGGTCGGACTTTATCGAAAACAAAAGACATTCAAATAATCGCTTCAAAAGAAATTGAAATACCAGAATCGGAATTGAATAAAATTTGTGCGGATTTGAAAAAAGCGGTATCATTTGGAGATGATAATGGGATGGTTTTAGAAGCATTAGAAAAACATTGTAAAGAATAAAGCCAGACAGCTAACAAAGAACTGAGGTAAAAAACAACTCTTTTTTTTATTAATCTGAAACAGAAGTAGTCTAGGCTCATGGATTCGTAAAACTGATTCTTTGAGCTTTTTTATTTGATTTTTCTCTATTTATTTAGGCAACACATAAACATAACTTTCAATAGGGCCTTCCAGATTTTGTGATAGAAAAACATCCGTTGCTTTAGAATCTTGAATGCAGCATCTTGAGAGGTTTAATTATAAGTCCCTTGGATAAAATATTTGAAAGTGTTAGTTTAGTTGATAATAAAACAACGCTCTAAATAGATATATGCCCTATACCAAAGAGTTGAATAGGGGTTATACGTATGTTGTAGGTAATTGAATACTAACTTAAACTATAAGTAATCCCAATAAAATAAATTCAAAAATGAAAAATATACTGATTATAAGTGCCATAATATGGGCCGTTGTAATTCTCTTAGCTTCATATCTCTATAGTGGTACAGAAAATTACAAATATCTATTTGGTGTATTATTAGTTGCAGCAGGATTACAAAATGCACTTATTTATAATGCTATGAAAAAACAATAGTTGGCGAAATAAGCTTTTTAGATCTTCCGTGTTGATAAAATGCAGAATAATACGAAATCCAGAATATCAAAACTATTTACAACAATATATATAGGGCATTAAAACGCGCCATATACTAAACGCTATATGCAACGGCAAAAAAGCATTCTAATTCAAATATATCTTAACAAAAAAATATCCGCTTATTCATGAATAAGATACAACCAGCCAAGGCTATACAAAAAAAAGTATGGCATACATTTTTTTATAGTTCTGCTTGGCGTTGGTTTCAGAAAGCAATTGTATTGATGATTTTATTTTTAGTGCTAAATCATTTAACTAAGCGCGAAAGTTTTCCAGACGGTGAATCGTATAGATTTCCTATAGAAGGTTTTCTGTCGTCTATTGCTTTGTCTATTCTCATTGGTATCATAGCGCATCTTAATTTAAAATTTTACAAGAAAAAGTATTTCTCTAAAAAAGTAGAAATTGTCACTATCACATGGTATATGGCTTCTACTCTAGGATATATTACAATCATGTATTTTCCTGTAAATATTATTTTCAATATAGTTGCAGGTGGACAGACAGAGTTCTATTATTTATTAATTGGATTGCTAATTACCTTATTACTGAGTTTTATTCTCATAGGTTTATGGTATGCACAAGACATATACAATTTGTATAAGTTATCTATAAAAGATGCTGAAATCACCATTGAAAGCGGCGCGAAAATAATTAAGCTTCGCTATGAAAATATTGCGTGCTTTTACAGCGAAAACAAAATTGTATATACTCTCCAAAGTGATGGCACAAAAATTAATACCGATTTTACATTGAACGAGCTCGAAGAAAAAATAAATGATCAATTGTTTTTTAGAGCCAATCGGCAAATTATCATTCACAAAGATGCTGTAGATCAAATTGAAAAAATTGAAAATGGTAAGTTGCGTATTAGGTTAAAAGTTTCCACTGTAAACGATACGATTGCTGAAATCATGATCAGTCGTTACAAGCGAAAAGCATTTATAGATTGGTTTCAATAAAAGAGGCCAAAAACTATCGACTATTCAGTTATAAATTAACGACCATTCGGTAAAAACATAAGTATTTAAAGGGGTATTTCAAGAATTTGTTCATTATTTCGTTTAAGATTTAAAATCAGAAAACAATGAATAAAATTACCTTAAGACAAACATTAATTCCATTAATTACCTTTATAATCATCTGCTTTTTATGGTTTGGACCAGTGCGTATTAGTTACGTAGAAAATATCATTATTTCTATATTAATCATTATAGCGAATTATATAGAATACAAAGCAAAACCATTTTCAGCACTTGGATTTCAACGTGAAAAATTCACATTTAAAAATATCTTTGTACTTGCTCCATTAGTTGCACTAGGACTCTTTGCTTTTTATGTCTTTGCATTGGTTCCTGGAATTACAAAACTCACAGGAGCTCCTATAGATTACACAAGTTTTGATCAGTTGAGAGGAAATCTCCCTGCCTGTTTAATTGCTTTATTATTAGTGTGGAGTGCTACGGCGTTTGGAGAAGAAATTATCTTTCGTGGTTATTTTATGCGACAATTTGTAAAATTCTTAGGAGAAAGCAAAGTCAGCATTGTGCTTAATATTGTTCTATTTGCTTGTTTCTTTGGTTTTATGCATAGTCAACAAGGAATTACAGGGCAACTTGTTACAGGGATTGTCGGAGCACTCTTGGCCCTGATATTCTACTTGCGTAAATACGATTTATGGTTTATTATTGCTGTACATGCTTTTTTTGACACCATTGCTTTAATTTGTATTTACTTTGGTTTGGCGTAACGATTCCAAGTTATGATACCTATACCTTGAATCTACCCAATAAAATGTGCCTTTTTGAACACGTTACGGAATAAATAGGTAGACTAATACATTGCTAGTTCGTGTTTTCTCGAATTAAACCACAGCAGCTAACAAAGAACTGAGGTAAAAAACAACTCTTTTCTACTTTAATTTGAAACACTTGTAGTCTAGGCTTATGGATTCATAAAACTGATTCTTTGAGCTTTTTTAAATGATTTTTCTCTATTTATTCAGGCAACACAAAAACATAACTTTCATTATAAGGCCTACCAGATTTTGCAATAGCAAAATTTCCATCGCCTTAGAATCTTGAATGCAAAATCTTGAGAGGTTTAATTATAAGTCCCCTTGGATGCTATGTGTGAAAGTGTTAGTTTAGTTTGTGATAAAAACAACGTCCTAAATAGATATATACCCTATACTGAAGTTTTGAATAGGGGTTATGGGAATGATAGCACACATATGAAAAAAACAATCGTATTTACCATTTTAATTTTGATAACTCAATTTGGATTTGCTCAAAATGACAAAAAAGCTGTGAAAACATCAAAGGGTGTTTTAGAATTGATAAAGCAAAAAGATTACACTGAATTTTTCAATTCATTTGAGGATACAATAAAAATGAGAATTAAGGAGTATCAAAAAAGCGCAGGTTCGGATTATATTCAAAAAATGGTTGATGATTTCAACGAAACCTTATCGAATGCAAAAATTGATTTTGACAATTTCAACAAAAAATTAGTCGTTCCGATTGACGGAAATTCTAAACTTAATTATGTGGTTTATCAATTCCCAATGGGGAAGAAAAATGATAGTAAAGATTATTTAGAAACTTCGTTCCTTAACGAAAATAACTTTACCAAAATTTACAGTATAGATATTGTAAAAGTACAAAGAATGCCAAATGTAAAAGTCATTCTCGGAGCGGAGGAAGAGAAAATTCCGGAATCTGGCGAAGTGGTTTCAGAAAATTATGATGATACAGGCTTTGTGAAAAAAATAAAGTATCGTGATTTTACTCATTTGATAACGATAGATTTTGACCGACACCAAAATAAAACTGGCGAGACAAGATTTCCACTCGATAATCTGACTTACAAATCTTTTACCGCATATTACGAAAATGGAAATATCCGACTTCTGGCAAATTATGACAATGGACTTGTAACTGGAAATTTTACTGAATTTCACGAAAATGGAAAAATAAGCGAGAGCGGATTTTATGGTAACGGATTAAAAAAAGACGGAGTTTGGACATATTTCGACGAACAAGGAAAACTGACCAAAACGGAAACTTACGAGAATGGTAAACTAATCAACACGGAATAAATGCGTGTAGCAATAACTAAGCATATGGCTTGCCGATAGACTAGCGCTATATGAATTGTTGACTGATCCAAGATTTTAAATAAGGGGGGATTCGATGAGTTGGCAAGAACCTTACAAGAGGAGAAGCTTGTTTTTAGAATGCTTTGCAATTAGGAAGACCGTTTTATTCCACTATTTATTTTTATAAAATAAATAGTGCCACTGAAAATAATTGTGAAAATGAAAATGGCAAAAACCAGCGTTTGCGATATAATAAAAAAGAATAAGCGAGTAGTGTTGGCAATCCTTCGTCGCCTTAGAATCTTGAATGCAGTATTTTTAGTGGTTAATTAAAAGTTTCTTGGATAAAATGTTTGAAAGTGTTAGTTTAGTTGATAATAAAAACAAAGTCCTAAATAGATGTATAGCCTACACTGAAGATTTGAATAGGGGTTATGGGGATGATAGCACACATATGAAAAAAACAATCGTATTTACCATTTTAATTTTGATAACTCAATTTGGATTTGCTCAAAATGACAAAAAAGCTGTGAAAACATCAAAGGGTGTTTTAGAATTGATAAAGCAAAAAGATTACACTGAATTTTTCAATTCATTTGAGGATACAATAAAAATGAGAATTGAGGAGTATCAAAAAAGCGCAGGTTCGGATTACATTCAAAAAACGGTTGATGATTTCAACGAAACCTTATCGAATGCAAAAATTGATTTTGACAATTTCAACAAAAAATTAGTCGTTCCGATTGACGGAAATTCTAAACTTAATTATGTGGTTTATCAATTCCCAATAGGGAAGAAAAATGATAGTAAAGATTATTTAGAAACTTCGTTCCTTAACGAAAATAACTTTACCAAAATTTACAGTATAGATATTGTAAAAGTACAAAGAATGCCAAATGTAAAAGTCATTCTCGGAGCGGAGGAAGAGAAAATTCCGGAATCTGGCGAAGTGGTTTCAGAAAATTATGATGATACAGGCTTTGTGAAAAAAATAAAGTATCGTGATTTTACTCATTTGATAACGATAGATTTTGACCGACACCAAAATAAAACTGGCGAGACAAGATTTCCACTCGATAATCTGACTTACAAATCTTTTACCGCATATTATGAAAATGGAAATATCCGACTTCTGGCAAATTATGACAATGGACTTGTGACTGGAAATTTTACTGAATTTCACGAAAATGGAAAAATAAGCGAGAGCGGATTTTATGGTAACGGATTAAAAAAAGACGGAGTTTGGACATATTTCGACGAACAAGGAAAACTGACCAAAACGGAAACTTACGAGAATGGTAAACTAATCAACACGGAATAAATGCGTGTAGCAATAACTAAGCATATGGCTTGCCGATAGGCCAAAGCTAAATGATTTTTTGACTGATCTGGGCTTTTTAAATAAAGGGGGATTCGATGAGTTGGCAAGAACCTTACAAGAGGAGAAGGTTGTTTTTAGAATGCTTTGCAATTAGGAAGACCGTTTTATTCCACTATTTATTTTTATAAAATAAATAGTGCCACTGAAAATAATTGTGAAAATGAATATGACAAAAGCCTGCGTTTGCTTTGTAGTGAAAAAGAATAAACGATTAGTGTTGACCATCTTCCGTCGCCTTAGAATCTTGAATGCAGCATTTTTACTGGTTGATTTAAAGTCCCTTGGATAAAGTATACAAAAGTATTAGTTTAGTTGGTAATAAAACAACGCTCTAAATAGACATATGCCCTATACTGAGGATTTGAATGGATGTTGTAGCCAATTTAAGAAATGAGAAAACTAATAAACATATTCATAATATTGAGCCTTTCAATTTCAGCCAATTCTCAAGAAATTGAAATTGGAACAATATTTACAATTGAATTTAGTAATCCTATAAAAAATATGAATTTTGAGTTAATATCAAAAAGTTCATATAATGGAACAATTGAATTGTCAAAAATGGATTCTATTATAAAAATCAAGCCAAAAGAAAATCAAATAATTGGTGTATTTGCAAATGGAAAATTTGGAAACAAAACTAATTCTATGCTTGTACTAATTAGTGGTTTAAATAACAATCTTAATTATGATTTAAAAATCAAAATTCCAAATAAAAAAAAGTTTCAAAAGACTTCTACTTCTGCACTATTTAAAGGTGTAAAATCAATTGAATATTGGCCTTATCAAATTGAGGAAATTGATTTTAAGAAGTTTAAGACTATTCCTAAAGAAAATTTTGAACAATTTCAAATTGAGACAAAAATAGATTCAACCTGTATTAAGAATACAGATAAAAATATTGAGTTTGGAGAAAAAGAATTCAAAAACCATTTTGAGATATTAATTTCAGAGCTTCACAATAGTGAAGACTTTGAGCTTACGAAAATGACAGAATATGAGAATTCTATTAATTCGGAAGATTTTTCGCTTGGTCACTTTTGGTCTCTTGGAGAAGGAATTTATCCAAATGAAAAACGATTCAAATTTGACAACCCTATAAGTTACAGAAGAATTGAATGCCCATATTTTGAAGGAAAATCAACCTATTTCTATACCAAAAACGATAAAAACATTAAAGTTGCATCATTTAATTGGAAAACCTTTAAAAAAACAAATTTTGGAGCTAATCCAAAAATAGAAAAAGATTTAGAAAACAAATTCAATGAAAAATTTGAATTTGTACTAAAAACTTTAAATGATATTTTAGGTTTTCCAATTCAGAATGTTACAGAGGAAAGTGGAAGAAGAAAAATTAGATGGAAAAATGAACAAGGGATTAATGCATATATGTTTAATTTCAGCAGTAATCGAGAGATAAGATTGTACGTTTACAAGGAATAAAAACTACCTACAGCAAAGAACTGAGGTAAAAAACAACTCTTTTCTGCTTTAATTTAAAACATGAGTTGTCTAGGCTCATCGATTCATAAAACTGATTCTTTGAGCTTTTTTAATTGATTTTTTGCTGTTTATTTAGTCAACACAGAAACGTACATTTCATCATAAGCCCTTCCAGATTTTGCGATAGTAAACCTCCGTTTCATTAGAATCTTGAATGCAGCATTTTTGTAGTTAATCAAAAGTCCCTTGGATAAAGTATACAAAAGTGTTAGTTTAGTTAATAATAAATCAACGTCCTAAATAGATATATACCCTATACTGAAGAGTTGAATTGGGGTTTATATAGATGTTTGCATTAACTAAATCAGAACCCTTTACACAAACTTAATCATACGTATTAGTATGATTTAAATTTTTAAAGAATACATATAAGTATTCTTTAATTTGTTTTTTTTATATGTATTTGTATACTTTTGAATAAAGTTAAATACATATATGTATAAAAATATTAACAAATGAGAAATAAGAAAAAACTACTCATAGAACAACTTGACCACAAATTAGCAAATTTTAAAGATGCAGCTATGGTCCTAGTCCCCCAAAAAGGTTGGGTAAATACTATTAGAACCACTCTTAATATGACGAGGAACCAATTAGGGACCAAACTTAACTTAACTAAAGGAGCAATACAAAAAATCGAGGAACGTGAAGCTACAGGTCAGATAACCATTAATAAATTAAAGGATGTTGGTAATGCTTTGAATATGAAATTTGTCTATGGTTTTTTTCCTAAAGACGAGACTATTGAAAGCCTAGTCAACTTAAAGGCTGAAAAATTGGCCCAAAAAATAGTTTTAAGGACTAACCAAAATATGAAATTAGAGGACCAAGGAATCGGAGATGAAAAGATAACTAAAACCATAAAAGAACTTGCTGATGAAATAAAACGAGAGATGAAAAAATCATTATGGGATTAG
This sequence comes from Psychroflexus torquis ATCC 700755, assembly GCF_000153485.2. Taxonomy (NCBI): domain Bacteria; kingdom Pseudomonadati; phylum Bacteroidota; class Flavobacteriia; order Flavobacteriales; family Flavobacteriaceae; genus Psychroflexus; species Psychroflexus torquis. The sequence goes on along the minus strand of NC_018721.1, from coordinate 775,871 downwards.
AATTCGATTATAAGGATGGACAAACACCTTTAGACGAAGAAGAAAAGGAAGGTCTTAAAATAAAGTCTATTACTACTCAAAGAGAACTAGATGAATTTGAGCAATTGAACATTGAAAATGCAGTCGAATGGACTATTCGCACAAAATTCAAACCTGAAAAAATCTTAACAGAAAAGTTTGTAAAAGACTTGCATAAAAGAATGTATGGTGAAGTATGGAATTGGGCAGGCAAATTTAGAAGGACAGAAAAGAACATTGGAATTCCATGGACGCAAATTGGAGTTGAATTAAAAAATTTATTGGACGACACTAAATATTGGATAGAAAACAAAACTTTTTTGCCTGTAGAAATAGCTATAAGATTTAAACATCGCATAGTATTTATTCATTGTTTTCCAAATGGAAATGGAAGACACTCTAGAATGATGGCTGACATTATTATAGAATCAATATTTGGGAATGACATATTTTCCTGGCACCAATCCAATATGGTTAAAGCTAGCGAAACAAGAAATCAATATATAAAATCCTTGAGAGAAGCTGATAATGGTAATTTCAAACACTTAATTGAATTCGCAAAAAACTAATGTCAATAACTAAGAATATGGTGTACCGATAGGCCAACACTTCGACACCCTGCCTGCCAGGGCACGACAGGCAAGCTCTGTGGATTCCGCTTATGATGTGTTGACTTATCCGGGATTGCTGGTAAGGGGGAATTTCATGAGTTGGTAAGAACCTTACAAGAGGAGAAGGTTGTTTTCAGTATGCTTTACAAATAGGGAAGCCCCTTATGACACTAATTATTTATCAAAATAAATAATGCTCTTGAAAATAATTACGAAAGTGAAATTGACAAAAACTCCATTTGTTTTGTAATGAAAAAGAATAAACGAGTAGTGTTGGCAATCCTCCGTTGCTTTAGAATCTTGAATGCATCATCTTTAGTGGTTAATTATAAGACCTTTTGATAAAATGTTTGAAAGTGTTAATTGAGTTGATAATAAAACAACATTCTATAATAGATATATACCCTATACTGAGGATTTGAATAGAGTATATGGGGACGTTATAGCCAATCCGAGATTAAATTCATTCAATTTTCACTTTTTTAGGTAGTGTATATCAATTTGCAAGTCATTGCAGCAGGACTTTTAGGCGATTACCTCAATAAATACAAGCCCGATTTTATTATCGGTACAATCGTTTTCATCCCTATAATTCTAGGTTTCATTAGGGTTTTACAACTCATCAAATAATAGATTTATGCATTAAATATAACCACTTCCTTGTTTTATACAGGAAATAATATGCATCTAATTATATTTATTAGACTGATCTTATTAAAAATTTAGATTAGTCTAAATAATAATTTAGATTAGTATAATTTTATCTATATTTGCAGTAACAATTATTATTTAATGGATTATTCAATAAGGTATCTCGAAATCCATAAAATAGAAATCGAAAAGAGAATAAGACCTTGATGCAAAGAGATATGAGAAAAGCTTCGAAGGAACTTTACAAAATAAGTGAAATCTAAAAAGGAATTAAAAATTTGAAATCTAAAAACAAATAATTATGAAAAAAATCATCAGTACATTATGTTTATCTCTAATTGGGGTAACTTCTGTTATGGCTCACGCTAGCCATCAATCCACACCTCATATTCACGTGACTGAATCTTTGAGTATTGAAATTATTACTGTCTTGGCTACAGTCCTCACTGTTTCTGCGTTATTTCTAATCAAAAAACAACTCAAAAAGAACAGAAACCATGTTTAATAAAACGATAAATATTTTAGAAAGAATCATACCTATAAAAGAAGTACAGGCACACTGTGATATCCCTTGTGGAATCTATGATCCTGGGCATGTACTTGTAGCATGTTTAACTGTGATTCGTATGACGGATTTAATCAACGATCATAAAGAAGTAAAGCATTCTGTAGATTGGCACAATGAAATAAACAGATACATTGCTGAAAAAGAGCGGCACGCGGCCATTGTCAAGCATGAAATACGCATCATCTGGGGTGATTTTTTCAAAGCACCACAATTTGAAAAGTATCCTGAGTTGCACGAGCTAACCCATAGTATTATGCTTCTTGGTTCTAAGACAAGACAGGAAGTAAACAAAGATGCAGCCTTACAATTACTGGAAAAAGTAAACAGGTTTGCCGAAATATTCTGGGAAATCAAAGGTGTATCTACCAAAAAAGCCGTTTGTCCTTACCCTCCTTCATTAGAGGTAGTCTATCCCCAGCTGTAATGCTGAAACTGTCAAAAATAAAAGGATATAGCATGTCACCTTCTTATTTGGAAGGCGACTATGTTGTATCGGTAACTACAAAGCTGGTCAAACTTCGGAAGGGAGATGTCATCATTTTTAAACATCCCACTTACGGCTATTTGATAAAAGAAATATGCCAGAAGAACGAAAATGGATACTACGTTCAAGGCAGTTATCCGAAAAGTACAACTAGCCAATCTATCGGTTTAGTAAACTTCAACATGATTGAAGGAAAAGTTATTATGAAAATTTAATCAAAAACAAAATTATCATGAGTGAGTCGTGTATGCAGCATATAGAATCTGTTTGGAAAGAAAAAACAAATTCAGCCAACCAACTTTTCAATGAACGGAAGCTTAAAGAAGCTCTTATGGGCTATGAAGAAGCTTTATGTCGAGCTGAGGTCTTGAATAATCATCAACTTGATGCCATAGAGATGGGAATACCATTTATGCAAGTATTTGCTATATCATGTAAAAATATTGCTTTTACTTATGAAGAAATGGGTGAAATAGAAAAAGGTGAAAAGATGCTTAAAAGGGTCATCTATTATTTTATGTTTTTATCTAAAGGTCAAGCAGATGATTCTGTTATTCAAAACGAACTAAAAATGGCCCTCTTAACATACAAGCACTTCGCAGACAAAAATGCGATAGAACCTCAAGATCAGCAAACGGTATTTGCCAATATTCAAGAGCATGTTAAATCTACTTCTACTGTTTGATTCAATAGACAGGTAAAATTATAGCAATTGACTTTGACGACACAATTGTAGAGCACACCTACCCCATAATCGATAGGGAAATGCTCTATGCTTTCGCCACAATGAAAGAACTACAGAAGAAAGGTCACCCTTTAATTTTGTGGACTTACCGTTAAGGTAAGCGTTTGGAGGATACAGTAAAATTCTGTTCTGATAACGGAGTTTAATTTTTCGCGGTTAACAAAAATTATCCTGCTGAAACTGAAGAAGGAAATTATAGCAGGAAAATAAATGTAGATATATTTATAGATGATCGCAACATAGGTGGTTTTCTTGGTTTGGATAAAATTTGGCAGAGGCTCCATCCAGAGAGTAAGGGTTTTTATCATGATCTGCAAAATGAAATTGTTCACCTAAACTACCAAAGGAGTAAAAAAAATCGGTTCAAAATACTCCGCAAATAGTCAACACTTGCTATAACAAAGAACTGAGGTAAAAAGCAACCTTTTTCTACATTAATTTGAAACAGGAGTAGTCTTGACTCAGAGATTCATAAAACTGATTCATTATGCTTTTTAAATTGATTTTTCTTTATTTAGGCAATACAGAAACGTAATTTTCATCATAAGGCCTACCAGATTTTGCAATAGTAATCCTCCGTTGCTTTAGAATCTTGAATACAGTATTTTAGTAGTTAATTGTCCTTTGGATAATATATATGAAAGTGTTAGTTTAGTTGATAATAAAACAACGTTCTAAATATATATCCTATACTGAAGATTTTAATAGGGTTCATATGGATGTTGTGGTGCATCTAAAAAAAAATCTTGTGACAACCAATAAAATTTAGGAATGGCAGAAACGGAATTACTTTATTATTATCTTTATTCTATTGACAAAAGAAATGATTTAAATCATTTAGCGAATGAATATAATGATTTTTAAGACAGTTCATTCGATATTACAATGGTGGGAGCTCAAACCGAGACGAAATTATTGAAAATCATATACTGATACAAAATGATTGAAAAAATACTCAATACCAAAAAAATAAATTATTCTTCAAATTTGAATGCAAGTAATTTAAGGCAAAAAATTGAAGATGTTTTTAAGCAAAGTAACTTAAGCTTTGTTGGAAGATTTACAAGTCAAAATGAGTTTGGGACTTATGACAAATGGACATATATTACGTATTTCGTACCAAATTTTAAAAGAAAAACGGCTTATTTAAATGGAGAAATTATAAAGTCAGGAAAAGGCACATTAATAAAGTTAAACATTAAACCAAATCCTGTTATAGCCATTTTCCCTATTTTTACTTTATTAATATGAATATTTACCATAATAGTGGCAGAATCAAATGATGAAAGCTTAATTTTTGGACTAATTATAATCGCAGTTGGAATATTTTTTTATCTAATGGGAATGTTTTTTAGAAATCGACTACGCGACAATTTTAAGAAACATTTGGATCTACAAAAGGTTTAAATGGAAAATTGAATAAAAACAAAACGTGGCATAAAAACGCACCACAACATAAGTATTAAAAAATAGGACAAATAAGTTTTAAACCCAATGGTTCACGCATATTTGCGAGGTCGCCAAATCTTTCAATTTGGCTTTTAGAAAAATAAGATAAAACAAAATGTAAAAGATTTGGCTTGTGGTTAATCTGAAAGTTAATCCCTTATTTACAGTCCTAATTCTTTTGTACTAAACGTTAGGCATAATTCAATAAAAAAATGAAAATAATATTTTTTATGTTAACCCTTCTAATACCGACAATTGAGTCGAACAAGACGAACGTATTCTGTGATTGCTTTCCATTTAACACGAAATCCATCAATGGATTAAAAACAAGAAGTGATTTAATAGCAATTGGAAGACCTATTGAAAAGATAAAGGCTAAAACGGATTACGAAGAAGAAATGATAATTTTTAAAATAGACTCTTTAATAAAAGGAAACAAGGCAATTCACACTATTTTGATCAATCAAAACAATGCTGGAAATTGTGCTGAAAACTTTGAGTTATCTAAGGAGTATTTAATTACTGGTGAGGAGATTAAAGATGTTAAATTTTCTGATCGTATTAGACAAATCGATCACTCGGACGAATCGGAAAAATTACTGAGTGAATATCATACGATTTCAACCAATGGCTGCCGATCTTTTGAATTGAAAAGTAGTTTCGCAGAACAGTTTTTGGCTGATAAGAACTAAGTAAAATGCGAGTATGAAAGGAATAGTGGAGTTGTGACTTAACCAAAAGTAATTTTTTATAAATTTAAACTCGGTTTCAAAGCGAAAAGTAAGTGCATAAATCCCACTACTGAGTATATCAAATCGTTAGCAAACATCAAAAAAATACGAGTAGATTTAATGCCATTTACATTCTCACATCCAGCGATTATTTTACCACTGACATATTTTCCAAGAAAATGGTTTTCTCTAACGGGACTTGTAATCGGAAGTTTGACACCTGACTTTGAGTATTTTTTAAGAATGAGAATAAGAAGTGATTACAGCCACACGATAGATGGACTTTTTTGGTTTGATCTTCCGTTAGGACTTTTACTTACTTTCATCTTTCACAACATTGTTCGAAATGATTTATTCGACAATTTACCAACCTTTTTAAAATCACGGTTTTCAGTATTTAAATTATTTGACTGGAATAGATACTTTAATAGAAATTGGTTAGTTGTGATAATTTCAATCTTGATTGGAGCTGCATCACACAATTTTTGGGATAGCTTTACTCACGACCACGGATATTTTGTCAATATAATTCCTGCATTAACAAATTCAGTAGACTTTTTCAGTAAACAAGTTCCAATTTTGAAAATTTTACAACATTCATCAACCCTCATCGGTGGACTGGCAATTGCCTTTGCTATTTATAAACTACCGACTAGAAAAATGAAAAAAGAAAATGTAAACTTGAAATATTGGACTATTCTTATAGGGCTGACATTAACTATAATTGCAATGAGACTTTTAGGCGGTCTTGAATTGAAACAATACGGAAACGTAATTGTGACTGCAATTTCTGCAGGACTTTTGAGTTTGATTTTAACCCCTCTGAAATTAAATAAAAGAAAAACTAAAACGAGCTACAAAAACTAAGCATATGGCGTGCCGATAGGCCATCACTTCCACGCCTGCCTGCCAAGGCACAACAGGCAGGCTAAGTGGTGTCCGCTAAATGATTTGTTGACCGATCCGATTTTTAAATAAGAGGGAATTCGAGGAGTTGGTAAGAACCTTATAAGAGGAGAAGGTTGTTTTTGAACTGCTTTCCAAATAGGGGAGTGCCTTTATTCCACTTATTATTTTTGAGAATAAATATCGTCACTGAAAATAATTGTAGAAATGAAAATGACGAAAACTTGCGTTTGCCCTTTAATACCAAATTAAACCTATAATGTCGCAATAAATCGTTTTACCGATACGAATTCGGCACAGGCTTTTTTCGCCTACTTTTTATCAAAAATAATTATCGTAGCTAAGGCTATGCTAATTATTTTTAACTTCAATAAATCAAAAAACCTGTGCTGAGCTACGTCGTAGTATAATTCAATTTATTTATGTGACATTATAAATTTAATTTGGCATAAGGAAAAAGATAAACGAGTAGTGTTGGAAACCTCCATTGTATTAAAATCTTGAATGCAGTATTTTAATGGTTAATTAAAAGTCCCTTGGATAATATATATGAAAGTGTTAATTTAGATAAAAATAAAATTAACATCTTTAGTTGATATGCCTTCCACTGAAAATTTTAATAGGTTATGTGGTTGTTGTAAAACATGAAAAAAAGCATAAAACTATGAATGAACATGTAAAAATTCTAACGAACAGCTCAATTTTAATAAATCGAATTGCTCAAATACTAGAGGAAGAAGAGATTCCGTCATTGATTAAAGATAATGTTGAATCAGCCAGACTTGCCGGTTTTGGAACTTCTGCAAATGACGTTGAACTTTATGTGTATACTTCAGATCTTGAAAAAGCTAAAAAGATAATCAATACATTTTTAGAGAATAATGAGAAACAATAAAAAACAGCTTACGACACATTCCATTGGTACTAACACCCTGCTGGATGTTAGTACCAATGGCTAAACATTGTGCTTTACTATAACCAACTAAATATTCAATTATGAAATCAAATTCAAATTATCTATTCTTTAAAAATGGCATCTTAATACTTTTATTATTATTAAGCAGTATGAGTTTTGCTCAAGCGAAAGTGGAGCAAATCGAAGAACTTTTAAGTACCTATGAGGAGTATGGCAAATTTAATGGTTCCGTTTTAGTATCCGATCAAGGAAAGGTTATATACAAGAAAGGATTTGGCATGGCAAATATGGAATGGGATATTCCAAATCAGCCCAATACAAAACATCGTTTGGGTTCTATCACCAAACAATTTACAGCAATGCTTATTTTACAATTAGTAGAGGAAGGGAAACTAGATCTAAAAGCGCCTATTACTACCTATCTGCCAGATTATCCAAAAGCCAGCGGTGATATAATAACCACCCATCATTTACTAACACATACTTCAGGAATACCTAATTACACAGCATTTCCTAAGTTTATGGAAGACGAAAGTCGCAATCCATATACCCCAGAAGAGTTTGTGAAAACATTTTCTGATAAAGCATTGGATTTTACACCAGGTGAAAAATTTAGTTATAGCAATTCTGGTTATTTCCTTCTTGGTGTTCTTATTGAAAAATTGGCTGGAAAAAGCTATGAGCAAATGCTTCAAGATAAAATTTTTATCCCCCTAAGTATGAAGGATTCAGGATATGACAATCACGGTGATATTTTAAAAAACAGAGCCACTGGTTACGAAAAACAAGGCGGAGATTATGTGAACTCTAGTTATTTAGACATGTCTATTCCGTATGCAGCCGGTTCGATATATTCCACTGTTGAAGATTTATATAAATGGGATCAAGCTTTGTATACCACTAGCATTTTACCAAAAGAATATATGACCATGTATTTTAAACCTCATATCCCTGGTTTTGATAATCTCCATTATGCTTATGGATGGATTGTTGGTTACGCCAAAATAGGAAAATCTACAGATAGTATTTATGCCATGGGGCATGGCGGTGGTATTAACGGATTTAATACTAATATTTCTAGAACAACTTCCAATAATTCTTTGGTTGTACTTCTAAATAATACAGGTAGAGCACCACTTAACGATATGACAAAAGCTATTCTAGGCATCATGCATGGCAAAGAATACGATATGCCTAAAAAATCGGTTGCCGATGCCGTATTGGCCGTTATTGAAGCTAAAGGAATTGAGGCAGGACTATCACATTATAATAGTATTAAAGAGTCTGAAAACTATAGCTTAAGTGAAAATGAAATGAATACGATTGGTTATCAACTTATGGAATCTGATAAAGTAGAAGAAGCCAACAAAGTATTTCAACTTATTATTAAAGAGTTTCCTACATCGTCGAATGCCTATGATAGTTTTGGAGAAAGTTTAATGAAGTTAGGTAAAAACGACCTAGCCATCAAAAATTATAGAAAATCGGTAGCATTAAACCCAAATAACCAAAATGGTATCGATTCTTTAAAGAACCTTGGGGATGATGTAAGTGATTTGGTAAAAGAAGTAAAAGTATCCAATGCCGTTTTAGAAACTTATATAGGTAAATACGAGCTCCAACCAGGTTTTATTCTTAGCGTTACCAGAGAAGGTAATCAATTAAAAACGCAAGCCACAGGGCAACTGGTATTTGATATATTTCCAAAATCTGAAAATGAATTTTATTTAAAAGTAGTTGATGCACAATTAGTTTTTAATAAAAATGATGCTGGCGATATAGATAGTGTCACTCTTTTTCAAGGAGGACGCGAAATGATAGGTAAAAGAAAAGATTAATTTTAAGCGATTAATTATATAATACCTCGGTTCTCGATAATTTAAAATCTGCCGTTATAAAGGCCAACTCTTACGAACTTGATGTAAACCGTGCACTGGAAGATTTCGCCATTCATTATGGCACTACCGTTACTCCCACACGCCCCAGAAAACCCAAAGACAAATCCTTAGTAGAGAATCAAGTGAAACTCATCTATAGCCGTGTATACGCCAAATTACGCAATCAACAATTCTTTGATCTGGCTTCGCTGAACCTAGCTATCAAAGAAAAGATAAGGGCACATAACCAAACCCGTATGCATCAGAAGGAGTATTCCCGGGAAGAAAAATTTATAGCTGATGAAAAACATAGCCTGCAAGGCTTACCGACAGAAGCTTTTGAGCTTAAATACTATCGGGATCTTAAAGTAGCCAAGAACAACTATATTTATTTAGGCATGGACAAGCATTACTATAGCGATCCCTATGCTTATGTGGAAGCGCTCCTTTTAACTCATGGTAATCAGTTTGAACCAATTCATCTACTATTCCGAAAGTCGGAGATACATTAATTCCAATTTTCTCTGGATTTCTTTCGTTGATAATTTCGACTAACCTTGCCCATTGATTTGGTTGTTTTTCTTTATCCCATGCAGAAGTAATATTCTCGCCAACATCATAGCGAGCTACTGCGAGCTTTTCTATCGTTTTTCTTTCTTTCGATAAAAAACCAATATCGTTCTTCTTCTAGCATTTAGCCAAGTTGCTGGAAGCATGGTTAGTATTACGGGGTCTTCATTATACTCTAGAGATGACCAACCACATGTCAATATCAGCGCGATCCATTAAACTCGGCAACAGATTATCAAACCGATCTGCTAATATTTTATCTTTTAAAGTTGCACGATCTCGTTTCGATAAAATTTGAGCGTTAATGATAAATGGCAGGAATAATAGTGAAAAAATAAACTTTCTCATCTGTGTTTTTTTATCCTTTTAAAAAATACATCGTTATCACCAATAAAAAAAGGCGTAATTTAATGGTGAAAAAATAATTAAGTGAGGATTCCTCCTATCGTTGGAATGACATTTTGATTTGTTAGCGGTATTTCCCCAGTCATTCTGAACGAAGAGCAACGAAGTGAAGAATCTTTATCACTGAAAACGAAAAGAGATTCCTCCTGTCGTCGGAATGACATTTTGCTTTATGAGTGGAATTCTAATACTTGTCATTCTGAACGAAGAGCAACGGAGTGAAGAATCTTTTCTATTGAAAACGAAAAGAGATTCCTCCTATCGTCGGAATGGCATTTTGCTTTATGAGTGGTATTTCCCCTGTCATTTTGAACGAAGAGCAACGAAGTGAAGAATATTTTCTATTGAAAACGAAAAGAGATTCCTCCTGTCGTCGGAATGACATTTTGTATCGGAATGACATTTTGCTTTATGAGTGGTATTTCCCCAGTCATTCTGAACAAAGAGCAACGAAGTGAAGAATCTTTATTACTGAAAACGGAAAGAGATTCCTCCTATCGTCGGAATGACATTTTGCTCTATGAGTGGCATGCTACTTCTTGTCATTCTGAACGAAGAGCAACGAAGTGAAGAATCTTTATCACTGAAAACGGAAAGAGATTCCTCCTGTCGTCGGAATGACATTTTGTATCGGAATGATATTTTGCTTTATGAGCGGTATTTCCCCAGTCATTCTGAACAAAGAGCAGCGAAGTGAAGAATCTTTATTACTGAAAACAGAAAGAGATTCCTCCTATCGTCGGAATGACATTTTGCTTTATGAGTGGAATTCTAATACTTGTCATTCTGAACGAAGAGCAACGAAATGAAGAATCTTGAATTCAGCATTTTCAGTGGTTAATTAAAAGGCCCTTGGATAATATGTGTGAAAGTGTTAATTTAGATAAAAATAAAATCGACATCTTTAACAGATATGCCCTCTACTGAAGATTTAAATAGGGGTTATATGGATGTTGTAGGGCATTAGAAATGAAAATTTATATAACTTTAATAATCATATCAATAATTGTAAATCTTTTTGGTTTTACAATGTATCTAGGGCCTCCTGGCCTTCAATTTATTTTGACTTACTTAACGGTATTAATTGCATCAATATTGGCACTTATAGCAATGTATCAAGTGAGAAAATCAAAATACCATATCATTATCACTTTAATAATTTTATTGATTACCATTCTGACTGGATTACCCTTATGGCTTCAAGATTACTTGTCATCAGGTCATAAAATAAAACTAATTGGACAAATATGCTATGGAGTTGGAATACCTTTTCAAATAACACTTTTGATAATATCAATCAAAAATAAAAATGCATCTACAACAGCACCTAAGCGGCATACCTAAATTGGTAGTTATTTGAAAGGTTTGTCTGTGTGCCCGTAATATTTGCTCGTAGATATTTATAAAAGTAGTCTGTTGCATCCAGCCTTCTTTTACCACTGCTTTGTGTCACTTATGAATAAAGCAGGTTAGCAAAATATCGCAAATATTACGAAGTATGGTAGTGCTAAGTTATTGATATACAACGCTTATCTAACCGTTAGCCACAAGCAAAAAAAAATCGAAATAAAATTAAACTTACGTAATAAATAATTAAATTTGTACGTAAAATATTTGTTATGGACAAAAAATTGACATTAAGTTTGGATAAAACTATTATTGAAAACGCAAAAAATTATGCCAAATCGAACAATATTAGTTTGTCAAAACTTATCGAATCGTATTTAACTGCGTTGACTAAACAAAAAAGAAATCCAGTGGATATAACGCCTCTTGTGGAAAGTTTGAGTGGTATAATATCACTTGATAAAGATTTTGATGTGAAAGATTCATATTCTGATTATCTAATTGAGAAATATAAATGAGCAGATTACTAATTGACACAAATATCGTCATTGATTTACTTGCAAAAAGAGATAAATTTTATGATGAAGCTGCCGATTTATTTTCTCGTGCGGACAAAAAAGAATTAGAATTGTCAATTTCCTCTTTGACATTTGCCAACACAAATTATATTCTGACAAAACTTAAGTCTGCAAAAGAAGCAAGAGAAATATTGAGAAAATTTAAAGTGCTCGTTGAACTATTGAGCTTAGATGATAAAATAACAGAATTAGCTTTGAGTGATGATAATTTTCCAGATTTCGAGGATGGATTGCAATACTATTCTGCCATCGAAAATCAAATTGATGTGATTATTACACGGAATAAAAAGGACTTTAAAAACTCGAAAATTCCTGTTTTAAGTGCAAAAGAATATTTGGCTCGGAAATAGTGCCAGTGGAGTCCGCTATATGATTTGTTGACTGATCTGGGATTTTTAAATAAGAGGAAATTCGAGGAGTTGGCAAGAACCTTACAAGAAGAGAAGGTTGTTTTTAGAGTGCTTTCCAAATAGGGAATAACCATTATTCCACTCATTATTTTTGAAAATAAATAATGCCCCTGAAAATAATTGCGCAAGTGAAAATCACAAAAACCTACATTTCCCCTGCCATTCTGAACGAAGAGCAACGAAGTGAAGAATCTTTATCACTGAAAACGGAAAGAGATTCCTCCTATCGTCGGAATGACATTTTGCTTTATGAGTGGCATGCTACTTCTTGTCATTCTGAACGAAGAGCAACGAAGTGAAGAATCTTTTCTATTGAAAACGGAAAGAGATTCCTCCTGTCGTCGGAATGACATTTTGTATCGGAATGATATTTTGCTTTATGAGCGGTATTTCCCCAGTCATTCTGAACGAAGAGCAACGAAGTGAAGAATCTTTTCTATTGAAAACGGAAAGAGATTCCTCCTATCGTCGGAATGACATTTTGCTTTGTGAGTGGCATTTCCCCTGTCATTCTATACGAAGAGCAACGAAGTGAAGAATCTTTATCACTGAAAACGGAAAGAGATTCCTCCTATAGTCGGAATGACATTTTGCTCTATGAGTGGCATGCTACTTCTTGTCATTCTGAACGAAGAGCAACGAAGTGAAGAATCTTTTCTATTGAAAACGGAAAGAGATTCCTCCTATCGTCGGAATGACATTTTGATTTGTTAGCGGTATTTCCCCTGTCATTCTGAACGAAGAGCAACGAAGTGAAGAATCTTTTCTATTGAAAACGAAAAGAGATTCCTCCTGTCGTCGGAATGACATTTTGCTCTATGAGTGGCATGCTACTTCTTGTCATTCTGAACGAAGAGCAACGAAGTGAAGAATCTTTATTACTGAAAACGAAAAGAGATTCCTCCTATCGTCGGAATGACATTTTGCTTTATGAGTGGCATGCTACTTCTTGTCATTCTGAACGAAGAGCAACGAAGTGAAGAATCTTTTCTATTGAAAACGAAAAGAGATTCCTCCTATCGTCGGAATGACATTTTGCTCTATGAGTGGCATGCTACTTCTTGTCATTCTGAACGAAGAGCAACGAAGTGAAGAATCTTTATTACTGAAAACGAAAAGAGATTCCTCCTATCGTCGGAATGACATTTTGCTCTATGAGTGGCATGCTACTTCTTGTCATTCTGAACGAAGAGCAACGATGTGAAGAATCTTTTCTATTGAAAACGGAAAGAGATTCCTCCTGTCGTCGGAATGACATTTTGTATCGGAATGATATTTTGCTTTATGAGCGGTATTTCCCCACTCATTCTGAACGAAGAGCAACGAAGTGAAGAATCTTTATTACTGAAAACGAAAAGAGATTCCTCCTATCGTCGGAATGACATTTTGCTCTATGAGTGGCATGCTACTTCTTGTCATTCTGAACGAAGAGCAACGAAGTGAAGAATCTTTATTACTGAAAACGAAAAGAGATTCCTCCTGTCGTCGGAATGATATTTTGCTTTATGAGCGGTATTTCCCCAGTCATTCTGAACAAAGAGCAGCGAAGTGAAGAATCTTTATCACTGAAAACGGAAAGAGATTCCTCCTGTCGTCGGAATGACATTTTGTATCGGAATGATATTTTGCTTTATGAGCGGTATTTCCCCAGTCATTCTGAACAAAGAGCAACGATGTGAAGAATCTTTTCTATTGAAAACGGAAAGAGATTCCTCCTATCATCGGAATGACATTTTGCTTTGTGAGTGGTATTTCCCGTGTCATTCTGAACGAAGAGCAGCGAAGTGAAGAATCTTTATTACTGAAAACAGAAAGAGATTCCTCCTATAGTCGGAATGACAGTGTACTTTATGAGTGGAATTCTAATACTTGTCATTCTGAACAAAGAGCAACGATGTGAAGAATCTTTTCTATTGAAAACGGAAAGAGATTCCTCCTATCATCGGAATGACATTTTGCTTTGTGAGTGGCATTTCCCCTGTCATTCTATACGAAGAGCAACGAAGTGAAGAATCTTTATCACTGAAAACGGAAAGAGATTCCTCCTGTCGTCGGAATGACGTTTTGCTTGGAATGACAGTCTACTTTTTACACTACACTTCTAATATTAAATAGGATATTTTATTTTCATCCCGCAGATACCACAGATTTTTAATTTTTTTTTCTTAATACTCACTACCAACTGCTGACTAATCACTACTCACTACCATCTCCCGTCTCAACAACCTCAAGCTTCTTCATTTCATTGTTGCCATAAAATTGTTCAAAATACATGAGTTTTGCTTTGGCTGGATTTAGCTGGTAACTTCCTTTGTATCTCGGCATCAATTTTATAGTGTAAGTGTATGTTCCTACATCCAATGCTTCTACATAAATATAGACTTTGTCTTTTGTGTATTCCCGATGTGTTTCATTTGGAAATTGTTTCTTTTCGTGGTAACTAGTACCAGATGGAATAGGTACTTCTATCATAAAATAATCGGCTTGTTTTTTCACATTCAGTTCTATTTGTAAACTGACTGGATTTCCCGTTTTTATTTCATTTGACTGAATTGTTTCCCCAAATTCGTTTTCAAAGTGGGTTTCGACTTCAAATAAATCATCTCGCTTTTCTGGTTCAGGATCAAAGTAAGTTTGAACATAATTCACATAAAGTGGAAACTGCGCAGTATGGGTAATCCTAACTTGGTTTGAGGCTTGTAAAACCTGAGAAATAGTAAGTACATCATAATTTTGCCAAGCGCCATTATTAATTTGAATTTGATACTTGATTTTCGAATCTACTGGCTCTGTCACTTCATCCAGAAGCGTTTCTATTACTTTCATAGATTCAAAGGTATTGGCATATCCGTCCTTATTTCGTTGTATAATTAAATAATCCCTTATTTTACTCAAATCTTCATTTTCTAGATCCATTTTACTTAAAATACGGTAAGCGATTAAAGTGGCTTGTATTGAATTTTTATAGGGATGAAAAATGTGTTTTTCTTCCGCTTCAAAATACCAATTTCCTAAAGCAGTTTCTTTTTGGTATGGCATCAAATCAAGTATTGGAACTTCGCCACCATGCTTTTGATACAATTCCCATAATTTGAATTTTTCAACTACAGAAAGGCTTTCAACTTCAAGCAATTCTTCTATTTCTTGAAGGTAATTGATATCACTTTTCAATACATCTAGTAACTGAAGTAGCTGTAAACGAACGGAAACTTGGTCTTCTAGAAAAAACCTATCGGTTACTTTTTGTGTCATCGCTTCCATGTCAAATTTCACTTTAAACTCTTGGTCACCTGCCATCAGCAATGCTTCCATTACATTTAAACTCGCCCATAAATTAACACTTGAATTTCTCCACCAACCCCAAAGTTGATTGGATTTTTGGTTTTTTTGAAGCAACCGAATTAACTTTTTAATTTCCTTATCGTCTTCAAAAGTACGCTCTTGTTGTTGATAGATTTTCCTTTTGAGGAGCTGCGCTTTTAGTCGGGAAGCAATTTGCTCGTTACAGTCATGCAAATAGTTAATTACAATGTCTAATTCTTCTTGTAAAATTTGTTGGAAATCAGCATTGATCTGAAGTTGAACTTCGCTTAAATCAGTATTGAAATTCAATAATAAAGTATCATTTTGCTGCAACCTGATAAATTCTCCTTCTGCCTTTTCCATTCCTTTTGGGAAAACGGGAATACGCAATTGTTCTCCGTCTAAATAGTTGTTGTCTTTGCGGATCACTTGGTAACTAATTTGCAAACTATCTAAACTTTTTGCATGTATGCTTAATTCATCTGCCCCAAAATCAAAGATTTCTTTGTCTTTAGAAAACTGAATTTCCTCATTAATTGCAAACTGAGTTTGTATTGAAATAGTATCTTTTAGGTAGTTTTTTACTTTGCCTATTCCAAAAACGCTATCGCCTTCAATTAAAAATCGTGGGATACGCAATTGCGCTACTAATGGTCGATAGGATTTTACATTTTGTGTAGTTTGTCCCGTTTGTTGACTTTCTGTTGCCACAAAAAAGTGGGTGTCCCAACTGGTTACATCATCTGGATAGGTAATGCTGAAATTTACTTTCCCTTCTTTATTGGTAGTTAGACTGGGTCTCCAGAAAGCTTCATCATTAAAGTTCGTTCTAATGCTATTGGCTTCACTAGACTCTACCGCAAAATCTGGCAGCAAATCTGTTCCTTCTTCATCTGTTTGCAAATCGCTTTGAGTAGTGTTGATAAGTAATACCCCATTTGCTCCTCTACTTCCATAAATAGCCCTGGCTGCTGCATCTTTTAATACGGTTATATCTTGTATTAAATCTGCCGAAATAGAAGAAAAATCGCCATCATAAGCAGCACCATTTATTATAATTAATGGTTTAGACAAGCCACTAATTGAACTAACACCTCTTATTCTTACGAAATCAATTCCTCCAGGTTGACCATTACTAGTTGTAATTCTTACACCTGCAGCTTGTCCTTGAAGCAATTGAATAAAACTTGAGTTAGGGCGATTTTCAATCGTTTCAGCCGATATAACAAGCGTACCTTGAAGCAGTTGAATTAATAGTGAATTAGGAAGATAGCCAACATCATCCTGATTTTCAGTAAAATTTGCCATTTCACTATACACTGCAGCTTCATTTCTCATTTTATTACTTGAGTAACCAGTAATTACAACCTCACTTAAACTTACAAAGTCGGGCATTAATATAATTTGCTGATATACATCTGTATGTATTGCTATTTTTTGTGATTCATAACCTATGTATTGTATTTCTACTAGATTAGATTCTTTAGGTACTCTAAGTTGAAAATTTCCATCGAAATCTGAAGTGGTTCCATAATCAGTTCCACTTACGCTAATGCTTACACTAGGAAGTGGTAATCCAGAAAAATCAATAACTGTTCCTTCAAAAAGGAAATGGTCTCCCAAAAATGTTTCATACTTATCATACACCTCTTTAAGTTCGCGTTGCTGTTCTTTTCCTTCTTGCTTAGAGATTTGCTTACCTAAAATAATTTCATTTATGCTTGCAGAAATAGCATCGCTAAAAGAGTCTCTTTTAAGTATATCAAGGTTATTAATCTTCAGATAAGTAGTTCCGTCTGGTTTTATTTCGATGTCCTCTTTTATATTGTAATCTTCATTGTCGTAAATGAAAATTAAACGATATGTGCTTGGTATTAAGTTTGCAAACCTACTTTGACTGCCCTTGTAAATGCGATAATCTTCTTTATCCTTTAAGTTCACCAAAAAAATAGTGGACGGTGTTTTGTCTTTTTCAATACGTAAGGTTCCGTTTCCTCGGCTAGTATGATTAGGATAATCGAATAGCTTGAAATTTTGTTTAGTTTTTGCTAAACTTAATTCTCCCAAGGCCTTAATTCTGTTTTCGGTTAGTGCCAAATCATAAAAACTAGGAATTGTTTGATTGTTTAGAAAAGTAGGATAACTACTTTTAGAAAAAGGTCTTTGGACTAAGTGCTTGGGTCCAAATTCATATCTATAATTGCTTTCTAAATTGAAGCTCAACTCGTATTGTTTATTTTGAACAAACCTCAGTTCTTGGTTATGGATAGGCCCTAAATAGGAATGACTTGAATAGCTAACCGAAGTAGTCTGCATTAGATGAAATCGCTCTTTGTTTTGTATATAGGCAAACTCATTAGTCATCACTCTATAAGGCATAATATAGGTCGATAATCTATTGCGCTCATATTCTTCTAATTTACTCAGCTTTTTTTCTATGCTTACATCTGGGTAGTTATGGTTTACATCTAAACTAAAAATGGTTTTATGAGCAACTTTAAACGCTATAGAATCTAAGGTAATGAGATGATTTGCAGTCCTCAGTTGCACCTGAACCTTTCTATGGTCTACCGAAAATGAATAGGGTTGCACATTGGTCATATCGCTAAAATAAATCGGTTTTTTGTTGACGTAAATAATATGTACCGGCAAAATATCGCCTTCATCTACTACAAAAGGGGCAAATTGTGTTGGTTGATTTTCCAATTCGTATTCTTGTTTAAAAATTTCTTTAGCCGGATGAACTAATTTGTAATAATTCAGCTTTTTTAAATCGGCTAAAGTATTCCACCTTTCTATATTCAGATGTTCTTCAAAGACTTGGTTAGGAATTTCGTTTATTTTGAAGTAATTCCTTAGTTTTCTGTTTTTTGGTTTTGTAGAATAGTTTTTTATTCGGTTGGGAGTGTAATCAAATTTACTCGTCATTCCATAGGCTAGGACATCTGCATTTTCAACAGGTTGTTTTTTGTTGTTTAGCACTTCCAACTCTACCTCAACTTCTTGTCCCGGATAAATTAGTTTAGGTTGATTTACTTTTAGACTTAAATTTTTATCGTTTATAGGCATCACAAAATTTCGCTCCAAAACTTTTCCCGACCATACATAATTGAGTGTTAAGTAATAGTCTTTAACGTGTTTTTCTGCTGCTGAAAAATCTAATTCACTTCCAAAACCACGCTTTATTTCCTTATTTTCTTTGAAAATGTGGTAGTGAAATACCAACTGGTTAGGGTTATTTACTTTTATAAATACACTATCCTTTCCCCTAAGCATTCGAGCATTTATTCCTGTTGAAATTGAATTTAAATCAACTTTTTTTTCAACATCATTGGTCTTGAATAGATAGGCTTTTTGTAAAGCATTAATTTGAAATTGAAAGGGAGTTGTTTCCTTGTATATTTCAGTTGAATTGCCAAAGTGGTCTATGGCTTCAATACTAAAATCTGAAGCTATTTTCTTTCCATTTTGAAGGAATTCAACTAAAATACTATCTCCTAAAACGTGGTGTTCAAATTTTTCAGCTTCAAATTGATACTTTATTTGTTCTGAGGCTTGAATGTATTCTTGGTCGCTTGTTCTTAATTTCGCCAAAAGTCTATATTCCACATTGGCTTTGGGGAAAATAGTACTCGGAATATTGAATTTAGTGGGTTTTGAAGAAGATAAATCAGGTTGATGAGTCCAAAGCGTGTCGGGTACAAAAACATAATCCTCAGCTTGAAAATCTGATTTTTCAGTAAGTAGCTGAATTTCCATACTGCCATCTACTATTCGTAAATCGTTTTCGTCTTTAGCATGGAGTGTCACTTCTAGTTCTTCGCCGTTAAATTGTTCATTTGCGCTGACCTGCATGTCCAACCGAATTCCTTTTAACTCATAATCTTCAAATGAAAAATGTTTTTGAGCTACTTTGTTTCCATCCTTATCTTCTAATCTTAAGGAATATGACTTATCTAAATATAGTTCTAATGAATCATGTAAATGTAACTTATAAGAATAGCTTCCATTTGGAGAAGGTTTAATTTTTCCGACTTCAATAGCGTTTCTGTTATTTTTATATAATTTTAAAGTCAAAACCTCGTCCAATGCTTTTCCCTTTCTATCCCAAATAAAAGCCTTTCCTTTTAAAGTATCATTGGGTTTAAATTTGGGTTTATTGAAAACAAAATAAGCGACTTCATAATCGTCACTATCAGATTCGCAATGGTAGTCGTCTATGCCAGACCAACACGTGAATTGCTTAAACCACTTGATTAAAAAAAATTTAGATGTCCATATTTTACCTGTGGCGTAAGAATATTTTATAGATTTTACAGCATCTATGGGAAGCATGGCTACATATTCTATGGGTAGCCAAATATATTTTGTGGGATATTTGTAAGCCAAATTTTTAGAACTTCTGCTTAAAAATGAGCTGTTTTTAGTTCTTTCCAAATAATAATAGGCTGTGAAATTTTCATGCTTTACCGTTAGCATACCTTTGCTGTTTGCATTTTTTTTGAAGTAGGCTTTTTGCTTTTCATCAAACAAAATTTCTTTATTTTCTACTAAAACCACAGCGTTTTTAATAATTCCCCCATCTTTTTCATACACTTGAATAATTAAGTCTTTTGAATTGTTAAAGACAAAGGTTTCAAAATCCGCTACATATTGATAATAGGTTCGTTGAACATTTTTTTGTGCATTGGTTTTTACATAATGCCCAACTGGAAGTTGCTTTTGATAGGTTTCATAACGAGGAAAAGAATCGATGAGTTGTTCAAAAAAAGCTTTATCTAGTTCAGTTGGACTGTTTTCATAAAGCGATAGTGCCTGATCTGATGAAATTTTGAAAATATAGGTGAATTCACTTCCCTGCTTTTCAAAATTTTCCTGAGCAAATAAACTTTGAATCCCAAAAAAAATGAAAAAAAAGGGTAGAAGGAGATTGATGTTTTTCATAAACCAAGAGATACTTTATAAAACTAAACAATCTTTAAAATGTAATGCAAAAGATCAAGGATTATTTTTCTTTATGTTCAATAAGTCCTATACTTTTATTTAAAGTAAACCAATTACATTATTCTCATTTGATCACAGCCTTATTCAAAAATAAGACTAAGGGTCTGTTATGAAATGAAACGTGGCTACTTCCCTGGCGTTTCTGCTATTGGAAAACACATTGTTCATATCGAAAATAGAAATGGAAATACGAACGTAAAATATAATTTGCTTAAAATAAGATAGTTAATTTCTTTATTCTTTATTCTTTTTTATTTCTTCTCAAAAATGAAATTTCAATGATTTAGGCCTACAATAGAAAAAGTAAAAAATAAGTAAAAATGAACGTTGAAATAGCCAATTTCATTTTAGTTGCATCATTCTGAATACAATTAAAATGAAATTAGCTATCTTAATTCTTACTTGTGGATTTAAGGGGGTTAACTAAAAGCCCCTTGGATAAAGTATGTAAAAGTCTTAATTTAGTTAAAAAAAACTGTACCTATAAAAGATGTATACTCTATACTGAAGATTTGAAAAGGGTTTATACGGATGTTGTAGGGCATTAGAAAGAAAACTTTGAAACAGATAATTACCACATTCATATTTTTAGTTCTTGGACTTACCTCCTGCGAGTATGACAAGAATTCTGATTCCTCTAATGTATATTATGTGGAAAACATGTTGAGCTTTTATGACCCTTATGATAAGGACTTTGATCGCTCGATTTGGATTAGAAATTCCGAGAATATTAAAGTAGCGCACGAGACTTTCAAAAAAGTTGGATATAGAAGATTATTTCTAGAGTATAACTACAGCTACGATTGGTGTTGGATTCTAGGAGACGTGAATAAACCGTGTGATGAAATCATTGACAGTCTGCTCATCACCCATGATTCTGAAAAAATTAGATCAAAGTACTACCGAGAGTTTTGGGATAGAAGAAGGACAGAGCAAAACGACTCAATCGTATTTGAAGTATTAAAAGAAGTATCGATCATATTGTGCCAAGACATTGCAATCCCTTACAATGTAGACCACGTCAATGACACGCTTTTCAAATTGATTGAAATTAGAGAATTTGAAGATTCATTGACAGATGCAAAAGCTCTAGAGAATTTTAATTATCTAAAAAGTATAGGGTTATATAAATCGGCTTACAACTTGCTCTTTGAGAGATACCGCTATTATGATGTAGAATGGAATCAAGAGGAACTCAAAATTTCATTGAACTCTGATACGACAAACTGTTGTCCATGGGCATTTATAGAAGACAGTACGAAATGAAGATGACGAAAACCTGTGTTTGTCCTTAAGTGAAAAAGATCAATGAATACTGTTGGCAGACCTTCGTTGCCTTAGAATCTCAAATACAGTATTTTTAGTGGTTAACAAAAAGCCCCTTGGATAAAGCATACAAAAGTCTTAGTTCAGTTAAAAAAACAACTTTTTTATAGGTATATTCCCTATACCTAAGATTTGAATTGGGTCTATATGGATGTTGGCTATCATTAAAAGAATATAAATTAAATAAAAAAATCATGAAAAAAATCAGAATTCTATCCCTAGATGGTGGAGGAATACGAGGTATTTTACCCGGCATTGTATTAACCCAAATCGAACAAAAACTTCAAGAGAAAATGGGAGACTCAAATGTTAAACTATCTGATATGTTTGATTTTATGGCAGGCACAAGTACAGGAGGTATATTAGCTTTAGCTTATCTAACACCCAATGAAGAAAACCGTCCCAAATTAACTGCTCAAGAAGCGGTAAATATCTATTTAGATAGAGGTGATGACATATTTGATGTTAGCAATTGGCAAAAAATAAAAAGCCTAAATGGTCTAGCAGATGAAAAATATAACGCTTCTGAACTTGAAGAAGCTCTTGAAGATACATTTGGAGAATTGAAATTATCAAATTTATTAAAACCCTGTATAATTAGTTCTTACGACATAAGAAATGGTAAACCTCATTTTTTTAAGCAGCACAAATCAAATAATGACATTTACAATTTTAAAATTAAAGATGTTGCTAGAGCTACATCTGCAGCCCCAACCTATTTCGAACCTGCGCGAGTTAAAAATGATCTAGGAACTCCTTATCCTTTAATAGACGGTGGTGTGTTTGTGAACAACCCCTCATTAGTCGCCTACTCAGAAGTTAGGTCTATGACTTTTGAAAATATGGAAAACTTTCCGTCTGCTAAAAATATGATGATTGTATCTATTGGGACAGGTAGTGTAAGTAAAGGTTACGAATATAAGAAAGCCAAAGATTGGGGAGCCATTGGATGGATTAAACCTATTATAGAAATAATGATGTCTGGTAATTCTAAAACTGTCCACCATCATTTAAAACAAATATTTGGAACATTAGAAGAACAAGACCAAAAAGATTATCACCGCCTTGAACCTGAAATAATAACAGCTGATACTGAAATGGACAACGCATCCCTTGAGAACTTACAAAAATTAAAGGAAGATGGTTTATCATATATTTCAATTCAGAGTATAGATAAAGAACTAGATGCAATTGTAGAAAAACTTATCAATTACCAAAGCTAAAACCTAATACTGTAAAATCTCTATTTAATTTATTTTCAATTACAATTGCATTGATAACCTCATGTGTTTCAATACCAAAGGAAACACTATTACTTTCTAAAACAATAGGGAAAAATTTAGTTGTATTACACAATTCTCACAGAAAAACTATTGAGATTCATTATTCAAAAGTGAAAAAGATATAAATACTTTTGTTGATGATGTTAATGCACCTTTTATCATTCATTATATAGTAAAAAAAGAGTCAGAAAAATAAAATAATGATAAAAGCTCTTTATACTCAATTATTGAAAACGCTGGTAAAGACAAATCAAAAGAGGCTAAGAAGAGTCCTTCTCTTTTAATTGTGTAGCTCATCACAAACTTAAGTGCATACATACAAACTCAAGTCATCGAGGCGTCTAGCTATGTTCTGTGGTCAGGCTTTCGTTAACATAGCAAAGAAAGAAGCATCAATTCACTAAAACCAAAGAAATAAATACTCGAGTTTTGTCTATTCACAACAAAACCATGGAAAAGACCATTGGATAATACATAAAAGTGATAGTTTAGATGAAAATAAAAACAACGTTCTAATAGATAGAGAGCCTATGCTGGAGATTTAAATAGGGTTTATATTGGTTCTGTGCATAATTTGACAAAAAACCTCTATCCAATAATTTATGAAAACAATATTTTACATTTTAGCTATATGTCTTACTATAGTTAGTTGTCAGAAAGAAAACACAGCGAATTCGATTGTATCTGAATTTGAAAATCGAATATTGAACTCTGAATCTTGGGAATATGATGTTCATTACAAAATGAAATATTTCAGTTCTGATGAGGATACATTGAACTACTATTCAAATTGTAGACTAATCAAACATAAGTTAGATACTATCTTCGGTGGTAGTTTTTGGATTAAAAATGATAGTATCGACAGATATTATGATTTAGAGAACATCTATATTATTAATCATAACAGCAAAAAAATAACAAAATTCTTCCCGAAAAAAGGACAAGATGGGGTTATAAGAGGTAATACGGTAAGCGGAGTTTTAGACTCTTATTTTCTTAAACCTAACAGGCTTTCGAAATATCTAAAAGATTCAACTATTGTCGCAAAGTTAAATGACACATTAATAGGTAAAAAGAATCTCAATACGATAGAATTTGCATTTGAAGACGAATTACCAATTGAAAAACAGACAAAGATATTTTATTTTAATGATGATAACTATTTGAAAGATATTATTTATTCGGTAAAATTTCAAAACGAATGGCAATATAATGAATGGCATTTTTCAAATGAGAAATTTAATAAAGTAAATGATAAAGTATTAAAATCGGAGTTTGATAGATTAACTAAGGACTATGAAATTGAAGATTATAAAGAACCTAATCCTAAAGAAATGGAGCCATTGGCTATTGGTTTGAAAGCGCCAAAATTTAAAGGATTAAGATTTAAAGAAAAAGACTCAATTACATTACAAGATCATAACGGAAAATATGTCATTTTAGACTTTTGGTACAAGGACTGTTTTCCTTGCATAAAAGCAATAGCATCGCTAAATGAATTAAGGACTAAATATTCTGCAAAGGATTTAGTAATTCTTGGGTTAAATCCATTTGACAATAAAGAAAAGAATAAAGAAAAACTGAATGACTTTATTGAGATAAATAAAATGAGCTATCCAACAATTTTCGTGGATCATAAAGTCACGAAAGAATATAAAGTTAGAGCTTATCCTACTTTCTACATCATAGATACTAAAGGAAAAATTGTGTATTCAAAGGTTGGACATAGCGAAAAGAACGAAAAAGAGATTGATAGTTTATTAAAGAAGTGGATAAAATAACTGACAACAATAATTTATGATTGTTGTTGTCGGTATAGCTTATGCCGAATTTTCGGTAACCTCACCTTAATGCCCCGATCCTTTGGGAATGTCTGTATCGATCTTTCGTCGATGATCCTATTGGGATGAGTTGGTTTTGGAGTGGTTTTTCAGATTTAGAAGTGTCATCCTTTCTTCTTCACTTTAGTGACTAGTAGGCTATTTGTTTTTTTAATTTTTCTCATTAACAACTGATATATAAATGTTGTTTAATAAACCCAAACTATTAGTTCTATCTCAAAGTTCTCTGCGTTCGTGATGGAAGTGGATAGCCCGTAAAAGCCAAAAGCCAGAGAGTCTTGGCTGTGGAGAGCGACCTAAGAAGCTCCTTTACAGCACTAGAATCTCCAGCTTTTGGCTTGCGGACTAGAAACGGACAGCACGTTGAAACGCCCTATTATTTATACTTATTTTTCATCACTATATAAAAGACAAGAGGAACCAAAATAAGGGTTAAGAATGTTGAAACAATTGTTCCACCCATCAAAGACAGGGCAAGACCTTGAAAAATAGGATCGAAAAGTATGGCGACTGCTCCTATGACCACGGTTCCTGCTGTGAGTAAAATGGGTGTGGTTCTTACGGCACCTGCTTCAATGATGGCTTGCTTAAAGGCAATACCTTCGTTGAGGCGGATTTCTATGAAATCGATAAGCAAAACGGAATTTCTAACCATAATTCCTGCTAGAGCAATCATTCCAATAAAAGAAGTTGCTGTAAAAAATGCATCGAACAGCCAATGTGCTAAAATAATTCCTATTAATGAAAGCGGAATAGCAATCATCATCACAATTGGGGAACGGAAGCTTTGAAACCAGCCAACGATTAGCATGTAAATGATAAAAATAACCACTAAGAAAGCAATACCAAGATCTTGGAATACTTCCAATGTAATTTGCCATTCACCATCCCATTTTACAGAGTAATCTTCTGTATCAACAGGAATATCTGTGTACAATTCTTCTATAGAGTAGCCTTCTGGTAAGTGCATGTCTTTAAGATACTTTTCCATACCCAATATGGCGTAAACGGGACTTTCTAGTTCTCCAGCCATTTCTGCTGTGACATATACTACACGGCGCTTATTTTTTCTGTAGATGCTTTTTTCAATAGGTTGTTCTACCAGATTTACTAGGTCGCCGATGTTTACGGTATGTCCTTGCTGAGACTTTACTTTTAATTTTAAAAGATCCTTGGTACTGGACTTTTCTGAGTTTGGTGTATAGTAGGTTATGCTAACTTGTTCAGGTTCATTTTCTCTGTAAGCCTTACCAATGGAAGTATTCCCGAGACTCAACCGCATGGTTTCAACAATTTGCTGAGTGCTTATGCCTTCTAGGTTGGCTCGCTCGGTGTCAACTTTAAATTCAATCTCCTTTTGGTCGGCTTCTACACGCCAGTCGATGTCGACCACATCTTGGGTCTCGTGTAAAATATCCTTTACCTTTTGTGCAATTTTGATTTGCTCTTCGTAATCTGGTCCGTAAATTTCTGCAACAATTGTTGATAGCACTGGTGGCCCCGGGGGGACTTCCACAATTTTGATAGCTGCGCCATAGCGATCACCAATGGCTTTTACCTCTTTCCTAAACGATTTTGCGATATCGTGGCTTTGTTCACTTCGTTCGCTCTTATTGGTAATATTTACCTGAATGTCTGCTAGATGATCACCATCTCTAAGATCGTAATGTCTTACAAGCCCATTAAAGGTGATGGGAGAAGCAGCACCAACGTAGGTTTGATAATTAACCACTTCCTCTCGGTCTTTTACGTACTCTGCAATTTCTAATGTGACGGCTTGCGTGCGCTCCAGTGTAGTACCTTCTGGCATATCAATAACAATTTGAAATTCGTTTTTGTTATCGAAGGGAAGCATTTTTACCAAAACAGATTCATTTAAGAATAAAAGTACAGAAGCGATAAGCAATACAAATGTACTTCCAATGAAAAGCCAACGTTTCTTAGAACTCTCTAGAAGTGGTCTCTGTACTTTTTCATAAATTTTATAAATTCGGGTCGATTTTAATTTTTCATCACCGAGTTTGTCGGCTTTCTTAATAGCTTCTTCATCATCCTCTTCGCCATCGTCTTGTTTGCCATCGCCTTTCAAAAAATAAAAGGCCAAGTAAGGCACAATGGTAAGCGCTATAAATAGAGAAAGAATCATTGTAATAGATGCACCAATGGGCATTGGACTCATGTAAGGACCCATAAGGCCACTTACAAAAGCCATGGGAAGTACAGAAGCAATAACAATAAAGGCAGCTAAAATAGTAGGATTACCTACTTCATTTATAGCATAAATGGCGGCGTTCCTTAAGGATCGTTTCTTCATTTTGAAATGCCGGTGTATATTTTCTGTAATGATGATAGAATCATCGACTACAATCCCGGTAATAAAAATGAGTGCAAAAAGCGTGATTCTATTTAGCGTGTAACCAAATAAATAGTAACTAAGCATTGTTAAAGCGAACGTAACAGGAACAGAAATAAAGACAACAAGTCCGCCGCGCCATCCCATAGATAACATAACAACTAAGGTTACAGCAATGATTGCACTTAGTAAATTGAAAAGTAAGTCGGATACCTTTTGTGATGCTGTTTCTCCATAATTACGAGTCACCTCGAGTTCCACACCTTCTGGGATTATATATTGTTCCCAGCGTTCTTGTTGAGCCAAAATCTGGTCGGCAACTTGCATGGCATCAGCGCCCTTTCTTTTTGCAATAGATAGGGTAACGGCAGAATAGGAGGAAGGCATTTTTGCCTGTTCTGCACTTGCAGCACCGAAGCCAAACTCCACATAGTTCTTAGGTTTTTCTGCACCTTCTTCTACATTTGCTATTTGATGCAGATATACGGGTCTGTTTCCAGAAGTGCCAACAACTATTTGCTTTAGGTCTCTTTCAGTTTCGATGAATTTTCCAGTGGTGATGAGGATGTTTTCGTCTTTGGTCTGTATAGTTCCACTTTTGGACTTGGAGTGGTTAGCCTGTATCATCTTGGTAACACTCAAAATATCTAAATTATAGGAAGCTGCTTTTTGATGATCAAAATTAATTTTCAACTCTCTACTTCTGCCTCCAATGACTTCACTAGAAGCGACATTCTCCACCTTTTCAATCTCCAAAATCAGTTCATTGGCGATTTGTTTAAGGCGGAAGTCATCGTACTTTTCGCTAAAAAGCGTAAGGCCAACGACTGGCACATCGTCTATAGATCTTGTTTTGATAAGTGGCTGAGTAACGCCCTCAGGAATTTCATCCATATGGCGCATAATTTCATCATGAAGTTTTACGTAAGACCTTTCTATATCTTCACCCACATAGAATTGCGCTATGAGCATTCCTTGTCCCTGCATAGAGGTGGTGTAAACATATTCAATACCATCAATATTAGAGATAACACGCTCCAAAGGAATAATAACTTTAGATTCAATTTCTTTAGGACTCGCACCAGGATAGCCAACAAATATATCGGCCATAGGCACGTTTATTTGTGGTTCTTCTTCTCGTGGAATCAATAAAGCAGCATAAATTCCCACGGCCATAAATACAACCATAAGTAAGACTGTAATTTTGGAAGTCATAAATGCGTTGGCTAGTTTACCAGCAATACCATTTTTCATAAGATCTAGTATTTCACGGTTATACCGTTATAAAGTTTGGAGTCTGCAGAAGTTACAACGGACTCATCGCTGCTTAGACCAGAAAGAATCTCTATATATTCATCGTAGTTTACCCCAGTCTCCACCCATCTCAGCATCGCTTTATTTTCTGGGCTAACTACGTATAGACCCTGTAAACCGCCTCGATCGATAAGTGCTGATTTGGGAACAAAAATTCCTTGATCCAAAGAATCCGTAATAAGTTGTATTTCTCCTTGTTGTCCAGAAAAAAGCTGGACATCATTTTCGGTTAGTAATTTTGCTTTCACAACATATTGTCCTCCTGTTTCTGAAGACGATAAGCTCAATTCTGATATTTGGGCATCGATTTTTTGACCATCTGTCGACACTACAACGGTGGCCAGTTGTCCTTTTCTTAATGAAGAAATAGCTCGTTCTGAAACTGAAAAGTGAAATTCAAATGCATTCTCAACTTCCATTTGTAGAATCGAAAATCGGGGGTTTGCTAAATCTCCCTCTTGAGCCATTTTTGAAGTAATTACACCCTCAAATGGGGCCTTGATATTGAAATATTTTAATTCTGATTGTATTTCTTTCAACTGACTTTCTACTCCTGCTTTTTGACTTTTTACAGAGTTATATTTTAAGGAGATAGACTCCAGCTCTTTTTCTGAAACACTATTTTTTTCTCTTAAACTTTTGTATCGTTTATAATCCTTTTCGGTGTTTTCTAAAGTGGCACTTACCTCGTCGAGTTTGGCAGTAAGCTGATTTTGTTTCGACATGAGGTCATCGCTGTTTAATTTAACCAGCAACTGGTTTTCATGAACAGCATCGCCTACATCTACAAGGATTTTATCCACGTAACTTGATCCTCTAGATTGAATATCTATCGATTTTGAAGACTGAATTTTCCCCTTATAGCTTAAAAGCTGAGGTAAACTGGTGGTAGGATACTCGATTTTAACATCGACAGATATCTGCTCAGGCTTTTTATTTTCGGTTTTTTCTCCACAGCTCAAAATGCTTAATAAGAACACAGAAAAAAATATAGGCAGTAATTTATTTTTCATAAGTATAGGTGTTTGCTAAAAATTGAATGTATAACTGAGCGTAGTTAAACTCGAATATGGATTGGTTGTAAGCCAGTCGCATAGAAGATTGTTGTTGTTCTGCCCGCAGCAAATCTGTAGTGCGCTCAAGACCTTCTCCAAATCTATCTTTCCTGATTTGGTATGCTTTTTCTGCTTGCTTCAGGGATAGTCTATTTCTATTAAGTTTTTGCTCTGCCTCGCGAAATTGGCGTTTTGCTTTTTCCAACTCCATATTGGAATTGGAGGCATACCTAGAAGCTTCTAGTTTGGCTTGATCTAAACTTGCATTTTCTTCTTGAAGTTTTGCAATATTTTTACCACCTTCAAAAATATTCCAGTTAAGTGAAGCACCTACAAAAAAGTTTCTTGTGTTGGTTGTAAAGGCTTCATCTGAAAACCATTGTAGGTTCCCAAAAGCATTAAGCGTTGGCAAAAAGGAATGTTTGGCTGCAGTTTGCATTTTGGATTGGGCCTTGGTTTGCAAATCGACTGCTAAAATGTCTTCTCTTGTTTCTATTTGACTTGCGTCCATAGTCTCCACAATATTAAGCCCAAGTTTTGAAACTGGTTTTACCACAGTATTAGCATCTCTGTTCATTAAAAACAGAAGATAGTCTGAAAGATTTTGGAGTTGATTGTAAGCCGCGATGTATTCGTTTTCAACTTCATTTAACCTTACTTCTGCACTTAGTAAATCTGGCATGATCAATAGACCTTCGTCATAAAAATTTTGAATACTTTTAAAATTTTGCTCGGCAATTTCTCTAGTTTGCTCTAGTACTTCAATCCCTTTATAAGCGAGCTGAAGTTGCATATAAAGTTTTTCCACTTCAACTAAAAGCGCTTTTTCTTCAAATTTATTTTGAAGTTGTTGTGCTTCTTTTTGAGCGTTTAGCGCAGAACGTTGAGCCCACTTTTCTATATTGATAAGAGGTTGTTGAATGCTTAAAGCAGTGGTAAAATTGGAAATGGCACTTGGATTGTTCAAATTATCGATTTGAAAATCTTGCTCTGTAAAAATTCCTTGGTTCAATAATGTTCCAAATGCTTGGACGGGATTATTGGTTCTATAAAAATTATGCGAAACACTAAGCTGAGGTAAAAACGCAGCATTGGTTTGCCTATAGCGGGCTCTTGCTTTTCTAAATTCACTTTCATTAATTTGAAGTGATCTATTATTTTGAAGCACTTGGCTCTTGAGTTCTTCAAGAGTAAACTCCATTTCTTCTTGGGCCTGAAGTTGCCCAAAATTAAATAGAAAAGCTATAACTGGAATTATCATTAGGTATGCCTTCATTTTATTTTGAATTTATAATTGCAAAATTAGGAATTAAGAGGTGCACTGAATGTAACAAATGTTCTATAAATTTTGGTTATAAAATTTTGGTTTTACACCAATTTACCTCTTAAATGTCGTAAAAAATTCTGAATTATTTTTTTCTTCCAGGATCAAAAAAAAGCTAATTTACCACATTTGAAGTGAAATTGGTAATATGCGTTCGTGATGGAAGTGGATAGCCCGTAATAGCCAAAAGCCAGAGAGTCTTGGCTGAGGAGAGCGACCTTAGAAGCTCCTTTACAGCCCTAGAATCTCCAGCTTTTGGCTTGCGGACTAGAAACGGACAGCACGTTGAAACGCCCAATACTTAATTAAAATCCATATTTAACGAAAACTGTAAAATTTTGACCAGGATCGGTAAGACGTTCCAGTCCGCTTAAGCTGGCATTGGCTTGGTTTCTAAAGGCAAAATTTAGGTGATCGTAATACTGCTGATCAAAAGCATTCAAAACTGCTGCTCCTAAGTCGAGCCCAGGGAAAAGTTCGTAACCCAACCGAAAATCAACCAATTCGTAACCAGGAGTAGCTTCATTTTCGCCAAAGGATGTAGCCAGCTCATCTTGTTGGCTGACCATCCTTAAGTCGGTTGCTGCCCAAAACTTATTCTTGCTGTACTGCAAACTTATTTTACTGCGCAGGGGAGGAGTAAGGGGCAAAGACTCGCTTAAATCCTCGTTTCGGGTATACACGTAAGCCATATCAGCATCTAACTGAAAATGGGTTAAGAAATTAACGCCCACGCTAGCTTCAAATCCTGTTTTGTATGCATCATCTAGATTTCTGAATACTTTTGGATTGATAGGTTCTTGGTTGGGCATAAATTTTCTCGTTTTGGTAGGATCGATGACGGCTACAATGTAATTTTCGAAATGAGAGAAATAAACAGAAGCCCCCCAGTTTAACTCATCGATGAATCCATTCATTTCTTTTTTCCCTGTGTATGCAACTTCAAATTGATTGTTCACTTCTGCGTCCAAGTTGGGGTTACCAATGTATTCAAACGGATCTTGTCCAACTTGAAAATGATTGATGAATCGCTCAATCATATTTGCAGAGCGCACACCACGTCCAATGGCAAATTCTAATTGATTATTGGCATCTAGTAATTTTTTGAGCGATACCGTAGCACTAAAATTATGCTCAGTTCTGCTTCCCAAACCAGGATAGTAAGCTAGGAAATCTGCTTCGGGATCCTGAATGTCTGAGTTAACCAAATCATATCGAACACCTGCATTTACTACCATAGAATTATTGATTCTGTAGCGAGATTCCGCAAAAATGCCATAGTCGTTGATAAACGAATCTTGCCAAATTTTGTCGGTAAGCTGCAGAGGTGGATTGAAGGGCATTCCCATCATGTTTTGTTTTATCAAGCGATTTCTCACACCGTCTCTACTTATTAAAAGCGCATCGGTTCCAGTAAAAAGCGTCCAGAACTCAGCAAGTTTCCACTCTAGTTCGAATCGACCGCCAGCTGTTGTCGCTTCAACAGGAGAGACAGCTTCAACCGTTTCGAAGTTGCTTCTTCTGCTGTTACTCATGAGATGATCTACATAAGAAAAATAGGCTTTGGCTTGAATTTTCTGCAAGGTCTTCCCTGGTCTTTTCTTGAAATAATCCAGAGACAGCATGGAAGAATCATCATAATCTGAATCCATTGGTAAAGACGCATGTAGCACATCTCTACCAAAAGATTGTCTCCAATGCAATTGTAAACGCTCAAGGCTAGTGAAATTATAACCCATACGCAGGCTATAATCTATACTTCTAAACGATGATGGAATTTCTCTTCCAGCCCCGTCTTCGTAATTACCAAAATCACGATAGCCATACATCCCAACAACATCAAACTTTTCTTCAGCATACTGAAGCCGAACCATATTCACCAATGAATTTCCATTGGTTTCATATCCAGTTGAAGCACTTCCAGAAAAGCCATAATTTCCTAGTTCTGGTCGTTTGGACACCATATTGATAAGTCCTCCGAAAGTAGCTCCGTAACGCATGGTATAGGGTCCGCGAACAACTTCAATTTTTGAAATATCCTCTGGCATGACGTGAGTGGTGATAGGATCCATCCGGTTTGGACACGCATGCATAACTTTGGTTCCCCCGTCATATTGAATATTCAATTGCTCATATTGTGAAGCACGGAAAGAGGGATCAATAGCGTAATTCCCACGTTTGATGAGTCCAAATCCATTGATGTCTCTGAACAAATCAGCTACATTTTTAGGCTGAGTCACTCTTTCAGTTAAGTCTGGTGTAGTGATGTTCATCACCGGATCTTCAAAAACTCTACCTGTGACCAAGACTTCTGCCAGCTCAGTATTTTCAGCTTCCAAATACAGGATATCTGTCGTTGTAGTTTCAACTTTCAAGATTTTATAACCATAGCCAATGTGACTAATCTTATAAATTTTACCGATTTTTAATTGTAAAATTTTGTTGTTAGTAATATGATACTTGTTGTTGTTATTGTTGTTTTGATCGATAGCGTAAACCCCGGAAAGGGTTTCTTTGGTTTGTGCGTCTTTAACCTCTATAGATTTAGTCTGAGCTATAAGTATCACAGAACTAAATAAATAGATGAAGGCGCTTAAAATAATTTTCATGTTGATGCCTTTAAAATGTCTAACTAATTTGTTTTAAATAAAACTGGAGTCAAACGGAACGTATAGGTGGCTTAAAATTTTTGTTTAAGAATTGAAATTTATAATGAGAGGTATACAAAAAAGAGTGTTCTACCTCGGCGATAGAAAAACTTATAAAGGTATCAGTTTCAGAACATAGAGTTGTGAAAATAAGTTCGCTTTCAAGAAAAATAGAAGCATTCTTGGGGGTGTCGGTTTGTTTGTTATCTAGGACGTCACTCAAAAAGCATTTTCCATCACATTCCAGCTCAGGGCGGTCCACATTTTCACAATAATTCTCTATAAAATTATCGGTGAAGGCGATATAATACGATATCCAAAACGCAGACTTCACAGTGAATAAAAGCACCACGAGGCTTAATATAAGAGCTATATTTAATTTGATATCTTTCACTTTACAAAAATAGCGAGAATGCTTGCTTTGAATTGTGACTTAAATCACATTCCCGATAGATTTATAAAAAAAATTCTGATTCTAACACATTTAGTTTTCACGAAAATTCACATCTTTAAGTTTATAAATTAGTTTTATGATAGATCCCAAATTATTGATCCAATTTAAGGCAGAAATTCTCAAAATTGAAAGAGGTAATGTTATTTTCAATTACGAAGTAAAGCTCAGTTTTATTATCAAATCAAAACGGGTGAAGTGAAGATGAATAACTTTAATAGAGACGGCAAAGAATTTATTCAAGGGATTTTTTACCCAGATCAAAGTTTTGGAGAACCGCCCTTATTTGCGGATGTGGGCTATCCAGCAGGAGCAGAAACTATTACAGATGTAGAGATTTTTCGTTTGCCAAAAGATGATTTTTTTGATTTGCTAAATAAACACCCAGAAGCGCATTTTAAAATTTCTGAAGTATTGGCGTCGCGCTTGTACTACAAAGCAATTATGGCTTCTGAGATTTCCTCACAAGATCCCGAGCATCGCATTGTAAGGTTGCTGGATTATACTAAGACGCATATTCATAAACTAGATCCTAAGGATGTTTTAGAAGTCGATTTAACTCGCCAGCAAATTGCCGATCTCACTGGATTACGCGTAGAAACTGTTATTCGTGCCTGTAAGGCTTTGGAAAAAAAAGGTAAAATACAAATTAAAGCACGGAAGATTTTGAGGTAATACCAATTTAGTTTTTAAATGTTTCATTAAAAATTTGAATTATACTACGACGTAGCTCAGCACAGGTTTTTTAGTTAGTTGAGGAAAAAAATATAAGCATAGCACTAGTTACGGTTCTATTTTATGACGATTAGTAAGTGAAAAAGAAACTGATTTTATACGACATTTGAATGCTAATATGGTGTAATACCAAATTAGACCAATAATGTCGCAATAAATCGTTTCTTTTTCGCCTGCTTTTCATCAAAAATAATTACCGTAGCTAAGGCTATGCTAGTTATTTTTGATTTCAATCAATCAAAAAATAATTCAATTTATTAATACGGCATTATAAATATAATTTGGTATAAGATGAGTTGCAATAATTTTGAATTGATTCAAATCATAAACGGTGGTCATACATACTTGTATTTTTCGGTAACATAAAAATATAACACAATGGATCTAGTTAAGAGTTTATCTGATGATTTTAAAAAGTATTACCTGGCTAATTCTGTATTGGGGATTATTGCTTCAAGTTGCTTGGGTTCTATCGTCGCAATGATTATTCTAAATGATGGAAACACGATATTCCATGTTGTTCACTTGAGTTGGATTGTAATTATTTGTATGATTTATAATGCAGTTATTTTAGTTGGTTTTAAACCAAAGATGGCTTTTCTTCTTCAGGTAATTAGTGTTTTATCAAGCGTATTTACAATTGCTTATTACATTTCTTTCTAATGAAACATGACTTAAAAACAAGAGAAGACGTATCCAAACTAGTACATCATTTTTATGAAAAAATTCGTCAGAATAAAGATATAGGTCATTTTTTTAATGAAAGCATTTTAGATTGGGATGATCATCTTGAAAAGTTAACCGATTTCTGGGAAACGAATTTGTTTTTTAAACAAAAATATAAGGGAAATCCCAAATTGGCACACCAACGTGTAGACAAACACTTTAATGGAAGTATTGAGCAAAAACATTTCGGTATTTGGTTAAATCTTTGGTTCGAAACTATAGATCAATACTTTGAAGGTGAATTAGCCGATCGAGCAAAGAACAATGCTAGAAAAATGGCTTCACATATTTTTATGAATATTTATATGGATAGAAATACTATATGTTAACAGAAGTGGTTAAATTTGCTGAAGAGTTTTTTAACCATGTCCAACCCACCAATAAAACGCCATAAAGCCCTACGAAATTTGAGTCGTGAGCATCACGATGGACTTATTTTTGCTCTGCGTTTGCAAAAAGGAGTAGCTAAGAGAGCCGACCTTCAATCTATGGAAGAGTATGCCACTTGGTTTTGGGAAAATCATTTGCTGCCACATTTTCAGTTAGAAGAAGAACGCCTATTTCCAATGCTTAAGGGCGAGTACGAATTAGTGAGAGATGCAATAGTTCAACATCAAGACTTAAAGGTGCTTTTTCAAATTCAGCAAAAAACCCATGCAGATTTCAAAAGAATTTATGAATTACTTCAAAAGCATATTCGTTTGGAAGAGCGGGAGTTGTTTAACTTAATACAAAGTACATTGAGCGAACAACAACTTGCTATTTACGAGAAAATACACAAACGTCAAGAAAGCTGTGCCCTGTGGCAAAAGCCATTTTGGTCTTAAAGCTGGAGGTTTTTACTTTGATGTGTAAAAATGGACTGTAAGCTTATTCCAACAATTGAAATGCTGAATAATAAAGAAGCGACGGCTAAATATAAATTCAAACTTGGTAAAAATGCCCATTGTAAGACCACGGTTGCAGCACGATAAAAAATAAAAAATTCAGTTGAAATAAAAGCTAGGAGATATAGGGCTAAATTGAAATTAGAAAGCTTGATTCATTGCAAATAAGAGGCTAAAAACAATAAAAATAAACTTATGAAGCCTAAGAAAAACCAATGTAAATATCCAATGACTACGTCTAAGTTAGATGTAGCAATTTCATTTATGTAAGGTATGCCGCTTAATGTTTGCATAAGTAACTTCAGCAGGAAAACTAAGACTAAGAATTGGAGTATAAACCGGGATTGATTACTCAGTGTTAGAAAAAATGGGCTAAACTCACTTTTTATGGAATTCCACAAATAGTATAAACTTATCCATAAAGCTAAACTTCCCAAATTACTCAGCAAATACAAAGACCAATGTGAGTTTGTCCAGAGACAGGATAGGAAAAATGTACCTATAATTCCAATATTGAATAGTACTATGAATTTTGAGAATGCTCTGTTTTCAATTTTTACTTTAGATTGTTCCAGCAAAAACACCATTAACCCTATGGCGGCAAGTACAAACCAAGCATTATACTGAACGTGTAAGTAAAAATAGATCGCTAATCTATACCATACCGATTCGCTTCCCAGAGTTGTCATGATGACCCCTAACGCCCAGGGTCCAAGCGATGAGATCACCATATACAACAGTGCATATTTGATAAGCAAAAAGGATTTTTTTAATTTCAATTGTGTTTTTGTGTGTTTTAGAATAAACCCAAAAAACATATAACTAACTAATACCAAATTAAACCTATAATGTCGCAATAAATCGTTTCTTTTTCGCTTACTTTTTATCAAAAATAATTACCGTAACTAAGGCTATGCTAATTATTTTTAACTGCAATCAATCAAAAAATAATTCAATTTATTTATACGACATTATAAATTTGATTTGGTATAACAGAAAAAGGCTTGAGAAAATAATAGAAAACAACGCATAACCTTGAATAGGAAAAAAGATAAGCATACCAATAAGGCAAGCTTGTGTTGCCCAAAAAACTTTTTTGTAATATTTATTGATGTTAGATTTTTCAACAAAAAAATACACGATAAAACTGCTTAGAGCTAAATACACCCAGCCAAGTAAGGCGATATGTGAGTGTGTGTGGACAATAAAACGATACTGTGTAGGAATGTCAACACTAAATGCTGTCGCTTCCAGTCTAAGAAAAAACCCTAAAACAGCTGTTATAAGAAAGTAGAAAAGACTATTTATAAAATGCTGTTTTAGGGTCATCATCAATCAAAAAAACTATGAAAGGGTTTCTTTTTCCATAGCTAAAGCTTTTGGAAAAAGGATATTATTTTCTAAATGTATATGCAAATGCAAATCATTTTCAAACTCTTCGAGCTTATGATATAAAGCTTTGTAAGTATTGCAGGCATGTGGTGGTAATGTGTAATTATTGGTTAAATCTGCGATTTCTTTAAATTTATCTCCTGCTGCTTCATGTTCATCTTCCATCATTGCAATAGGATTTTCTATGGTTCCAAAATGTGGTCTTTCCACTTTTTCACCCTTTTTAAACGCAGCCTCCATTTTTGCAATAAAAGGAAATAGAATTAACTCTTCTTTTCTTAAGTGCTGGCTTAGCTCGTTAGCTACTTCAGCAAACAATTTTTTTATCTGAATTAATTCAGGATTGGTTTTACTATGCACACTAGCAACTTTGTTGGAATACTGTATAAGTAGTGGTATGCTGTCTTCTACATAACTGTGATGTACATTTTGAATATGTTGTGCTAGAAAATGCAAATTCCATTTTTTATAATCATACGTCCTGCCCTTATCTTCCAGATTTTGAAGATCATTTAATAAGACATCAAGTTTAACTTGGTTTTTTTTGCAAGCTCTGCTGATGCTTATACCGCCACCACAGCAAAAATCGATGCCGTGTTTTTTGAACACATGAGCAGTATTGATATTTTCACTTACTAATTCAGCTACTGTTTTATCCTTAATTGAAACCATGATAATTTATATTTAATTTACATTAAAATTACCTCCTTAAAAAGTTTTGGTTTATGATTTGAATCAAGTTCATAACCTTTTTAAAAATCTTTTCGTTTTGCTAGTCTAACCATTCGCCATAGCGGTAAAACCACCCATATGACTAAAACACCTAAGGATACTAAACTTCCAAACAAAGTCCCGAAAAAGTCTTTAAAAATAGCCCCTGTATAGCCTAGCAAAGCAGAGATATCAAGTTTTAAAAGAATTAATATTCTTGATAAATCAATTGGGTTAAACAGTGTTGCAATTAAGGTAAACTTGTCTAATGGATATTCTTGAAAATAGATCAAGGCAATGAGAAAAGCACCGTCATAAATAACGGCGAGAAACAACCAAAGCAAGATGGCATACCCAAAACCTTTGATTTTGTTGGTATTCGATAATGCAATATTGAAGGCTAAAGCGCTAAAGATGAAACTTAAAAAAACAGCAACAACTATCAGAATCAAAAAGTCGAAAATAACGTTGGATTGAAATAAGCCATACAAGGCAAAAGGAATACCCAAACCTAGCAATACGCTTAGTGATAGTGAGGTAGCTACCCCTAGGAATTGTCCCATAAAGATAGATTTTCGCTTTATGGGCTGTGCCAGAAGGAGTTGAGTAAATTCCTGTGAATCGTAGTAATACATCACCCCAAAAATAGTCCCGATAAGTGGTACTAGAACAATAACGACATTTAATAGTGTAATTATGGCGTTCGATATATTGTTGTTCAAAAATAATAACACTGAACTTAGAAGCAAGTAGAATAAGAAATATACATAACTCCAGCGGCTTCTTACCAAGTCAAAAAAACTGTATTTTAAGATTTTAAGCATGATGGTTTTTTAATAAGTTAGCAATAGCATACTCAAAATGGGTTTCATCTGTAGTCGATTTTAGCTCCTTGATGCTTCCATCAAAGTAAACTTTCCCATCTAAAATAAAACTGATATGGTCTGAGATTTCTTCCACAAAACTCATGATGTGAGAAGTAATTAAAATGGTTTTTCCACTAGCTTGTTCTTTTTTGAGTAACTCTTTCAATTTGATTAAAGAAACTGGATCCAAACCAGATGTAGGTTCATCTAAAATGATAAAAGGACTGTCAAACATAAGACTGAGAACGAGATTCACTTTCTGTTTGTAACCTCCAGAAAGGTGACTGAGTTTAATGTTGAGGTAGGGAGTTAGCTCAAAATATTCGATTAACTCTTCATCACGAGTTGGCTGACTTCTCAAGTCCTTGATCATCGCTAT
The DNA here is from genome assembly GCF_000153485.2 of Psychroflexus torquis ATCC 700755. NCBI lineage: Bacteria > Pseudomonadati > Bacteroidota > Flavobacteriia > Flavobacteriales > Flavobacteriaceae > Psychroflexus > Psychroflexus torquis. The sequence goes on along the minus strand of NC_018721.1, from coordinate 736,007 downwards.
GATTTCTTTCACTTTTATATTACCAGGGAAGTTGGCTATTTGCGGTAGGTAGTCGATATATTTTCTATACGACCAATTATTTTTGATATTTGATTCGTCTACAAAAACTTCACCTTTATTGGCATGACTCATTCCCAATAATATTTTAATTAAGGTGGTTTTTCCAGAACCATTTGGGCCAAGAATTGCTGTAGTTTTACCTTTTTGAATACTTAGATGGATGCCAGTAAGCACATCGTTTTTATCAAATCTTTTATGAATATCCTTAAATTCTACCATTGTACTTTTCGCATTAAAGGGTTTTGATCTGTGAGATTTTCTGGAGTGAAAATGGGGGTTACTTTTTCTGAAAAATTGATGATGTCAATAAATAAACTTCTCAATAAAATGATGCTTTCTGGAGTATTATTCACCAGATAACTGAATAATTTCACAGGCCGGTAAGGGACATCGCCGTACCCGTCTTTATCCAGATCATACCCCGTGTAATCGCTCCAAAAATTATTATCAAAACTATTATCGTTTAAGCCTCCAGAATAGCTCAAATCGAAATTATTGTAGAGAAAATTATTTTTTATAAAATTGTTTTGATAGCTACCGCCTATAAATATTACGGCGTAACCATTGTTGATGAAATCATTTTCTCGATACGTTATTCGGGTAGAACCATCGGTGGTAATACCTACCGTATTATCTTCAAAAGTGTTGTTATAAATCTCGGCATCGTTTATTTCTTTCAGTAATAATCCGTAAGATGCCGTGCCCCAATTCTTTTTAAATACATTATTATACATTACAATGCGCTTAGAAAACATGACAGCAACACCAGCACTATTATTCCTGAAACTATTATTGCTATAGCGATTATCATTGGAGAACATAAAGTGCAAACCATAGCGCATATTATCGTGGCTATCGTTATTATCAAAAATGTTATTGCTTCCAAATTCGATGTATATGCCATCGCGCATGTTATAGACATGGTTATCTCGCACTTCAATTTCTTTTGAATCCCAAAGATGAATAGCATTTCCAGAGCTAGCTTCAGAATCACCAGTTCCAGAAATATCATTTTGAAGCACGAAACCGTTTCTAGACTTTTCAATTAAGAATCCGAAAAATGCGTTTCTTAAGGTGATGTTTTTTAGTTTAAAATCGAAACATCTAAAGAGGTAAATAGCGGCATAGTCTGACGTGTAACTTACTTCAATATTTTTAATTGTTAAATCTGTAATGCTAAAATCTGTAGCTTCAACCTTGAAGCCATATCCCTTGTATTCGCTATCTATTACACTGCCTTCTTCTCCATAAAGATGAAGAGACTTTTTGTTGATAAAAATATTATGCTCCTTATAAATTCCTTTTTGAATGAAAATAGAATCGTTAGCTTGAGCTTGGTTAACCGCTTTTTGAATAGAAGAAAATTCACAATCTTTAGCACAAACCTCTATAGTTCTGTTTTGTGCAGGGGCATAATTTAATGCTGAGATAAAACAGAATATAAATAAGCTAAATTTCATTTTAGTGAATTTTATGAATATCCTTTTTGATGACTTTTTTTAGATTATCCCATTGGTAAATCTCACCCTTCAGTTTTTCTTGGGCAGCTTCAGCATCAGATACCGATGCAAAGGCAGTTAAATAGGCGCCCATTGGACTAGGTAAATTTTTACTTATTAGATAAGATGCGCTTTCTGCGAGAATCATTTTCCCAGGTTGGTTGTAATTGACAACCAATAAAGTTGCATTATTAAATTTTCCTGATTTGTCTTTAACAAAATTCACCATGCATTCAATAGCATCAAATTTATGTTGCTTTCCTTTTTCAGTTACCAATTGAGCAGCATGTGTTTTTTGAACGATACCCATGCTACAAAAATCGCATTGGTCTTCGCCATAATTAATAGGTTTAGCCGATTTATCGCAGGCTGTTATTGATATAAAAATGAATGTTAAAATGATGTATTTATTCATACTAATTGGTCTTTTTAAGTCCTATGATGTAAGCAATAAAGGTAAGAAACATGCCAATCCCCATTAATATGGCTCCTATAGCAGGATAGGAATGAGCAGTAAAGTTCAAAATATCTCTAGAGCCAAATAATGGAGGTTTGTAGCTTAAAGGGTTCCCATCTGCATCAGTCATTTTCATGATGGCTTTCGGATCTAGATGGGTACCGTAATCTGTCATCCAAGCATTAAAATCAAATATGCCCATAACACCCAAAACAGTCATTAAAACAAGCCAGCCTAAAAACCATTTATAAGATACTTTTTTAAATAAGCCCAAAAGGCCAATGAGAATTCCTAAAATGGCCATTCCGCCAATGACTTTAGGAAATACAGAAAATTCCCACATTTCATCTTGTTTAGGCAGTTTACGCATGCCAATATAATGGTTAAGTCCATCTATATTTTGAATGTCGTGTTTTTCATGTCCTTCAAGTCCATCAAGGTTAATGTACATTCCAATGCCACTTGGATATTGAGGGGCTTCTAAAGTGATACTCCAAAGCGGAAACAAAAACAATCCCAACAGAAGGGCAGAACCTATAATCATAGTGATACTTGCCGTTTTCATAATTTAAATTTTTAATTGAAAAAGGGACGAGCAGAGATTCTACTCGCCCCAAATTGAGTAATCAAAACCAAAACATTAAAATTAACTCGTTACTCTTTCCATTCGTCGTCTAGTGACCAACGCAATTTAGTATCGCTATTTTTAGCAGAAACTCTTACGTAACCTTGCATTTCTTGGTGAAGGGCAGAACAGAAGTCTGTACAATAGAATGGCCAAACACCTTCCCGTTTAGGTTCCCAAATAATGGTTTTAGTTTGTCCAGGCATGACCAAAATTTCTGAAGTGTTAGCTCCAATCATTGCAAATCCGTGAGGAACATCAAAATCTTGCTCTAAGTTAGTAACGTGGAAATATACCTTGTCGCCAACTTTAACTCCTTCAATATTATCGGGTGAAAAGTGACTTCTAACTGTTGTAGTATAAATATGAACTTCATTTCCCTTGCGTTCTACACGTCCCTCAGATTCATTTTTAGCAGCGTACTTGTGATTGTTTTCTTCTAAATCGTAGTATTTTTTAGATTTAGATTTTATTAAATCGGCAGGAATCGCAGCTGCATAGTGAGGTTCACCGTGTGTTGGGAAATCTAGTAATAACTGCATTTTATCGCCAGAAATATCATATAACTGAGCTGAATGCTCCAATTCTGGACCTGTTGGTAAATATCTGTCCTTTGTGATTTTATTCATACTAAACATATACTTACCAAAAGGTTCTCTTGAGTTACCACCGGGAATAGTTAAATGACCTACCGAGTAGAAAGAAGGTTGTCTATCTACTACTTTCCAAGTCCCTACTTCCCATTTTACAACTTCAGAAGAAATAAAGAAGCTAGTGTAACCGTAGCCTTTTCCATCAAATTCAGTATGCAATGGGCCTAAACCACCACTATCTACAACACCTTCAAGAACAGATTCAAATTTTAAGATTGGGATACCATAGGCATCACCGTCAAAGTCTTTATTTTTGATGGCTTCCTCAATTTTCGCAAATGAATAAACACTTAACTGTGTAGATAGTTTTCCATTTCCAATGATGTATTCGCCTGTTGGGTTAACATCTATACCGTGAGGTGATTTTGGAACTGGCATGTAATAGACAGCACCTGGAACATCACGCGGATCAACTGAAGTTACGCCTTCTTTCATTTCTGTGGTGGCCATCATGGTTGATTCATCGTAAATGTTATGTGCATAAGTACCAGCCACTTCAGTTCCACCACCATTCTCAACATATTCTTTAATTTTCATCCAATTTACAGCGGCGATAAAATCTTTATCGTTTTGTGAAGCATTCACTTCTAGCATAGAATGTGCTTCTTCAGTATTATAAGAGGTGAAGAAAAACCATCCATGAGATTTGTCACGACCAGGATGTGATAAATCGTAATTGAAGCCAGGCATATTTATTTGGAAATCAATTTCCATGTGTCCGTGTTCTGGATCAACCTTAATAAAGGTTAAAGGGCCTTTAAATTCACCTTTCATCTCATCGATAGGCATGTCTTTCTGAGGATTTGGAACAGCAAAACGAGTCCCTGCTACAACATATTCTGTATTTTCAGTCACATACGATGAGGCGTGATTTCCAGCAGAGTTAGGAATTTCGATAATCTCTTCGGTTTCGAAAGTCTCTAAGCTTATTCTAGCAATACGAGGTGTATTGTTCTCATTTATGAAAATCCATCGACCATCCAATTTTCCGTTTGTTTGGGAAATATCTGGGTGGTGAGAATCACCCCAAGGCACAAAGCCATAAGAAGTATTAAGCATAGCTTTGGTTTCTTCAGAATATCCATATCCGTTGGTAGGAAATTGAGAAAAAACGGGTATTTCTTTAAACATTCTTCCGCTTGGTAAACCGTAAACTGTCAAGTTTCCGGAATATCCTCCCGACATGAAGGCATAAAATTCGTCGTGCTCACCTGGAGCAATATATACTTTTTCTGCATTAGATGATGCCATAGCACCAGAGTCCGATTTTGAATTATTACCACAACCTATAAGCAGTAGTCCTGCACCTAGACCTAGTAAAAGTTTTTGAATTGTTTTCATTGTTTAACTTGTTTTAAAATTAGTTTTTTGGTAATAATACATCTTCGATAATATGCACCCAGCCATTGCTTACATCTACGGAGGTAATAATTTTGACGCCACCTACATAGAGGTCTTGGCCTTGCTTAGTCACTTCTAAATATTGGCCATCCGCCATGTAAAGTTTCCTGTTTTTCTCTATATTTTTTTCTAGAGTCTTGATAGGATAATTACTTGGAGCAACATGATGAATTAAAATATTAGCTAGTTTAGACTTGTTTTCCGGTCTCAGTAAATCTTCTAAAGTTGCTTTATCTAGTTTGTCAAAAGCTGCATTAGTTGGTGCAAATACTGTAAGAGGTCCTACATTTACTAAGGCATTTTCAACACCAGCAGCTTGTACTGCCTTAACCAATGTTGTGTGATCTGGAGAGTTAATTGCTAGACTCAGTGCATTTACTACATCGCTATCTCCTTCAATAAAAGCTTGCCCCTTATTTGAGGAGGAAACTTCATTTAAGTTTGCTTTAGCGTCTGTAGTTTTGTCTATACTCTCAGTTTTTTCTGAAGAATTGCAACCTAGTAGACATAACATCAAAAAAATAGATGCTGATGATTTTAAGAAAAATGGAATATTCATAGGATTAGGATTAAAAATTTAAATATTTATTTGTGCTTAGTTATTCTTGTCATACTCTCTAAAATATTCTAAAATAGCCCGGGTATCCCCTTTTGAAACATTTTGATTGGCCATTACCGCCATGTTGTTTTCTATCATCAAACGTTTAGCAATTGGATCTTTTTTAATCATTTCCTCCGGATTCATAATCATATTCATGATCCATTCTGGGCTTCGTCTTCCGGATACCCCGGATAGTGATGGTCCTACATACTTTTTTTCCATCTTATGGCAAGCTGTACATAAATTCCCAAAAACTTCTTTACCCCGATTTGCAAGATTTTTATCTATGCCTTCTCCAATGTCTACAGATTTAATTGGACCAATACCCAAATTTGCCAAGTCCTCTTCTGCTGAAGTTGTAGAGATTGATTTATTCGCAGGTTTAGCTTTTTTTTCAGTTTTTGGTTGTTGACCAATTTTTACTTTTTTGTTTTCCTTCTTCTCTTCATTTCCTCCACAGGCAAATAATAAGCTGATAAGAAAAACAAAACTGATTTTAGTAAATGATTTCATTTTTTACATATTTAAAATACGTCTACAAAGCTAAAATTTAAGACTTGTTTAATATATGATTGAGGTCATAAGAAAATTAAACCTTTACTTTAATAGGTACATAAGTATCTCAAAATCAGTTTTATATATTGATGAGGAGGGTTTGTTTTACTTAACCTTATCCATACAAAAACTGATATGTATCAGTTTTTGTATGGATAAGGTTAAATTTTTCGATTTAATATAAAAATCATTTGTCTATTAAATGTTACTATAGTCTTATTCTGAATTCTATTTAGGGTACCCCTGAAATCTTAGGTATTTTGATTAACTCTAATAGCCGATCAAGCTTTTAATTTAAGTGTTTTCAACGCTCATAGTATCTGTTGCGTAACATTTATGACACAACGTTTTTATGCCTTTTTATAACTTTGCAAAAAAAAAAAAAGTTATGGATGTAGAAATTCTATCTCGAATCCAATTTGCCTTTACAATTGCTTTTCACTATATCTACCCGCCATTAAGTATAGGAATTGGACTTATTATGGTTGTTTTTGAAAGTATTTATATTCGGACCAAGAAAAAGGAATATGAAGTATTAGCTAAATTTTGGACCAAAATCTTTGCGATTACTTTTGGTGTTGGTGTGGTGACAGGGATAGTTATGGAGTTTGAGTTTGGTACCAATTGGGCTACTTACTCACGGTATGTTGGAGATATTTTTGGAAGTGCTCTTGCGGCTGAAGGAATTTTTGCTTTCGCCATAGAAAGTAGTGCTTTAGGAGTTTTGTTATTTGGTTGGAACAGAGTTAAGCCATGGGTCCACTTAGTAGCTACTTTGGCAGTTTTTCTAGGTTCCATGTTTTCTGCAGTTTGGATTGTCATAGCTAACTCTTGGCAACAAACCCCGGCGGGTTATCATATCGTTGGCGAGGGCATGCGAGCCAGAGCAGAAATTGTTGACTTTTGGGCTATGGTCTTCAACCCATCTTCAGTAGATCGACTTACCCATGTTTGGTTAGGAGCCTTTTTATCTGGGACTTTTTTAATTTTAAGTGTTCACGCTTATTATATTTTGAAAGGACGATATGTTGTATTATCCAAGAAAGCCTTTAAAATAACACTTATCGTAGCTACAATTAGTTCACTAGCTCAGTTGTTTACAGGCCATCAATCTGCAGAAGGTGTTTCTGAAAATCAACCTGCAAAATTAGCAGCACTGGAGGGGCACTTTGACGCAAAAGCACCAGCCGATTTGTATCTCTTTGGATGGGTGGATAAAGAAAACCAAGAAGTGACGGGGCTTAAAGTTCCTGGAGGTTTATCATTTATGATACACCAAGATTTTTCGACTCCTATAACAGGTCTTAATGCTTTTCCTGAGGAAGACCGACCTTCTCAGGTGAATGCTGTTTTCCAGTTTTATCATATAATGGTTGCTATAGGAATGTTTTTAATTGCCTTAAGTTTATTTGCTGTTTGGCGATGGAAACGCGGTAAGCTCTTTGATAAAAAATGGCTCTTATGGACGTTTGTATTTACAGCTTTACTCCCTCAGATCGCAAATCAATTTGGATGGTTTGCAGCTGAAATGGGACGTCAGCCATGGGTAGTCTACGGTTTGTTAAGAACTTCAGATGCTCTTTCTAAAAGTGTTCAAGCCAACCAAGTTTTATTTTCTCTCATTCTGTTCTTTATCGTGTATTTTATCCTATTTCTCTTGTTTGTCTATCTTATGAATAAGAAAATCCAAAGCGGACCTGAAAGTGAAATAGATTTTGATAGTACTAGCCTAAACAAAGAAATTTCAAATGTCATTTCAAAATAATAAATAAGTTTATGGAAACGTTTTTAGGTTTAGATTATCCCACGTGGTGGTTTTTAGTTGTAGGAGGGCTCTTTTCTGGTTACGCCATTTTAGATGGCTTCGATTTTGGAGCTGGTGCTTGGCACATGTTTTTCAGAAAGAATTCTAGTAGAGAAACAGCCCTAAAAGCAATTGATCCCACTTGGCATGGTAATGAAGTCTGGTTGGTGATAGGTGGAGGTACATTATTTGCAGGTTTCCCAGTGTTTTACGGCACCTTATTTTCTGCTATGTATACACCGTTCATTCTTTTTCTTTTATGTATCATTTTTAGAGGGATCTCCATCAAATTTAGGAATATGGAAGACATGTCTTGGTGGAGGAAGATGTGGGATTGGAGTTATTCCATTTCTAGTATCATGTTGGCATTTTTACTAGGGGTAGTGCTGGGGAATATCCTAAACGGTATGCCTTTGGATAATAATTATGAATATACAGGAAGAGGCTTTTTTGAGTTCCTAAATCCATTTTCCGTTTTGGTAGGGGTTACTAGTTTAGCTCTTTTTATGATGCACGGAGCTATTTATCTATTGTTAAAAACGGAAGGAAAACTATATGATCGAATCCAAAGCTTTCTAAAATGGGGAATGGTCTTTTTTATAATGTCTTATTTGATCACCACTGTTTATGGTCTTACCTTTCTAGAGCATCTTTCGCAAGTATTTAAAGATAATAAAGCCTTATTTATCGTTCCATTGCTCGTGTTTTTGAGCATAGCCAACGTTCCGAGGCTTGCTAGCAAGAAGCAATACGGCTGGGCTTTTATTTTTACGAGCCTTACTATTGCTTTATTGCTAGTTCTCGTTGCTTTTGAACTCTATCCACGTTTACTTCTTTCTAGTGGGGTTGAGAAGCATAGTATTACTATATATAATGCAGCAGCCTCTACAAAAACCTTAAAAATCATGATGGGCTTTGTCGCTGTGGGTGGACCTTTGGTTCTGCTTTATAGTTATTTTGTATATAGAACGTTTTGGGGTAAAGTAAAATTAGATTCAGATGAATCTTACTAAGGTTGAATTTTAGTATTTCCATGATGTATACTATAACAAAACTTATTTCCTGCTGAAAGTAGAATTGTTCTGTAATCCTTCAAATTATATGTTGAAATAGTTGAAGCTACTTATACCAAATTAGACCTATAATGTCGCAATAAGTCGCTTTACCGATACGAATTCGGCACAGGCTTTTTTCGCCTGCTTTTCATCAAAAATAATTACCGTAGCTAAGGCTATGCTAATTATTTTTGATTTCAATCAATCAATCAAAAAATAATTCAATTTATTTATACGGCATTATAAATATAATTTGGTATTAATCTACGTTCAAAGTTTATATTCGAGATGCCTACTTGTTTTTTGTGTCGCATCATGGTGATGCGGATGGGTGGTCGTGAGGCATTAAAATATTCAATAAAGGGTTTCCAATAAGTTTTATAGGAATTTATAAAACTCACCTTAAAGTCTTTCTTAGTGGACTTTAGTGTGTTAAAGATTTTGGCATTATTCTTGTTTTATATAAATTCACTACTAGTGTTTATTTCGAATTCGTTTAGAACTTTAAAGACTTCATTCCCTAGTACAGGATTGAAGTTTTTCACTTGGTTACACTTTAATTTTAAAACGAATACCCCATGAAACCTAAAAAATATCCACACAAAAATTTAAATAATAAAAAGCTAATTTTCTTTCAAGTCGGACTGATTGCTGTGCTTTTGCTGGTCTTGATTTCTGTAGAATGGAAAACGGAAACACAGCTTCTAGCAAGTAATGATAGGGTTACCTATCAACTTCTTCAAGTGGAAGAGATGTCGAATGTGACAGTACCCGAAAAGGTATTGAAACCTATAAAAAGGCCAAAACCAGACGTTGATGATTTCATTATTGATGAAAAAGAACCAGAATCCAAAACAGAAAAAAAGCCAATTCAAAAGAAGACAACTTTTATTCCTGGACTTCTAGATTTTGATGATTTTGAACCTATAGAAGACGAACCTATTAAAGAAATAGGATTTGAATTTATTGAAGATGTTCCTATTTTCCCAGGATGTGAACAGTATACCGATAATACTGAGCGGAAAGCTTGTATGAGTGAACAACTTAAAGCCTTTATAAATAAAGAATTTGACACGGGCTTAGCTTCAGATCTTGGTTTGACAGGTATAAATAGAATTTATACCTCTTTTAAAATAAAAGCTAATGGAGAAGCTGAATTTATTAACGCCAGAGCTTCACACCCAAAATTGAAGGAAGAAAGTCGACGTGTTATCGAAAAATTACCCACAATGCAACCTGGCAAACAGAGAGGAAAACCTGTAGATGTGATTTTTGCTTTGCCTATCACCTTTAAAGTTTCAGATTAGCTTTTATACCAAATTAGACCTATAATGTCGCAATAAATCGTTTTACCGATACGAATTCGGCACAGGCTTTTTTCGCTTGCTTTTTATCAAAAATAATTACCGTAACTAAGGCTATGATATATATTTTTAACTTCGATCAATCAAAAATATAATTCAATTTATTTATACGACATTATAAATTTAATTTGGTATTAGTCAATTGCTATAATTTCTAAAGGTTTCTTTTTACGTCAATACTTTTAATACCAGAAAAGCCAGCTTTACAAAGCTGGCTTTTCTGGTATTACATATTTTAAAATTGAATTTTAAATGTCGTCAAAGTTAACGTTAGTGAATGCCGTAGCACTTGAACTTGGAGTAGCTTCTTCATAAGACACTGAATTATCTTCTGAAGGTTTTGTGAAATCTTTTTGGTGACGATCGCTGATCACCTCTTCTCCTTTCTTATCAATAATATAGTTTGTAGTTTCTTCTAGAGCTTCTTTGAAGTTTTCGAAATCTTCTTTGTACAAATAAATCTTATGTTTTCTATAGAAGAAAGATCCATCGTCATTTGTAAATTTCTTACTTTCTGTGATAGTTAAGTAATAATCATCAGCTTTTGTGGATCTTACGTCAAAAAAGTAAGTCCTTCTTCCTGCTCTCATTACCTTCGAGAAAATATCCTCGTTTTTCATCGGCTCTTGTTCACTCATAATACTTTAGTTAAATAAGATTAATATAACATTTGTTCAAAAGTCTTAAAAAAAATTAAAAGTGCAAATAAAAATTCAATTTTCTTTTTCTGAAAGTTGTTTGTTATATAAATCTTTATAGTAACCATTGTAAGCAAGTAGCTCACTATGAGTGCCTTCTTCCAAAATCACACCCTCATCTAGAATGATAATATGATTAGCATTTTTTGCAGAGGAGGCCCTGTGGCTAACCACAATTGATGTTTTATGATTAGAGACTTTATCTAATTTATTGAAAATTTCTTCTTCTGTTTCAGTATCAACCGCAGAGAGACAGTCATCAAAGAGTACTATTTTGGGATCTTTAATGATAGCTCTTGCTATAGAAACCCTTTGTTTTTGCCCGCCAGACAAGGTTATACCTCGCTCTCCTAATATGGTATCATAACCCTTACTAAATCCTATAATATTATTATGAACTGCAGCGTTTTTTGCAGCCTCTACGATATCTTCTTCGTTGGCATTAACCTTACCAAATTTTATATTATCGCGAATAGAACTACTAAAAAGGAAAGCATCCTGTGGAACATAGCCAAGCTGTTTTCTTAATTCATTAAGGTTGTAGCTTTCTATAGGTCTACCATCAATTAATATTTCACCATTATTCACATCGTATAATCTCCCAATCAACTCTAGGATAGTAGACTTTCCTGAGCCTGTCTTTCCCATAATAACAAAAGTCTCCCCTTTTTTAACTTTAAAGGAGAGATTCTTTAAAGCCACTATATTGGTGTCTTCGTATGTGAAACTAACATTCTTAAATTCTATTTCACCTAAAATATCTTCAGAAGATTCTGGGGAATTATTTTTGATGTTTGGAGTTTCGCTTAGAAATTCGTTAATCCGTTCTTGAGAGGCTTCGGCTCTTTGCACCATAGATGTAATCCACCCAACAGAAGCCACTGGCCAAGTAAGCATGTTTACATAAAGCAAAAATTCCACAATGACCCCAACACTCTCAATCTCTCCATTGATGTACTGCATCCCACCGAAGTAAATCACAAATAAGTTACTAAAACCTATCAGTAAGATCATAAGCGGGAAGAAGAACGCCTCCACCTTTACTAAATTAACATTCTTATCTTTACTTTCATTGGATAATTTCTCAAAGTCAGAGTTGAAACGGTTTAAAATCCCATAAGACTTAATAACAGCAATACCGCTAAAACTTTCTTGTGTGTACGTATTGAGGAGTGATAAGAATCTTTGTATCTCAGCACTTCTTTTGTTGATGGCCATACTTAGTTTGTAAATAGCAAAGGAAAGTATGGGAAATGGAATTAAAGTGTATAACGTGAGAGTTGGTGCCGCTTTTATCATAAAATAAATGACGACTACAAACAAGGTCAAGGTTTGCACACCGTACATCAAAGCAGGCCCTACGTACATTCTTACTTTGGAGACATCTTCAGAAATTCTATTCATCAAATCCCCAGTTCTGTTTCGCTTATAGAAGTCTAAGGATAAATTTTGATACTGAGTATATACTTCATTTTTTAGGTCATATTCAATATACCTAGAAACCACAATAAAAGTTTGTCTCATCAAAAAGGTGAGTGCGCCAGAGGCTAAAGCGGCCCCAATGATGAGTCCTATATTGATGAGAAGCTCTTCTCTAACTTCAGCAATACTTACCATATCGCCATTTAAATAGTCTTCTATGGCAACAGTAGAATTTCTTATGAGTTGAGGAGTAAATACAGCAAAAACACGTGCCCCCATTGTAATAATAATCCCTAATAGGAGTCTTCCTCTGTATTTGTATAAGTACTTATTGAGACTGAGTAAGGCCTTCATTCACTTTTTACTTTTTGATTGCAAATGTAACCAAAAGATATATTTAGCTTCTTTAATAACATAAGTTTAATCCTTTAAAGGGTTTGTTAATGGCATAAATCCCTCAATTCATGACCCATCTAAACCCTAAGGCGTTAGGAAAGGTTTTAATTAGGATTTAAAAAAATACAAATAGGTGTTGAACTCTTCTTTAAAATATTATTTTTGCGCTAAAATTAAGAACAAACAAATGTTAACAAGACGACATATTCGTGCTAAAGTAATGCAATCTCTCTATGCCTTTCATCAAGGAAGTAAAGACTCCATGCAGGCGGAAGAGAAGTTTCTTAAAAAGAGCACAGAAGAGATGTACAATCTTTTCTTACTCGATTTTGAACTCCTTGTCAGCATCAGAGACTATGCGGATGATTACTTTAAGATTGCCAAAAAGAAATTCTTAGCTACAGAAGAAGAGAAGAATCCTAACAAAAAATTTATCAATAATCAACTTCTGAAGAGAATTTCAGATAGCGCTGCCATAAGTAATCTTGTCGAAGATAGGAAATTAACCCACTGGAAACGCGATGATGAATATCCTAAGTTGATTTGGGATAAAATTTTAGAGTCAGATCTTTACGCCGACTATATTCTTGCGGAAACGTCGAGTTTTAAGGAAGATAAAGAATTTATTGTGGACGTTTTTAAATTAATTATTGCGCCCAATGAAGATCTTTACGATTATTACGAAGATCAAAATCTGACTTGGATAGACGATTTTCCGATTGTAAATACCACCTTTTTGAAATTCCTTCAGAAGCAAAAAGAAAGCGATGAGGTGATTACAGTTCCTAGATTGTATAAAAATGTAGAAGATGAAAACTTTGCAAAAGAACTTTTTACCAAGACACTTCTTGCAAATGATCAACTTACTGAAATCACCAAAAATAAAACCCCAAACTGGGACCAAGATAGGATCGCAGATATTGATAGTATTCTTATAAAAATGGCTTTGTGCGAGTTTTTAAAATTCCCATCTATTCCTGTTAGAGTAACTATTAACGAATATTTGGAACTAGCCAAAGAATATAGTACTCCCAAAAGCAGTACTTTTATAAATGGTGTTTTGGATACGGTTTCCAAAGAATACCAAACCAATGGGAAAATTAATAAAATAGGCAGAGGTTTAATGTAATTGCTTAAAATGTCATATTTTTGTAATTAATTTAAATTATTTATCATGAGAAAGTTTATGTTAGCATTTGTTGCGATAGCAACATTGTCTTTAACAGCTTGTAAAAATGAAGCTTCAGACAAAGTAGATCAATCTAAAAAAGAAATTGCAGAAGAGCGTGATTCAAAACAACAATCATTCCCTGTTATGGAATTTGAAGAAAAAGAGTTTGATTTTGGTACTGTTGATGAAGGCGAAGTTGTAGAACATACATTCGCATTCACGAATACCGGAGATGCTCCACTTATAGTTTCTAATGCTACTGCAAGTTGTGGTTGCACAGTCCCAACATGGACTAAAGAAGCTGTAGCTTCTGGTGAAAAAGGTGAGATGGTTGTAAAATTCAACACAACAGGTAAGCCAAATCAGCAGATGAAACAAATAAGAATTACAGCAAATACATCATCTGGAAAAGAGACTTTAAGAATTAAAGCTTTTGTAAATCCAAAAAATAACAATGCTGGTTCTCCAGTGAAATAATTTATATGGATCAATTAGGAAGTTTACTACCCTTAGTTTTAATTTTTGTTGTGCTTTATTTTTTTATGATAAGGCCACAAATGAAAAAGCAGAAAAAAGAAAAAAGCTTTATTGAATCTATCAAAAGGGGAGATAAAGTAGTTACAAAAAGTGGTCTTCACGGTAAAATTGCTGATTTAAGTGAAAAATTAGATGCTGTGATCCTAGAAACAGGATCTGGCAAAATGACTTTTGACAAATCATCACTCTCTTTTGAGCTTTCTCAAAAGGTGAATGCTCCCGCTAAAGAAATTAAGGAAAGTAAAGAAAGCAAGGAAAAGAAAGTAAGTAAAAAGTAAGTCTAACTTACAATGTGTTTTAAAAGCTATCGTTTACGATAGCTTTTTTGTTTAAATTTGGTATCAAATATTTTCAATAATGTCATTAACATCTTCTACAATGTTGGAGCTTGGTACAAAAGCTCCAGATTTTAAACTGTTAGATACTGTTTCTAACACGGCTTTGTCTTTAAATGACTTAAGAGGAAGCAAAGGAACGGTCATCATGTTCATTTGTAACCATTGTCCTTATGTAAGACATGTGAATAGTGAAATCGTTAGGTTAGCCTATGATTATAGAGTTTTGGGTTTTGGCTTTGTTGCTGTTTCTAGTAACGATGTAAAAGCGCATCCCGAGGATAGTCCTAAATATATGTTCAAAATAGCTAGGGAGCTCAATTATCCTTTTCCTTATTTATACGATGAGAATCAGGAAGTTGCTAGAGCTTATAACGCAGCATGTACTCCAGATTTTTATGTGTTTGATGAAACCCTAGAACTAGTTTATCGAGGACAATTGGATGATTCTAGACCTAAAAACGGTATTCCAACCTCGGGTAGATACATTCGAGAAGCTTTAGATGCTTTGCTCAATAATAGAAAGGTATTAAAAGATCAGAAACCTAGTATGGGCTGCAGTATCAAATGGAGAACATATTAACATAAGAAAGTCTGATTCTTAAATAAGATTAATTAATATATAATTAAGTTACATATTCCGCCTTAAACCCTAATTTTGAATAAATAAATAAATTGCATTATGACATTAGAGATAACAGACAAAGATTTTCAAGAAAAAGTTTTAGAAAGTGACATACCAGTATTAGTAGATTTTTGGGCTGCTTGGTGTGGACCTTGTAGAATGGTAGGGCCCATCATCGACGAATTAAATACTGAATATGAGGGAAAAGCTGTCATTGCTAAAATGGATGTAGATCAAAACCAAGAGTTCGCCGCTAAATATGGAGTTAGAAATATTCCAACTGTACTGTTTTTTAAAAATGGTGAAATGGTAAACCGTCAAGTTGGCGTTGCTCAAAAAGA
Source organism: Psychroflexus torquis ATCC 700755 (assembly GCF_000153485.2). Classification (NCBI taxonomy): domain Bacteria; kingdom Pseudomonadati; phylum Bacteroidota; class Flavobacteriia; order Flavobacteriales; family Flavobacteriaceae; genus Psychroflexus; species Psychroflexus torquis. Next base: position 720,408 of record NC_018721.1, on the reverse strand, counting down.
AACTTACAAAGAGGCTATTGATAACCTGTTATAGTAAACATCTTCAATAGTTATAAGTTAAAAGGCTTGGTTTTGTTTAAATCAAGCCTTTTTTATTTTTAATAAAAAATCTATTTATGGATATCAATTCTGAAACTAAGAGGCCCTCAACGATTTCAAATTTGCCCTTATTAGCGTCTCAAATTGTTGAGGGATTTATTTCAGGAATTCATAAAAGCCCATTTCATGGATATTCTGCTGAATTTGCAGAGCATAAGCTTTACAATGCAGGAGAAAGTACCAAACATATAGATTGGAAATTGTTCGCCAAGACGGATAAATTATACACTAAAAAGTTTGAGGAGGAAACAAATTTGAGATGCCATTTTATTTTAGATCAGTCCGCCTCTATGTATTATCCTGAAGTTAAATCACCGTCGTTATCTAATTTAGATAAAATATCATTCTCTGCCTTATCCATTGCTTCTATTATGCAGTTATTAAGCAAGCAGAGGGATGCTGTAGGGCTTTCTATCTATGATGAAGAACTTCGTTTCCAAGCCACGGAAAAGGGGAGCAGTTCGCATTTTAGTATGATTTACGATCAATTGGAAAAGTGTATTCAACATCCTCAAGTAAATACCAAAACCAACACCTATCAATTTTTACATGAGATTGCAGAAAAGTTAAAGCGTAGATCGCTTGTATTTCTGTTTACAGATTTATTTCAGCCTGAAGTTTCTAAAGCAGATCTGTTTGAAGCTTTAAGGCATCTTAAGTATAATAAACATCAAGTGGTCCTTTTCCATACGTTAGATTATAAAACAGAAGTTGAATTTGATTTTGATGATACTCCTAAGCGCTTTTTTGATTTGGAAAATGGTTCCAAAATCGATTTGCAGACTCAGCAAATCAAAAAAGAATACGCCCAAAAGATGTCAGAATTCATACAAGAATTGAAGTTAACTTGTTCAAAATACAAAATTCGATACGTTCAAGCCGACATAAGAGAGGACTTTGAAAAGATTTTATCTACTTACTTAATTGAAACACAGAAGCTAAAGTCTTAAGGTTATAATTTGTTGAATTATTTTCATCAAACATGTTTGTGTAACTAAAAATTGGTTCTATATTTGCACTCGCAATTAAGCAACGGTCTGGTAGTTCAGTTGGTTAGAATACCTGCCTGTCACGCAGGGGGTCGCGAGTTCGAGTCTCGTCCAGACCGCTTTTTTTGAAGATGTTGTGTTGTGAATGTGAATAGCATTCATAGGTTTAGAATTATTAAACCTCTAGAAGTCTTTCCAATAGGAAGGGCTTTTTTATTTTATATAATTTCAAAGACATCATTCCATTCATTCTTTTTCTAAAATTGATAGGCACACCACTTAACGAAATAGCAAAGTTTAAAAGAGACCAGCTGGATCAAACACTATTTTAGGGGAGCAGATCCAATTATGCGAATAATTTAGCTAATTTATATAGAAATAATTTCACATCTCTAAGGCTTCTAAACTGAGTTCTAAACTCTTTAATTTTAGCATTGAAAGATTCTGTTGTAGCGTTAGTGCTTTTGTTATTTATGTAATTCAATATAGGTACATACTGTATTTAAATAGACCTAGCAATCCTACTAAATGATTTCCAATTTCAATTTGACTAGTTTTTTAAATCAAGAAAATGGGATTCCATCCATCCATCAAATCTTTATACCCTATTTCTGAAGCTATCAATACAATCATAACATTGCTTAATCCAATTAAGGATATGTATTGGCTAACGGATCAAATAATTTTAATTCCTAATGGCAAAACGATTAACAAGCTCTATACCGTTAATAACACTATTAGTGTTTTTCATGACTTTAAGGAAGATAAAATAAATGGAATTTCAAGGATGGTGGGAAGTGCTGATGGCAAACATTTGGCACTTGTTTCAGAAGAGTGAATCCGAAGGATTATAGTTTAAAAACCGCTAGTTGGCTCAAATCTAGGATGACAAAGAAAGTCAGGGGACTTGTGCCTGTGGTGATATTCAAAAGCACAAGTTTTAGCTAAAGCCAAAGCATTAAGACTTGGACTAGTAGTGTAGGGCGAAACTAATAATATACTATCTTAGTAAATCATTTAAAATCAAGTCACTATGAAACTACAATTCCTCTTCTTGTCTTTTATCTTATTATTTCTGAATTCCTGTAAACAAGAATCCCCCAAAGTATCCTCTTTGGCCAACTATCAGGGAGATGAAACCTATTCCATTATTTTTGGTAGTACTACTGTGGGACATCTTAAAACTCATACCGATGGTGATACCATCCAAATAGATTACGATTATAAAAACAATGGTCGTGGACCTACCATGAAGGAAACCATTGTCCTAAATACGGAGGGTTTTCCAGTTCAATGGAATATCACTGGGAACACAACATTTGGGAATACCGTCGATGAGCAGTATACATTGAATGGAAACGCTGCTTCATGGACAGATGCTACCGGAAGTGGAAGTACTACAGTTGATAGCGCTTTGTGGTATGTCAATCAATCGGGGAGTCCTTATGCAGCAATTCTAACACTGCGTAGCTTGTTAAAAGCACAGGACTATTCAGCAGATATACTTCCAGCAGGCACACTGCGGCTCACAGAGATGGAGAAAATTAAGGTTAGCGTTGATTCAACTACCACCAGCCTCACCACCTATGCTATATCTGGAGCCGATTTAAACCCATCTTATCTTATTGCCGATAATGAACAAGGCTTGTTTGCGGTGATTAGCCCGCTGTTTATTATTGTACGTGAAGGGTTTGAAGCAAAGGAAAAAGAACTTCGGGCTTATGCCGAAAAATATTCTGCAGAACGATTTGAATCACTTCAAAAGAAATATGCCCATAACTATGGGAAAAAGGTACGCATCACCAACGTAAAACTATTCGATCCCACTACTTTGGGACTCACAGAACTTTCATCAGTGTTGGTGGATGGCGAGCGGATTGTGAGTATCGATGCCCCTGAAGCAGTGGGCCAGGATGAAGTAGTCATCGATGGGGCAAATGGTACCTTGGTAGCAGGAATGTATGAAATGCATGCTCATGCTGGAGATGAAGGTGCTTTGCTAAATGTGTTAGCCGGTGTTACATCTTTCCGAGATATGGGGAACGATAATGCTGTATTGGAGGATTTAATAAAAAAAATCAATTCAGGAGTTTTAGCTGGACCTAGAATTCACCGATTGGGTTTCATTGAAGGAAAAAGTGACTATAGTGCAAATAATGGAATTTTAGTCTCCAGCCAAGAAGAAGCCTTGGCTGCTGTAGATAGCTATCATGACATGGGTTTCTACGGAATTAAATTATACAACTCTATGAATGGCGATTGGGCACCAGCCATAGTTGAAAAGGCGCATGGCTATGGGATGTTCGTCTGCGGCCATGTTCCTGCATTCTCAAATGCTAATGCCATGTTACGAGCTGGATACGATGAAATGACCCATATCAATCAAACTATGTTAGGATGGGTATTAACTCCAGAGGAAGATACACGCTCCCTGCTTCGTCTTACGGCGTTAAAAAGATTTCCAGAACTAGATCTGAATAGTCCTAGAGTACAAGAAACCATGGATTTATTTGTTCAAAACAAGACTGCCATGGATCCCACCTTGGCCATCCACGAAGTGTTAATGAAAGCTAGAAATGGTGAAGTCCGAGAGGGTACCAAAGATTTTATAGATCATATGCCGCCAAATACTCAACGTGGATATAAAGTGGCATTAGCAGATATTGCTTCCCCCGAGGACGACCAAAAGTATCGTGGGGGATATGACAAAATTGTGGAGACCTTAAAAATGATGAAAGATAAAGGAATCTTTATTGTTCCCGGAACTGATTTAGGAGGAGCCTTTATGTACCATAGAGAATTAGAGCTTTACCAACAATTAGGTTATACACCTGCAGAGCTGTTGAAATTGGCCAGCTATGATATGGCGAACTATTTAGGGGACAAGGATTTGGGAAGCATTGCACCTGGTAAACTGGCAGATTTCTTCTTAATTCCTGGAAATCCAGTAGAGGATTTAAAGGCTATCAAAACAATTTCAATGGTATCTCGTGGGGGAACTTTCTATTATCCAAGTGAGGTGTACCCTGCTTTTGGTATAAAACCCTTTACTCCACTACCAGTGGTAAAAGAATAAGTAATGTAGAAATTATACCAATTTAGTTTTTAATGCAACACTTAAAAACTAAATTGGTATAAGACTGCTTTGTTATCTACATATTGAGTTGTAAACAGGAAAGTCAAAATACTGAAAAAAAATAAATACCTAAATCTGCCATTGTAGAAGAGATCGGGCAAATAAATCACAATTTTTCCAACACATAGTCTTAAAAAATTCCAAAACAGGACTACCCATCAACCATGAAAGTCATCGAAGTATGCCAAGATCGAGCCATGCGCTGGAAGTCATATTTTTGGTTATATTTAACTGATGGACCTAAGGAAAAATATGTAGGTACTGAAGATCAAGGAAATGGAATATGGAGAGTATTTTATAGAGACATATTTCTAGGCTACTTTGTCGAAAATAAAATAAGAGACAAACAAGTATTAATTAGAGGAAATCAAAATCTAGTGTAAAGCATGTTCCTTTAACTTAGTAAGCTATATGCCTTAACGAACATTGTTCAGAATATCAATGTAGGCTGTCAAAAAAATGATAGTTGTCTATCCTAAGAGTTCGACTGTAAACTAAAAATCTAACCTATGAATACATTATCAGTTTTCCGGATATCAAGCCCCCTCTTACTTCTTTTCATTACTTTCTTTTCCTATAGTTCTTTATCTGCACAAGGGTTTGAAGGCTACTATCAGAACCCTACTCTTCACAACACTACAATTGTCTTTGCCGCCGAAGGTGATCTTTGGACAGTTCCTTTAAACGGTGGCTTAGCACAACGGTTAACCACCCACCAAGAAGAAGAAAATTTTCCTTCGATATCTCCTGATGGAAAGACCATTGCTTTCTCTGCTAGCTATGAAGGGCCAGTGGAGGTTTACACCATGCCCATATCAGGAGGATTGCCTATACGCTGGACCTATGAACGGGATGTATCTATCACCAATTCTTGGACCCCAGATGGCAAAATCATTTACAATACTCGGGCCTATTCTAAGGTGCCTGATAATCAAATTATAACCATAGATTTAGCCACCAAGGAAAAGACGAGGATTCCTCTTGCTCAAGCCAGTGAAGCGTCCTACGATAGTACTGGTAAAACGGTGTATTTCGTAAGACCAGCTTATCATAGAAATGTGACCAAGCGCTATAAAGGAGGTACAGCTAGACAAATATGGAAATTTACACAAGGAGCAGACGAGGCTATTAAATTAACAAAAGATTACCTTGGTGGTAGTCATCACCCGATGTGGTTTTCTGGACGGGTTTATTTCATCTCAGATCGAGATGGTATAATGAATATCTGGTCTATAAATGAAAATGGAGAAGACCTCAAACAGCATACAACGCACAAAGAATTTGACGTCCGTTCTGCTAGTGTTTCTAAGGGCATAATTGTGTACCAGATGGCTGCAGATCTATGGCAGCATAATTTAGCCTCCAATGCTAGTAAAAAAATCAATATCAAGTTGGTGTCTGATTTGGATCAACTGCGAGAGAAGTGGGATGATAACCCCGTTCAATACATCACTTCTGTGCATCCTGATGCTGATGGAGAGCGAATTGTTATCACGGCTAGGGGTAAAGTTTTCGTTGCTCCAGTCAAGTCAGGTCGATTTGTATCCTTTGCAGATAAGGCGGCTGTCAGATTTAGAGATGCCGTATTTTCTCATGATGGCTCAACTATCTATACACTCTCAGATGAATCTGGAGAGTTTGAATTTATGAGTATGCCCTCTAATGGTCAGGGCGCAGAAAAGCGTTTGACACGTAATGGAGACCTGCTTAGATATGGGGGTGAACCTTCTTCAGATGGAAAGTGGATTGCCTATGACGATTTAGAAAGCAATATGTATGTGCTTGAGATAGCTACCGGTGTTAGTAAAAAGATTTCTACGAACCAAGAAGGTATTAGAGATTTTGCATGGTCTCCAGATAACAAGTGGTTGGCATTTGTACAGTCTGCTTTAAATACAATGACACAAATCAAAATTTACAATGTGGATACTGGAGTTTCCTTTGACCTAACTACAGATAGAGCCAACAGCTTCAATCCAAGATGGAGCCCTGATGGTGAGTTTATTTATTTTCTTTCGGATCGAAGTTTCACCTCTTTAGTTGGCAGCCCTTGGGGTGCTCGACAGCCTGAACCTTACTTTGACGCTAGTGAAATAATATATCATGTCGCACTGAAAAGTGGCACACGCTCCCCTTTCCGAGAAGACGATGAACTCTTTGATGAAAACAAGAAAAAGGACACATCTTCTAAAACAGATCAGAAGAAGAAAAATGAGAGTGAGGAAAATATAGCTGAATTGGTAGTCAGTATTGATGAAGCTGGAATTCAGGAAAGGATCATAGAAGTTCCTATTAAACCCGGCAATTACGATGGTCTTGAAGTGAATAAAAAAGCACTCTATGTCATGTCAAGTGAAACTGGGGTCAATGCCAAGAGTCATTTGTCCTTTGTAAAAATAGACACTAAAGATATCAGCCTTAAAACCATGGTAAGTGACGTTAATTCTTTTGAAATCACTGGTAATGGAGAAAAAATTCTTGTAAAAAAAGAGCAAAGTTATTATATGATCCATGCAGGAACAGAGAAGGTAAGTGATCTCTCAAAAAGCAAAATAAATTTGAGCGGATGGAAGTTCCCAATCACACCGAAAGACGACTGGAAACAGATCTTCACCGATGCATGGCGTATGGAGCGCGATTATTTTTATGATAAAAACATGCATGGTGTAGATTGGGATGCGATGCATACCAAGTATTTACCACTTGTTGACCGGGTCACTACGCGCAATGAACTTTCTGATCTCATCGGTAGATTTGTTGGAGAGCTATCTGCCTTGCATACCAGCGTTCGCGGTGGTGATCGAAGAGATGACGATAACAAAATCTCAATAGCCAGTTTGGGAGCTGTCTTTAATAGAGACGTGCAGAACAACGGTTTTAAAATTGAGTATATCTATAAAGTTGATCCCGACTATCCCGATCAAAAATCACCTTTAGACGATCCCTATTTAGAAATGCGTGCTGGGGATATAATTACCCAAGTCAATGGTAAAGACGCCTTATCAGCCATTGATATAGGCGCGTTGATTCGTAATGAGACCGGGAAACAAGTCCGACTGACAGTCCTCCGAGGCTCCGCCTCTAGAGACATCATCGTAAAGCCAGTAGCCAATGACTATAATCTTCGCTATGGCGATTGGGAATATGGCAACCGTCTTGACGTGGAAAAAAAGGGTGAGAACGAAATAGGTTATCTCCATTTAAGGGCTATGGGCAGCAACGATATCAGTCAATTTTATCGTGAATTTTACCCTGTTTTCAACAAGTCGGGCTTGATTGTAGATGTGAGATACAATTTTGGAGGTAATATCGATAGTTTTATTCTGGAAAAACTTTTAAGAAAAGCGTGGATGTATTGGAAATCAAGGTCAGGAGAACCCTACTGGAATATGCCTTACGCCTTTAGAGGCCATATTGTTGTGCTTGTAAATGAAAACACGTATTCCGATGGCGAAGCGTTTGCGGATGGTTTCAAGAAGCTAAAGTTAGGGACAACCATAGGAACTCGAACTTGGGGTGGTGAGATATGGTTAAATAGTGCCAACAGGCTGAGTGATAATGGGATTGCAAGAGCTCCTATGTATGGTGTATATGGTGACAACGGAGAATGGCTGATTGAAGGCCATGGATTTGAACCCGATATTGAAGTGGATAACCTTCCACATGCCACGTTTAATGGACAAGACGCGCAACTAGATGCTGCGATCAAGTATCTTAAGCAACTCATCAAAGAAGATCCTCGAGAAGTCCCTGTTCCTCCCGCTTATCCAGACAAATCTTTTAATACTAATAAAAAGAAGAAAGACTAATGATAGCGGTAACATAAGGCATATCGCACAGACCAGTTTAAAACAGGAGAGGAAAGAAAACTTAGGGACATCCTTAAAAAATTACCGGGAATGGAGGTGGACCGAGAAGGAAATGTCACCGTTAACGGAAAACCTGTGACAAAACTTATGGTAGATGGCAAAGCCTTTTTTACGGGAGACGAAAAACTGAGGTTTAATTATAACCGATATACCAACTTTGGGAATTCTTCAAATTATGCCAACAGATTGAGCCTGCAAAGTTTTAATCAGATCGGACGAGGAAACGAGAATTTACAAAATCAAATTTACCAAACGGCGAGTTTACTTTATAGTCAGTTTAATATGTTCAAAGGTTTATTTTATAATGCTAGTTTGTCTTATACACATCGAGAAAGCAGCATTAGAAATCAGACTCAGATTGAAGGTATCGATCAAATAAGCACTAGTATTTTTACCGATTTGCCCGAAAACACCTATGATGTTAGTGGAATCATCAACAAACGTATTCCTAATTATACGTTTACTCTAGGAGGCAATTCAAGCCTATCGGACTACTCCAGGATTATCAACGATGAGGTGTTGGATTATGAAAGTATTAATTTTGGCTATAATGCAAAAGTAACCACACGTTATGACGATTGGCCAAATCTGGAAACGGGCGTGAGGCAAAGTTTTTCCAGACTCAACTCAGATGCTATCGACAACAAGTTTACCACTTTGTCTCCCTTTGCTTATTTGGAATATGATTGGGCAGATTTTATTTTTAAGTTCAATTACGACTACAATTATTTTGAAAATCAAACCACAGGAGACGTCAATAGATTTGAACTGGCAGATGCATCTTTATTCTACGGAAAAGAAGATTCAGCTTGGGGATTTGAGTTAAACGCCACCAACTTGTTTGATATTGAATTTAAAAGGCAAAATTCTGTCAATGAATTCATAGTCGCCGACCGAAGACTATTTGTTCAGCCTAGGATTGTGATGTGTAAGGTAATTTATAAATTATAGTGAAAACAAAAAAATATAAGATATTTCCTTTAAAATATATTATATTTTTTTGTTTTATACTCCCATTCCAATAATCAGTTGGCAATCTTATTTTTTCATATTTATTAATTTTTCTTAATTTTTTCTTGTTAATTGTTAATTTATTAAATAAAATTAACGTTATTTATGAAATGACTGCATTTAAAAAATCAATTAATATTTTTCGGAGAGAAGCGACCAGATTAGTGACTAGTGGATTACTTGATAAACAAAGTGTTAATTTTCCTAATTCATCTGAAGTTAAACGCATATTAATAACGCGGCCAAACCATCGTCTTGGTAATCAATTATTGATAACACCATTGGTAAAAGAGGTTCATGAACAATTTCCTGAAGCTAAAATCGATTTATTTCTTAAGGGTAATTTGGGTGGACTCATTTTTGAAAATTACAACTATGTAGATAAAATTATGAGCTTACCCAAAAAGCACTTCAAAGAGCTAGGTAGATATTTATTGGCATGGACAAAACTTAAACAAAAAAAATATGATTTGGTAATCAATGCTGAAGCTTGCTCATCTTCTGGGCGTTTATCTACCAAACTATCCAGAGCCAAACACAAGTTTTTTGGTTTTGAACGCCATCATAATTTAATCACTTGTGAAGATGGAATTCACATATCCAAATACCCAATTTATAGCCTTCGTTATTTTCTTAGGCAATCACCGACAGCTGAAGTCTTGCCAAGCTTGGAGATTAAACTATCTAGTAAAGAAATTTGTAGCGGCAGGAAATTATTGAAACGATATGCCGATTTGAACAAACCAACCATTTGCTTGTACACTTTTGCAACTGACAAAAAATGTTTTGAGAAAGTTTGGTGGAGTAATTTTTATGAGAATTTGGTCAAAGTGTTTCCTGGTTATAATATTATCGAAATATTACCAGTAGAAAATATATCTGCTTTAGATTTTAAAATTCCTTCTTTTTACAGCAAAAACATTAGAGAAATAGCTTCCTTTATTTCTCAAACTTCACTATTTATAACTGGCGATTGTGGAATAATGCACCTTGCAGCAGCAACTCAAACCCCTACTGTAGCCCTGTTTAATGTGACTAACAAAGATATGTACGGACCTTATAACAGCGGTTGCCTTAATATTGACGTAAATTTAAAAAATGAATTAGATATTTGTCTTTCCATAGAAACGCATATCGAAAGCTTAATACATTATGATTTAGAAGCGTGATGATTGCAAACTTGTTTTAATACCAAACTAGAATCTAAATGTCGTATAAAATCAGTTTCTTTTTCACTTACTAATCGTCATAAAAAAGAACCGTAACTACAGCTATGCTTATATTTTCTAACTCAACTAAGTAAAAAACCTGTGCTGAGCTACGTCGTAGTATATTTCAAATTTTTAATACAGCATTTAAGAACTAAATTGGTATAAGTTCGTTTACTAATTTACATAAACTCCTAAATTGACGGATTAACCCTGTTTATTAATTTTTTAAGATTAATAAACAGAGTTAATTTTATGATTTGTAGATCAACTTAAATTTAGAATGTCATGTATAGACTCTGAATTATTTTTCACCTCAGTAAAAACGAAGTATAACCTTTGTTTTCCCCCTTTTTTGCAAAATATAAGACGATTCAAGTAAAAAATTTATCGTTTACGACATTTGGGTTACAAATCAGCAACATACTTCCCTAATCACTTTAAAGTTAGTCTTAAATTTTAGGTCATTTTCATAAAAACACACCTAGGTTGAGGTTTTCATCGCTTGGTTTTTTTTTGTTTAGACCTCAAAATCAGGAAAATATTATAAATCAAAGGCCTCTTTCAACTTATCGACATAATCTAATTTTTCCCAAGTAAATAGCTCCACTTCTCTACGTATTTCACCAGAATAATCGGATTTGAAGATTTTAGTTTCGAATCTCGGTTCTTTTCCCATATGGCCGTAAGCAGCGGTTTCTCTATAAATAGGATTTCGAAGTTTTAGACGCTCTTCGATCATGCCTGGACGCATGTCAAAAATCATTCTAATTTTTTTAGCAATATCTCCATCGCTCATATCTATTTTTTTATTGGTGGTATCCACCAAAATAGAAGTTGGTTCACTTACTCCAATGGCATAAGAAACCTGGATCAATACTTCATCGGCGATACCAGCAGCCACCATGTTTTTGGCCACGTGTCTAGCGGCATATGCAGCAGATCTATCTACTTTGCTAGGATCTTTTCCAGAAAAAGCACCACCTCCGTGGGCGCCTTTTCCACCGTAGGTATCTACAATAATTTTACGTCCGGTAAGTCCTGCGTCGCCATGCGGCCCTCCAATAACAAACTTACCTGTAGGGTTAATGTGGTAGGCAATATCATCATCGAATAAGGCTTGAATGCTTTCATCAAACAAGGCTTTAACCCGTGGAATCAAGATAGAATGGATGTCTTTTTCTATCTGTTTAAGCATAGGCTCATCCTCATCAAAATTATCGTGTTGTGTAGAAACAACGATGGTATCGATACGCTGAGGGACATTATCATCAGAATATTCAATAGTAACTTGCGCTTTGGCATCTGGTCGTAAGTAAGTAATGTCTTTGCCTTCTCTTCTTAATTTTGCTAGTTCTATTAGCAACTTATGAGAAATATCCAGCGCCAAAGGCATATAATTTTCAGTCTCATTGGTGGCGTATCCAAACATCATTCCTTGGTCGCCAGCGCCTTGGTCTTCCTTGGAAGTTCTATTGACGCCCTGGTAAATGTCTTTAGATTGCTCATGGATAAGTGAGATAACACCACAGGAATCTCCAGAAAATTGATATTCTCCTTTGGTATATCCAATATCGTTGATGACGTCTCTTGCAATTTGTTGCACATCGAGGTAAGTATTACTTCTTACTTCTCCTGCCAAAACAACTTGTCCTGTGGTCACTAAGGTTTCGCAAGCTACCTTGGAGTTATCGTCAAAAGCTAAAAAAGAATCGAGTAAAGCATCGCTAATTTGATCTGCGATTTTATCAGGATGTCCTTCAGAAACACTCTCTGAAGTAAATAAATATGACATAGAATAAGTTTTAAAGTTATAGTCGTTGGGAAGGAAATGACGTTCTACGACTCATCTAAAAATGAAACTGCTTTAGCATTTTAAAAAGAGGTTGCAATCAGTCAAATCCTTCCTCTATGCAAACTTAATAAATTTGATTCATTCTAAATTGTATTAAGTTATTTTTAGCAGATTTATACTTAAGATTCATTTGCTTTGCATGAAACTATAGAATTATGAAAGTAAGCTTACATAAAAAACCAAACAGTGATGTTCATTTTGAAGCTGAAAATGCATTAGGTCACAAAATAGAACTTTATAATTCTACAGCACCAGATCCCAAAGCTCCTAGTCCAATGGAACTTATTTTAATGGGAACTGCAGGCTGTAGTAGTATTGATATCATCCATATTCTTAAAAAGCAAAATCTGGAAGTTAAGAACTTAAACGTTGAGGTGGAGGGTCTCAGAAACGATACCGATCCTAAAGTGTTTCATACGATCAAATTGATGGTGAAGTTAGAGGGTGAAATTCCTTCCAACAAAGCCAAGCGTGCCGCTCAACTGTCTTTTGAAAAGTACTGCTCGGTGTCCAAAATGCTAGATCAAACTGTAGATATTCAATACCAAGTGGAGCTCAACGGTATACTTTTGGAGTAATGTGTTCTTGGTAAACTGGTCGGCTTGTTAACCGGTCAACTAGAAAACTCTCTACGATTACAAGCTAAAAATCTATGTAGACACTGTGTCCTCTGGTGGTAATATGTAAAGTAGCATTTAGGTTAATGGGGCTTTGAGAGGTGAGTAAAATCAGCTTTTGGGGCTAGGAAAACCTTTAATTACCCTTTTGAAGGTTAGAGGGTTATCTCTCATAAAGTAAATAAGGTTTGATTCTGGTTTTGTAAATTTCCAAGTCAGCTTGCCAGCTTTCCCTTATGTCTTTAGCGGTTTTTCCCTGCTGAATTTGCTCCTTTAAGCTTGAATTTCCTGCCAGTTTATTAAAAAATGAGTTGAAAAATAAGGCTTGGTCTTGGGTGTGATGATACGCCTGAAGCAACCAGTCTAAGTTCAATTGATCAAGCTCTTTTTCATTTTGAAGATTTTTCCCGAAGCAAAGTTTATTCTCGTGTTTTGGATATTTGGCTCCAGGGTTGGACACAGGAGTAAATTCAAAGTTAAAATACGTAGAGTCTAATACTGGTGATCCAAAAACTTGGAATTGCAGATCAGTTCCTCTCCCTGCACTTACATTGGTTCCTTCAAAAAAACATAAGCTAGAATACAAATTAATAGATTTTGCATTTGGTAAATTAGGGGAAGGTTTTATCGGTAAATCATAAGCTCTAGACGCAGAATAATTTTCCATTGTGATAACCTCTAGATCGCATTGAATTCCATTCATAAGCCATTTTTCCCCATTAATCAGTTGAGCATATTCTCCAATAGTAAGTCCATGAACCACAGGAACAGGATGCATGCCGACAAAGCTTTTATAGTTTTCTTCAAGCACTGGGCCATCTATATAATGTCCATTGGGATTGGGTCTGTCCAAAACGATGAGTTGAATACCCTGTTCTGCACAGGCTTCCATCATATAATGCAAAGTTGAGATGTAGGTATAAAATCTAGCACCAACATCTTGAATATCAAATAAAATAACATCCAAATCTTGGAGATGTTGTGGATCTGGCTTTTTTTGATCGCCGTAGAGGGAAATAATCGGTAAACCCGTTCTGGAATCTAAACCGTCCTCAATGCGCTCTCCTGCGTCTGCAGTCCCTCGGAAACCGTGTTCTGGTGCAAACACTTTTTTGATAGACATGTTTCGTTTCAAAAGTGAATCCACAAGATGGGTATAATCCTTTTCAGATTGGAAGATCACAGAGGTTTGGTTACCTACTACTCCTATAGTCTTTCCTTGGAGGAGTGGGAGGTAGGCTTTAGTTCTGTTGGCCGCTACTTTAGTATTTTCTGTAGTGATTTTTCTATTCTCCTGAGCCGTGCAAGAAATGCACACCAAAAGAATAAAATAAACTGTATTTTTGAGCTTCTTAAAAATCATACTTCACCTTGAATTTTGAATATTTTATTTCTAAACGCCTAGTTACTAAAAGCGATTATAAAAGTAGCATATCGGCACCGATAATTAAAATTGCGATTTCGGCGATTGCTATTGGTGTAGTCATGATGTTTATTGCGGTTGCAACGGGTTTTGGGTTACAGGAAAAAATCAGAGAAAAAATTGCAGCCTTCAATGGTCACATAGTCATCAATAATTTCACCAATAACCAAGCTACCATCACCCAAAATCCTGTGAGCACTCAGCAGGAATTTTATCCTTCCTTTACGAGCATTCCAGAAATTGAGCATATCCAAAAAGTAGCGACCAAGTACGGTATCATTCGGACTGAAACAGATTTTGAAGGCATTGTTGTTAAAGGAGTGGATGAACAGTACCGTTGGGAATATTTGGAAGAATTTTTGGTAGACGGAGTTTTACCTGTTTTTGATGAATCCATAAGTCGAGAAGTATTGATTTCAGATTATTTGGCTACCCGTCTAGGCTTTAAAACTGGAGATAAACTTATTGTTTATTTTTTGAGGGAGGATCAGGACCGGTTACCAAGATCGGTCGGCTTAACGATATCAGGAATATTTGACTCTGGTTTTAAAGAATTTGACGAAACCTATATCATTGCCGACTTAAAGCAAATCCAAAGACTCAACGATTGGAGTGCAAATGAAATAGGTCAATTTGAACTTTTTGTAGAAGATTTCAACGATATTCAAGAAGTTGGCTACAAGGTCTATGAAGAAGTGGACTCCTTTTTGAATGCGAGCACGATAGTCGAATTATATCCTTCCATTTTTGAATGGTTAAAAATGTTTGACTTTAATATTATCCTTATTATTGGGATTATGATTTTGGTAGCAGGAATTAATATGATGACAGCTTTATTAGTCCTTATTTTGGAACGGACTCAAATGATTGGTATTTTAAAAGCTTTAGGATCTTCAGATTGGTCTATCCGTAAAATCTTTTTATACAATGCTGGTTACTTGATTTTTAAAGGTCTGTTTTGGGGTAACTTAATAGGAATTAGTCTTTTATTAATACAGAAGTATTTTAAAATTATTCAGCTCAACCCAGAAACTTACTATGTTTCTGAAGCTCCAATATATCTGAGTTTAGACTATATCTTAATGATTAACTTTGGCACTTTAGTCTTGTGTTTATTGATGCTGTTGATTCCTTCGGTTATCATTGTGAAAATTTCGCCAGTAAAGGCAATGAAGTTTGAATAGCTATTATAGCCTTGATAATCTCGCTGTTTTGAGTTTTACTTTTTTTATATTTGCCACACTAAAATTAAACTATGGATTACGCTGAAAATATCCTTGGAACTATTGGTAAAACACCAATGGTGAAGATGAATAAAATGGTAGAAGAAATCGATTCTTTGGTATTGGCCAAATACGAAACTTTTAATCCTGGAAACTCTGTAAAAGACAGAATGGCTTTGCAGATGATTGAAGATGCCGAAACGTATGGCGCATTAAAACCTGGAGGGACTATTATTGAAGGGACCTCGGGAAATACAGGTATGGGATTGGCTTTAGTAGCAATTATAAAAGGCTATAAAGTAGTTTGCGTTCTTAGCGATAAGCAGAGTAAAGAGAAAATGGATATTCTACGAGCCGTAGGTTGCGAAGTCTATGTTTGTCCTACAGATGTGGCTCCAGACGATCCAAGATCTTACTATTCCACTTCTGCAAGATTGGCTAGGGAAACTCCAAATTCTTGGTATGTCAACCAATACGATAATCCGTCCAACTGCAAAGCTCACTTTAAAACTACAGGTCCAGAAATTTGGGAACAAACCGATGGGAAAGTGACCCATTTTGTATCTGGCGTTGGAACTGGAGGTACAATCTCTGGAGTAAGCAGTTATTTGAAAATGAAAAATCCAAATATTAAAATTTGGGGGATAGATACTTACGGTTCCGTTTTTAAAAAATACCATGAAACTAGAGAGTTCGACGAAAATGAAATTTACCCTTATGTCACCGAAGGAATTGGAGAGGATATCCTACCGCTGAATGTAAGATTTGATGGCATCGACGGATTTACGAAAGTCACCGACAAGGATGCGGCTGTTTATACTCAAAGACTCGCTAAAGAAGAAGGCATGTTTTTAGGTAATTCAGCTGGAGCTGCTGTAAAAGGTATGCTTCAATTGAAGGAGCATTTCAAAAAAGAGGATGTGGTAGTGATTTTATTTCACGATCATGGAAGCAGGTATGTTGGAAAAATGTTTAACGATGACTGGATGAGAGAAATGGGATATATAGATTAAACTCTTATCTATAACTACAAAAAACAACCTCTTAAATTTTAAGAGGTTGTTTTTTGTTTTAAAACGTAGATCTTGAAAGTTTACCAGGTGGCCCTAGCCCTGATTGTAGGTAAAAGCCCGTAAGGTTTTTACGCAGTGAAAACTGCGGACTTGATGCGGAAAGCAGGTTCTCGGCTTCTAATACCAAATTATATTTATAATGCCGTATGAATAAATTGAATTATTTTTGATGAAAAGCAGGCGAAAAAGAAACGATTTATTGCGTTATTATAGGTCTAATTTGGTATACTAGGTTTGCCTTTTTAAACGTGTTTAAAATTCTGAGGTGAAATGAAATATGATATTTGGATATTTTTGTTGAGTCATTTGCAAGGAAAATTCAGAATCTGCTAGAAACACCAATTGATTGGTTTTATCCTTGGCTAAAAACTTAGATTTCACACGTTTAAATTCTTTAAACTCTTCGCTTTTCTCATCTTTCGGTTCGATCCAACAAGCCTTATGCACGTTGATGTTTTCATAAGAGCATTTAGCACCGTATTCGTGTTCCAGTCTATACTGTATCACCTCATATTGAAGCGCTCCTACAGTACCAATAATTTTTCTATTGTTTAGTTCTAGCGTAAACAATTGCGCAACACCCTCATCCATCAATTGTTCAATCCCTTTATTAAGTTGCTTAGACTTCATGGGATCGACATTATTGATATATCTAAAATGTTCAGGAGAAAAGTTAGGGATGCCTTTGTACTGAATAATCTCACCTTCTGTTAAGGTGTCACCAATTTTAAAAGTTCCAGTGTCGTGAAGCCCAACGATGTCTCCTGGAAACATTTCATCAACAATTTCTTTGCGTTCAGCAAAAAAAGCATTCGGACTAGAAAACTTTAGAGTTTTTTTACTTCGGATGTGGAGATAGGGTTTGTTTCTTTCGAATTTACCGGAAACAACTTTCACAAAAGCTAGACGATCCCGGTGTCTAGGATCCATATTGGCATGAATTTTAAAGACAAATCCAGTAAATTTATCCTCATCTGGCTTAATTTCTCGAACATCACTTTGTTTAGGTCGTGGTGATGGGGCTATTTTGATAAAGCAATCTAGTAATTCCCGAACCCCAAAATTATTTAAGGCTGAGCCAAAAAATACAGGTTGTAAATCTCCGTTCTTGTAGGATTCGATATCAAAATCTGGATAGACGCCCTCTACAAGTTCTAGCTCTTCTCTTAAGGTGTCGGCAGAGTCTGTGCCTATAAGCTGGTCAATTTCATCGGTAGATAAATCGTTGACTTCAACAGTTTCCTCAATATCCTTTTTGGGGTCTCCGGTAAATAAATTAACATTTTTTTCCCAGATGTTATAAATTCCTTTAAAGTCATAACCCATACCGATAGGGAAACTTAGCGGAGTGACACGTAAGCCTAATTTTTGCTCGATCTCATCCAACAATCCAAAGGCATCTTTACCTTCTCTATCCATTTTATTGATGAAAACAATGATAGGAATATTACGCATTCTGCAAACTTTTACGAGTTTTTCAGTTTGCTCTTCAACTCCTTTAGCAACATCAATCACGACGATGACACTATCTACAGCCGTTAAAGTTCTAAAGGTGTCCTCAGCAAAATCTTTGTGACCTGGTGTGTCTAAGATGTTGATTTTAATACCTTTATATTCAAAGCCTAAAACAGAAGTAGCAACAGAAATCCCTCTTTGACGCTCTATTTCCATAAAGTCACTTGTGGCTGTTTTTTTGATTTTATTCGACTTTACAGCTCCAGCTTCTTGTATAGCACCTCCAAAAAGGAGTAACTTTTCTGTTAGCGTTGTTTTACCAGCATCAGGGTGAGAAACAATACCAAAGGTTCTTCTCCTATTAATTTCTTTATTTAATTTCATGCTGCAAATTTAATTTTTTAATTTCTGATGTCCATCGTTTTGATACATATATTGATAATGTTTGTGCATTGATGTATATTTATAATTATTGCTTATACATATATATTTATTGGTATATATGTATATTTTTTGCTAAAAAAAGTTCTTAACAGAGCATAAAAAACTTTTAATATTATCTTAAAATATTAAATAATAGTTTATTTTTGTCTAAACCTTTGTTGTATGAGAATTATTACTCCAACCTATCTATTCTTATTTATATTTCTTTTTATAAATATTGGAGCGTTCGCACAGGAAGAAAAATCTTATACTTCCAATCCTTTTCTTCCGAATCCTTTTGAAAGTTTATTAGCACGATTTGCAGATCCAGGAACCGTAACTGGTAAAGTCTATTATGATATTAATAATAATGGTTTTCAGGATGCTGGTGAGCCTGGTCTAGAAGGTGTGATAATTCAATTTCGGCGGTTTCCCTCTGGTGGTTCACTTGACAATGTTGAAACTGATGTAAATGGCAATTGGTCTCAAAATATTCAGCCTGGGGATATAATCTATTTCATTCAACCTTTTGGTGAAGATACAGCCGATTATGCAGACAACCTAGTTATTACTGAAGGCTTTGGTGGTGGTCGTGCAACAATTGATTCAAATACAACAACAGACACAGGGCCTACAGGTTATGCTTTTTTTAAAAATGTTATAGGGCATTTGTATTTCGATGAAAATGGTAACGGTACCCAGGATGCAAGTGAAGCAGATATGCCAGATGTTGATGTGGTAATTGAAGACTTTTTAGGAGATTTTGTGACAGTAATAACAGATGCTAATGGAGATTGGGCAGCTATTATTAATATTGGAGAATTTGATGTGGATATTGATAATAGCGATCCAGATTTCCCGACGGGAGCGACACAAACAGAAGGGACAGACCTAACTACGTACCAACTTTCAATAGATATAAATAATCTTCCGGATAATTTACTTGCTCCCCTATTTACAGAAAACGATGGGTTCTTTCTATCTGGAGAGCTCTCAGGTTTACTTTATGACGATTTAAATAATAATGGTAGTCAAGATCCTGGAGAGCCTGGGTTTGAAAATGTAAACATTATTATTACCACTTCTTTGGGGGATACCATAACTGTACCAACAGATGCTAATGGCGAATGGAATTCTACAGTTCCTGTGGGCTTAACCACAACTGAAGTTGACACAAGTGATCCTGATTTTCCAAGCGGAGTAGCTCAAACAGAGGGGACAAACCCAACAACTACAACGGTCATATTAAATCAATCTTTTAATGAAATCGATGGTTTTTTTAAAGTAGGTCAACTAATAGGGAACTTATATTTTGATTTAAATGGTAACGGCACTCAAGACGCCGCTGAACCCGATATGCCTAATGTTGATGTGGACATAGTTGATGGAATTGGACAAACATTTGTAGAAACAACCGATGCTGATGGAGAATGGTCAGCAACTGTATCTACGGGAACTGCTACAGCTACAATTGATCAAAACGATCCAGATTTCCCGACCGGAGCAACACAAACAGAAGGAACAGATCCAACAATTTATCCAGTGGCGAGTGGTGAAATTTATTCTGAAAATAGTGGATTCTTTCAATCTGGAGAAGTTTCAGGTTTACTTTACGACGATTTAAATAATAATGGTAGCCAAGATCCAGGGGAGCCTGGTTTTATAAATTTTAACATTGATATTACAAATTCTTTAGGAGAGACCATAACTGTCCAAACTGATGCCAACGGCGAATGGAGCTCTATTGTTCCTGTGGGTTCAACTATAATAGATGTGGATAATGATCCTGATTTTCCAAATGCTTCACAAACAGAAGGGACAAACCCAACAACTACCACGGTTATAATAAATCAATCTTTTAATGAAATCGACGGTTTTTTCAAAATTGCAACTTTATCTGGGCACTTATATTTTGATGTAAATGGTAACGGTATTCAGGATCCAACTGAACCCGATATGCCTGACGTAGATGTGGAAATAGTTGATGGAATTGGACAAACATCAATAGAGACAACCGATGTTAATGGAGATTGGACCATAAATGTATCTGCCGGAACTGCTACAACTACAATAAATCAAAACGATCCTCAATTCCCAACGGGAGCAGAGCAAACTGAAGGGGAAAATCCAACGGTGATTCAAAATGTAGAGATTGGCGAAACTTATTCTGAAATTGATGGTTTTTACGAAACAGGCACTTTAACGGGTCACTTATACTTCGATGAAAATGGCAATGGTGCTCAGGAGCCAAGTGAAGAAGACATGCCAAATGTTGATGTAGAAATTACCGATATATTTGGAGTGATCACGGAACTTGCAACAGATGCCAATGGAGACTGGAGTTTAGTTTTACCACAAGGCGATGCAACTTCAAGTATTGACCAAAGCGATCCAGATTTCCCAACGGGAGCAGCACAAACAGAAGGTACAGATCCAACCACAACCACTGTTGTAACCGGACAAACGGTTAATGAAATTGATGGTTTTTATGAAACAGGTACTTTAACGGGTCACTTATACTTCGATGAAAATGGCAACGGTACTCAGGAGCCAAGCGAAGCAGACATGCCAAATGTGGATGTAGAAATTACGGATGTATTTGGAGTGGTCACCACACTTATAACAAATGCCAATGGGGATTGGAGTATAGTTTTACCACAAGGCATTGCAACTTCAAGTATTGTCCGAAGCGATCCAGATTTCCCATCAGGAACAGCACAAACAGAAGGAACAGATCCAACCACAACCACTATTGTAAGCGGTGAAACGTTTAATGAAATTGATGGTTTTTTCGGAACAGGTACTTTAACGGGTCACTTATACTTCGATGAAAATGGCAATGGTACTCAGGAGCTAAGCGAAGCAGACATGCCAAATGTTGATGTAGAAATCACGGATATATTTGGAGTGATTACCATACTGGTAACTGATGCTAATGGAGACTGGAGTAAAAACCTGCCGCTAGGTAATGCAACATCAAGTATTGACCAAAGCGATCCAGATTTCCCAACAGGAGCAGCACAAACAGAAGGGGACGATCCAACCATCACCGTTATTTTAACTGGACAAACGGTTAATGAAATAGATGGTTTTTTCGAAACAGGGATTTTAATGGGTCACTTATACTTCGATGAAAATGGAAATGGTACTCAGGAGTTAAGCGAAGCAGACATGCCAAATGTGGAAGTTGAAATCACAGATGTATTTGGAGCGGTCACTACACTTGTAACAGATGCCGATGGAGACTGGAGTTTAGTTTTACCACAAGGCGATGCGATTTCAAGGATTATTCGAAGCGATCCAGATTTCCCAATAGGAGTAACACAAACAGAAGGCACAGATCCAACGATTACGACGATTTTAGGCGGACAATCACTTAGTGAGGTTGATGGGTTCTTTGTTTCAGGAGAGCTTACAGGGCATTTATATTTTGATGAAAATGGCAATGGTACTCAGGAGCCAAGCGAAGCGGATATGCCAAATGTGGATGTAGAAATTACCGATGTGTTTGGAGATACTACGACACTTGTAACAGATGCAAATGGAGATTGGAGCATAGGATTATCGCCAGGCAATGCTACATCGAATATCGATGAAACTGACCCAGATTTTCCAACGGGAGCAGCACAAACAGAAGGTACAGATCCAACCACGACAGCTATTGTAAACGGACAAACGTTTAATGAAATTGATGGTTTTTATGAATCAGGTACTTTAACTGGTCACTTATACTTTGATGAAAATGGCAATGGTACTCAGGAGCCAAGTGAAGCAGACATGCCAAATGTTGATGTAGAAATTACTGATGTATTTGGAGTAGTCACGACACTTGTTACAGATGCGATTGGAGACTGGAGTATAGAATTATCGCCTGGCAATGCTATATCAAATATCGATGAAACTGATCCTGATTTTCCAACGGGTGCAGCACAAACAGAAGGGGACAATCCAACAGCGACCACTATTGTCACCGGACAAACGGTTAATGAAATTGATGGTTTTTACGAAACAGGGACTTTAACGGGGCACTTATACTTCGATGAAAATGGCAATGGTACTCAAGAGCCAAGTGAAGCAGATATGCCAAATGTGGATGTTGAAATTACGGATGTATTTGGATCGGTCACCACACTGGTAACAGATGCCAATGGAGATTGGAGTTTAGTTTTACCACAAGGCGATGCTATATCAAGTATTGTCCGAAGCGATCCAGATTTCCCAGCAGGAGCAGCACAAACAGAAGGGGACGATCCAACCACGACTACTATTGTAACTGGACAAACGTTTAATGAAATAGATGGTTTTTACGAAATAGGTACTCTAACTGGTCACTTATACTTCGATGAAAATGGAAATGGTACTCAGGAGCCAAGTGAAGCAGATATGCCAAATGTTGATGTTGAAATTACGGATGTATTTGGAGCGGTCACTACACTTACAACAAATGCCAATGGAGATTGGAGTTTAGTTTTACCACAAGGCGATGCTACATCAAGTATTGTTCGAAGCGATCCAGATTTCCCAACAGGAGCAGCACAAACAGAAGGGGACGATCCAACCACAACTGCTATTGTAAACGGACAAACGGTTAATGAAATTGATGGTTTTTTCGAAACAGGTATTTTAACCGGTCACTTATACTTCGATGAAAATGGAAATGGTACTCAGGAGTTAAGCGAAGCAGACATGCCAAATGTTGATGTAGAAATTACTGACTCTTTCAGTCAAGTCCAGACTGTAACAACAGATGCCAACGGTGATTGGAGTATAGGATTATCGCCAGGCAATGCTACATCAAATATCGATCAAGCTGATCCAGATTTCCCAACAGGTTCAACACAAACAGAAGGGGAAGATCCAACCACGACAGCTATTGTAACTGGACAAACGTTTAATGAAATTGATGGTTTTTATGAATCAGGTACTTTAACGGGTCACTTATACTTCGATGAAAATGGCAATGGTACTCAGGAGCCAATTGAAGCAGACATGCCAAATGTGGAAGTTGAAATCACGGATGTATTTGGAGCGTTCACCACACTGGTGTCAGATGCTAATGGAGACTGGAGTTTAGTTTTACCAGTAGGTGATGCAACTTCAAGTATTGTCCGAAGCGATCCAGATTTCCCGTCAGGAGCAGCACAAACAGAAGGAACAGATCCAACAACTACCACCATTATAACTGGACAAACGTTTAATGAAATAGATGGTTTTTTCGAAACAGGTATTTTAACAGGTCACTTATACTTCGATGAAAATGGCAATGGTACTCAGGAGCCAAGTGAAGCAGATATGCCAAACGTTGATGTCGAAATTACTGACTCTTTCAGTCAAGTCCAGACTGTAACAACAGATGCCAACGGTGATTGGAGTATAGGATTATCGCCAGGCAATGCTACATCAAATATCGATGAAAATGATCCAGATTTCCCAACAGGAGCAACACAAACAGAAGGAACAGATCCAACCACGACAACTATTGTAACTGGACAAACCTTTAATGAAATAGACGGTTTTTATGAATCAGGTACTTTAACTGGTCACTTATACTTTGATGAAAATGGCAACGGTACTCAGGAGCCAAGTGAAGTAGATATGCCAAATGTGGATGTTGAAATTACTGATGTATTTGGAGCGGTCACTACACTGGTGACAGATGTCAACGGAGATTGGACTATAGAGTTATCGCCTGGTAATGCAACTTCAAGTATTGTTCGAAGCGATCCAGATTTCCCATCGGGTGCAACACAAACAGAAGGAACAGATCCAACAACGACCGCTATTGTAAACGGACAAACGTTTAATGAAATTGATGGTTTTTATGAAACAGGTATTTTAACCGGTCACTTATACTTCGATGAAAATGGAAATGGTACTCAGGAGTTAAGCGAAGCAGACATGCCAAATGTTGATGTCGAAATTACTGACTCTTTCAGTCAAGTTCAGACTGTAACGACAGATGCTAATGGAGACTGGAGTATAGGATTATCGCCAGGCAATGCTACATCAAATATCGATGAAAATGATCCAGATTTCCCAACAGGAGCAACACAAACAGAAGGAACAGATCCAACCACGACAACTATTGTAACTGGACAAACGTTTAATGAAATAGATGGCTTTTATGAATCAGGGACTTTAACTGGTCACTTATACTTTGATGAAAATGGCAATGGTACTCAGGAGGCAAGTGAAGCAGATATGCCAAATGTTGATGTAGAAATTACTGATGTATTTGGAGCGGTCACTACATTGGTGACAAATGCCAATGGAGATTGGAGTTTAGTTTTACCACAAGGCGATGCTATATCAAGTATTGTCCGAAGCGATCCAGATTTCCCAACAGGAGCAGCACAAACAGAAGGAACGGATCCAACCACAACCACTATTTTAACTGGACAAACGTTTAATGAAATAGATGGTTTTTTCGAAACAGGTACTTTAACTGGTCACTTATACTTCGATGAAAATGGAAATGGTACTCAGGAGCCAAGTGAAGCAGACATGCCAAATGTTGATGTAGAAATTACGGATGTATTTGGAGCGGTCACTACACTTGTAACAAATGCCAATGGAGACTGGAGTATAGTTTTACCACAAGGCAATGCTACATCAAATATCGATGAAACTGATCCAGATTTCCCAACAGGAGCAGCACAAACAGAAGGAACAGATCCAACCACGACCACCGTTGTAACCGGTCAAACATTTAATGAAATTGATGGTTTTTACGAAACAGGTACTTTAACTGGTCACTTGTACTTCGATATAAATGGCAATGGTACTCAGGAGCCAACTGAACCAGACATGCCAAATGTGGATGTTGAAATTACGGATGTATTTGGAGCGGTCACTACACTGGTGTCAGATGCCGATGGAGACTGGAGTTTAGTTTTACCACAAGGCGATGCAACTTCAAGTATTGTCCGAAGCGATCCAGATTTCCCAACAGGAGCAGCACAAACAGAAGGAACAGATCCAACCACGACCACTGTTGTAACTGGACAAACCTTTAATGAAATAGATGGTTTTTTCGAAACAGGTATTTTAATTGGTCACTTATACTTCGATGAAAATGGAAATGGTACTCAGGAGCCAAGTGAAATAGATATGCCAAATGTTGATGTAGAAATTACTGACTCTTTCAGTCAAGTTCAGACTGTAACGACAGATGCTAATGGAGACTGGAGTTTAGTTTTACCACAAGGCGATGCTATATCAAGTATTGTTCGAAGCGATCCAGATTTCCCAACAGGAGCAACACAAACAGAAGGAACAGATCCTACCACGACAGCTATTGTAACTGGACAAACGTTTAATGAAATTGATGGTTTTTATGAATCAGGTACTTTAACTGGTCACTTATACTTCGATGAAAACGGAAATGGTACTCAGGAGCCAAGTGAAGCAGATATGCCTGATGTTGATGTAGAAATTACTGATGTATTTGGAGCGGTCACTACATTGGTGACAGATGCTAATGGAGACTGGAGTTTAGTTTTACCACAAGGCGATGCTATATCAAGTATTGTCCGAAGCGATCCAGATTTCCCAACAGGAGCAGCACAAACAGAAGGAACAGATCCAACCACAACGGCTATAATAAACGGACAAACGTTTAATGAAATAGATGGTTTTTTCGAAACAGGTACTTTAACTGGTCACTTGTACTTTGATGAAAATGGCAATGGTACTCAAGAGCCAAGTGAAGCAGATATGCCAAATGTTGATGTAGAAATTACTGACTCTTTCAGTCAAGTTCAGACTGTAACGACAAATGCCAATGGAGACTGGAGTTTAGTTTTACCACAAGGTGATGCTACATCAAGTATTGTCCGAAGCGATCCAGATTTCCCAACAGGAGCAGCACAAACAGAAGGAACAGATCCAACCACGACCACTGTTGTAACTGGACAAACGTTTAATGAAATAGATGGTTTTTACGAAACAGGTACTTTAACTGGTCATTTATATTTCGATGAAAATGGCAATGGTACTCAGGAGTTAAGCGAAGCAGACATGCCAAATGTTGATGTAGAAATTACGGATGTATTTGGAGTAGTCACAACACTGGTGTCAGATGCTAATGGAGATTGGAGTATAGTTTTACCACAAGGCGATGCTACATCAAATATCGATGAAGCTGATCCAGATTTCCCAACAGGAGCAGCACAAACAGAAGGGGATGATCCAACCACGACAGCTATTGTAACTGGACAAACGTTTAATGAAATAGATGGTTTTTATGAATCAGGGACTTTAACTGGTCACTTATACTTTGATGAAAATGGCAATGGTACTCAGGAGCCAAGTGAAGCAGACATGCCAAATGTGGAAGTTGAAATTACGGATGTATTTGGAGCGGTCACTACATTGGTGACAAATGCCAATGGAGATTGGAGTTTAGTTTTACCACAAGGCGATGCTACATCAAGTATTGTCCGAAGCGATCCAGATTTCCCAACAGGAGCAGCACAAACAGAAGGAACAGATCCAACCACGACAGCTATTGTAACTGGACAAACGTTTAATGAAATAGATGGTTTTTTCGAAACAGGTACTTTAACTGGTCACTTATACTTCGATGAAAATGGTAATGGTACTCAGGAGCCAAGTGAAGCAGACATGCCAAATGTGGAAGTTGAAATTACGGATGTATTTGGAGCGGTCACTACACTTGTAACAAATGCCAATGGAGACTGGAGTTTAGTTTTACCACAAGGTGATGCTACATCAAGTATTGTCCGAAGCGATCCAGATTTCCCAACAGGAGCAGCACAAACAGAAGGAACAGATCCAACCACGACCACTGTTGTAACTGGACAAACGGTTAATGAAATAGATGGTTTTTACGAAACAGGTAGTTTAGCTGGTCACTTATACTTCGATGAAAATGGCAATGGTACTCAGGAGCCAAGCGAATCAGATATGCCAAATGTTGATGTTGAAATTACGGATGTTTTCAGTCTAGTTCAGACTGTAACTACAGATGCCAATGGAGACTGGAGTATAGTTTTACCACAAGGCGATGCTACATCAAGTATTGTTCGAAGCGATCCAGATTTCCCAACAGGAGCAGCACAAACAGAAGGAACAGATCCAACCACGACCACTGTTGTAACTGGACAAACCTTTAATGAAATAGATGGTTTTTTCGAAACAGGTATTTTAACTGGTCACTTGTACTTTGATGAAAATGGCAATGGTACTCAGGAGCCAACTGAAGCAGACATGCCAAATGTGGATGTTGAAATTACTGACTCTTTCAGTCAAGTTCAGACTGTAACTACAGATGCCAATGGAGACTGGAGTTTAGTTTTACCACAAGGCGATGCAATTTCAAGTATTGTCAGAAGCGATCCAGATTTCCCAACAGGAGCAACACAAACAGAAGGGGATGATCCAACCACGACCACTATCGTAACCGGACAAACGTTTAATGAAATAGATGGTTTTTTCGAATCAGGTACTTTAACTGGTCATTTATACTTCGATGAAAATGGAAATGGTACTCAGGAGTTAAGCGAAGCAGATATGCCAAATGTTGATGTAGAAATTACTGACTCTTTCAGTCAAGTTCAGACTGTAACGACAGATGCTAATGGAGACTGGAGTTTAGTTTTACCACAAGGCGATGCTACATCAAGTATTGTTCGAAGCGATCCAGATTTCCCGACAGGAGCAGCACAAACAGAAGGTGACGATCCAACCACGACCGCTATTGTAACTGGACAAACGTTTAATGAAATTGATGGTTTTTATGAATCAGGTACTTTAACTGGTCATTTATACTTCGATGAAAACGGAAATGGTACTCAGGAGCCAAGTGAAGCAGATATGCCTGATGTTGATGTAGAAATTACGGATGTATTTGGAGTGGTCACAACACTTGTAACAGATGCCGATGGAGATTGGAGTATAGTTTTACCACAAGGCGATGCTACATCAAGTATTGTTCGAAGCGATCCAGATTTCCCAACAGGAGCAGCACAAACAGAAGGAACAGATCCAACCACGACCACTGTTGTAACTGGACAAACCTTTAATGAAATAGATGGTTTTTATGAATCAGGTATTTTAATTGGTCACTTATACTTCGATGAAAATGGAAATGGTACTCAGGAGCCAAGTGAAATAGATATGCCAAATGTTGATGTAGAAATTACTGACTCTTTCAGTCAAGTTCAGACTGTAACGACAGATGCTAATGGAGACTGGAGTTTAGTTTTACCACAAGGCGATGCTACATCAAGTATTGTTCGAAGCGATCCAGATTTCCCAACAGGAGTAACACAAACAGAAGGAACAGATCCTACCACAACAGCTATTGTAACTGGACAAACGTTTAATGAAATAGATGGTTTTTATGAATCAGGTACTTTAACTGGTCACTTATACTTCGATGAAAATGGCAATGGTACTCAGGAGGCAAGTGAAGCAGATATGCCTAGTGTTGATGTAGAAATTACTGACTCTTTCAGTCAAGTTCAGACTTTAACGACAGATGCTAATGGAGACTGGAGTTTAGTTTTACCACAAGGCGATGCTACATCAAGTATTGTTCGAAGCGATCCAGATTTCCCAACAGGAGCAACACAAACAGAAGGGGATGATCCAACCACGACCACTATCGTAACCGGACAAACGTTTAATGAAATAGATGGTTTTTATGAATCAGGGACTTTAACTGGTCACTTATACTTTGATGAAAATGGCAATGGTACTCAGGAGGCAAGTGAAGCAGACATGCCAAATGTGGATGTAGAAATTACTGACTCTTTCAGTCAAGTTCAGACTGTAACGACAGATGCTAATGGAGATTGGAGTTTAGTTTTACCACAAGGCGATGCTATATCAAGTATTGTTCGAAGCGATCCAGATTTCCCGACAGGAGCAGCACAAACAGAAGGGGACGATCCAACCACGACCACTATTTTAACTGGACAAACGTTTAATGAAATAGATGGTTTTTATGAATCAGGGACTTTAACTGGTCACTTATACTTCGATATAAATGGCAATGGTACTCAGGAGCCAACTGAACCAGACATGCCTAGTGTTGATGTTGAAATTACGGATGTATTTGGAGTGGTCACCACACTTATAACAGATGCTAATGGAGACTGGAGTTTAGTTTTACCACAAGGCGATGCTACATCAAATATCGATGAAACTGATCCAGATTTCCCAATAGGAGCAGCACAAACAGAAGGGGACGATCCAACCACAACCACTATTGTAAACGGACAAACGTTTAATGAAATTGATGGTTTTTTCGAATCAGGGACTTTAACTGGTCATTTATATTTCGATGAAAATGGAAATGGTACTCAGGAGCCAAGTGAAGCAGATATGACTGATGTTGATGTAGAAATTACTGACTCTTTCAGTCAAGTTCAGACTGTAACGACAGATGCTAATGGAGACTGGAGTTTAGTTTTACCACAAGGCGATGCTACATCAAGTATTGTTCGAAGCGATCCAGATTTCCCAACAGGAGCAACACAAACAGAAGGAACAGATCCTACCACGACAGCTATTGTAACTGGACAAACGTTTAATGAAATTGATGGTTTTTATGAATCAGGTACTTTAACTGGTCACTTATACTTCGATGAAAATGGCAATGGTACTCAGGAGCCAAGTGAAGCAGATATGCCTGATGTTGATGTAGAAATTACTGATGTATTTGGAGCGCTCACCACACTTGTAACAGATGCCGATGGAGATTGGAGTATAGTTTTACCACAAGGCGACGCTACATCAAGTATTGTTCGAAGCGATCCAGATTTCCCAACAGGAGCAACACAAACAGAAGGGGACGATCCAACCACAACCACAATTGTAAACGGACAAACGGTTAATGAAATTGATGGGTTCTTTGTTTCAGGAGAGCTTACAGGACATTTATATTTCGATGAAAATGGAAATGGTACTCAGGAGCCAAGTGAAATAGACATGCCAAATGTTGATATTGAAATTACCGATGTGTTTGGAGCTACCACGACACTTGTAACAGATGCCAATGGAGACTGGAGTATAGAATTATCGCCTGGTAATGCAACTTCAAGTATTGTTCGAAGCGATCCAGATTTTCCAACAGGAGCAACACAAACAGAAGGGGACGATCCAACCACGACAGCTATTGTAACTGGACAAACGTTTAATGAAATTGATGGTTTTTATGAATCAGGGACTTTAACTGGTCACTTATACTTCGATGAAAATGGAAATGGTACTCAAGATCCAATCGAACCAGACATGCCAAATGTTGATGTTGAAATCACGGATGTTTTCAGCCAAGTCCAGACTGTAACGACAGATGCCAATGGAGATTGGAGTATAGACTTACCACTTGGTGACGCAACTTCAAATATCGATGAAACTGATCTAGATTTTCCAGCAGGAGCATTGCTAACTGAAGGAACAGACCCAACAATTACGACGATTTTGGGTGGTCAAACGTTTAATGAAATTGATGGGTTTTTTGAATTAGGCAAGCTTACAGGACATTTATACTTCGATTTAAATGGAAATGGAACCCAAGACTCAAGCGAAGCAGATATGCCAAATGTTGATGTAGTTATTACTGATGTGTTTGGAACTACCACAACACTTGTAACAGATGCCAATGGAGACTGGAATATAGATTTACCGCCTGGAAATGCTACATCAGATATTGATGAAACTGATGCAGATTTCCCAATAGGATCATCACAAACAGAAGGGGACGATCCAACAAACACAACAATTGTAATAGGACAAACCTTCAATGAGGTTGATGGGTTTTATGAATTAGGCATTCTAAGTGGTCGTCTATATTTCGATAACAATGGTAATGGCACTCAGGATACCAGTGAGGAAGGAATACCTAATGTAACACTATTTGTTATTGATTCTTTTGGTGACCAATTAGAAGTAGAAACTAATATAGATGGTGATTGGGACATTGAAGTTATTGCAGGTGTAACTATTTCTGAAATAGATATTACAGATTTAGATTTTCCAACCGATGTTACACAGACCGAAGGAACGAACCCAACCACGACTTTAGTAAACGCAGGATCTTTGGTGATATCTGATAATGACGGGTTTTTAATTGACGATATTATTATATATAATGCGGTTTCTTCGGAAGGCAGTACTTTTCAAAATCAGTTTTTTAGAATTGAAGGGATACAAAACTATCCAGAAAATTCAGTTCAGATTTTTAACAGACAAGGCGTAAAAGTTTTTGATGTTGAGGGATATGGAGAAAATAATAATAAACTATTTAGAGGATTTAGTTCTGGTAATATTACCATCCAAAAAGATGAGCGTTTGCCTACAGGCACTTATTTTTATATATTGAATTATATCAATAGAAATGGAACACCTGAAAGGAAGAACGGATATTTACATTTAAATTAAATTATGGCTAAGCGTCGAATTCTGAATATAACTTTAGTGTGCAGTCTGCTTGTTCTAGCAACTCAAACAGTCTCTGCGCAACAAGATCCCAACTTTACTCAATATATGTATAATACATTGAGTATAAATCCTGCATATGCGGGGTCCAGGGATGTTCTTAGTGCTGTAGCCTTACATAGGTCTCAATGGCTGGGCTTTAATGGTGCTCCAACTTCTCAGACTTTTTCAGCCCATACTCCTATTAGTGAAGGTAAAATGGGTTTAGGTTTTAATATAGTGAATGATCAGATAGGAATTACTCAAGAAACCGATATCAACGCTGTCTATAGTTATGCTTTAGACATGTCTAGATACACTAAGCTCTCATTTGGTATAAATGCAGGAGTGAATTTAATGAATATAGATTACAGAGATCTTAATATTTTTGATCCAACAGATCCAGAGTTTAATAACAATATAGAGAACAAAATTTCACCTCAGGTAGGATTAGGAGCCTTGCTGTACAATGATAAGTATTTTGTAGGCTTGAGTGTTCCTTCTTTATTGAGGAATGATAGATTTTCAGATAATTCTATTCCAGATGCTACAGTTAGAGATCGTTTACATTACTTTCTTACAGCCGGTGTTGTATTTGACCTTACGCCTACTTTAAAGTTTAAGCCCTCAGTTTTATTTAGACATGTAAGTGGTTCTCCATTATTAGCAGAATTATCTTCAAATTTTTTAATTAATGATAGATTTACTTTAGGAGCCGCCTATCGATTGAATTCTGCGTTTTCTGGTATTGTTGGTTTTCAAGCATCAGACTCTATTTTGTTAGGAATAGCTTATGATAGAGATATTTCTACATTTTCTAGTTATAACGATGGATCCTTAGAGTTTTTTGTAAGATTTGAATTGTTCAAAAAATATAAAAGAATGTACACCCCTAGATTTTTCTAAGCATGAAATTCACTAATAGACATATAATTTTTATCGTAATAATTCTTATTACGGGTTTAGGCTATGGTCAAAAAGATAAGCTTAAAGAAGCCGACAAAATGTTTGAAAGTTATGCTTTTATAGATGCTCAAAAAATTTATTTGGAGGTAGCTAATAATGGTTATGAATCTGAAAATTTATTTAAAAAGTTAGGTGATTCATATTACTTCAATAGCGATCTAGAAAAAGCTTTTGAATGGTATCAGAAATTGTATGATATAAACCAAAATCTTCCTAAAGAGTATTTATTCAGATATGCTCAGTCTTTAAAGAGCATCAAGCTCTACGAAAAATCTGACGAAATTATGTTTGAATTTGATACTCTCAATGAAACAGATAGTAGGGTTTCTAGATTAAAGAAAGAGCGGAATTATCTTGAACTCATAGAAATGCAGTCAGGAAGATTTGAGTTGAAAAAGATTTCTATTAATTCTGATTACTCTGAATTCTCTCCATCCTTCTATGGAAATAAACTAGTATTTGCTTCTAACAGACCAAATTCTTGGTTGGTCAAAAGAATTCATGAATGGAATAACAAACCTTACCTCAACTTATATAGTTCAGATTTATCAGATTCTTTAGTTATTGAATCTGAACCCATTGTATTTTTAGAAGAATTAAATTCAAAGTTTCATGAGTCTTCAGCGGCCTTTAGTAGCGATGGAAAAACTGTTTATTTCACTAGAAATAACTTCTCAGGTAATAAGCTGAAAAGAGGAGAAGATGGTATAAGTTATCTAAAACTTTTCAAGTCTGAATTAAATTCGGAGAACACTTGGACAAAACCTGAAGAACTGCCTTTTAATAATGATAATTATTCTGTAGCTTATCCTGCATTAAGTAAAGATAATAAGATCCTTTATTTTTCTTCTGATATGGATGGAACAATTGGGATGTCCGATATTTTTAAAGTTGAAATTCGTGAAGACAATACTTACAGTATTCCTGAAAATCTAGGAGAGAGCATAAACACGGAAGGGAGAGAAAGTTTTCCTTTTGTAAGTGATGATGGCCTGCTTTACTTTGCATCAGATGGACATTTAGGCTTAGGTGGTTTAGACGTTTTTGTTGCAGTTATAAAAGAAAATGAAAAATTAGGGGAAGTTTTTAATTTAGGTAGACCTATTAATAGTTCTAAGGATGATTTCAGTTTTATTATTAATTCAAAACTGAAGAAGGGATTTTTTGCTTCTAATAGAGGTCAAGAAGGGACAAGCGATAATATTTATGAATTAACTCAATTAAACAAATTAATTACAGATTGTTTCCAATTATTAAATGGCAATATCTTCAAAACTAATGGAGAAGATCCTTTGAGTGATGCAAAAGTCTCTCTTTTTGATAGAGACTTAAAAATATTGGACTCCACTATTACAGACTCCAAAGGTTTCTATCAATTTGAAGTGGACTGTAACTCCAGTTATGTTTTAAGGGTCTCCAAGGACGGATTTTCTACATCTGGCGAGGTAGTAGAGATAAATTCTGATTTTGGAACTGAAAACTCCTTGAATTTTTCTATGAATGAAGGAGGTGAATTAGGGATTACAAAAGCAGATGATGGTGATGACTTGAATGATTTACTTCAATTGGATACTATTTATTTTGATTTAGATAAATTCCAAATCAGACCTGACGCGGAAGTTGAACTTCAAAAGATTATTGTGGCAATGAAATCCTATCCTAATTTGCGTATTGATGTGAGATCTCATACAGATAGTAGAGCAGGTGATGAGTACAACCAAATACTCTCAAATAAACGAGCTAAAGCAACCATAAATTATATCATAGAAAAATCAGGTATTTCATCTGAACGAATATCTGGAAGAGGCTATGGTGAAAGTCAGTTAGTCAATAAATGCTCTAATGGAATAGATTGTTCTGAATCTGAACACGCTTTAAACAGGAGAGCAGAATTTATTATTTTAAAACCAAATCAAAGCCTTGAAGGAAATAGATTACAACAGAATGAACTAAGAACATCTAAAGCTTCGTTTTATGATTTTAAAAATTCATCTGAAGAGCTATATACAGTGCAAATAGCAGCTTTAAGAAGAACAGGATTAAAAATTAAATTTAATCAAGTTAAGAATGTATTTAGTCATGTTTACGACGATGGTTATAAGCGCTACTTTTCCTCGGTTTTCAAAACTAAAGATGAAGCTACATCTTACAGAGCCTTACTCATAAAATCTGGGATTAAAGGTGCTTTTGTTGTAGGTCTTAGGGGTGAAATTAGATTTTAGAAATCCCACCAATTTTTAAATAATTCATAAATAAAACCTTTTATCGTTAGGTTAATTTTTCTTTATTGAATTCAAATTCAACTTATTTTGTATTTTTGAGATATGGAAAATAGAAATGAAAACTATGTCATCCTAGTCGATGAAAAAGATAATCCGCTAGGAACTATGGAGAAAATTGAAGCTCATGAAAAAGCAAAACTTCATAGAGCTTTTTCAGTTTTTATATATAATTCTAAAAATGAATTGATGCTCCAACAAAGAGCTTTAACCAAGTACCATACTCCTGGTTTATGGACCAATACATGTTGTAGTCATCAAAGGCTAGAGGAATCTAATATTGAAGCTGGGAAGCGGCGTTTACATGAAGAAATGGGATTTTCTACAGAGCTCAAAGAAACCATTTCGTTTATTTACAAAGCCCCTTTCGAAAATGGTTTAACAGAACATGAGTTCGATTACATTTTAGTGGGGGAATATCAAAATGATCCTCTACCCAATCCAGATGAAGTCCACGATTGGAAATGGATGAGTCTAGATGATATTGAAAATGATATAAATAAGAATCCAAACCTATACACAGAGTGGTTCAAAATTATTTTTGAAAAGCACAAAAGTGAAATGGTAAAATCTTAAATTAAACTTATGAAAGTAACAGTTCACCGCAAAGCGCATTTTAATGCTGCGCATAGACTCTATAGAAAAGATTGGGATTTTGAAAAAAACAACAAAGTTTTTGGGAAATGTAATAATCCCCATTTTCACGGTCATAATTACGAATTGATAGCTTCGGTAACAGGTGATATAGACCCTGAAACGGGCTATGTTATCGACATAAAGGTGCTTAAAGACATGATAAAAACTGAAGTAGAAGATGCCTTTGATCATAAAAACTTGAATGAACAAGTTCCAGAGTTTAAAGACTTAAATCCGACCGCCGAAAATATTTCAGTAGTAATTTGGAACAAACTAAAGACCAAATTAAATAAGAACCATGACCTTGAAGTGACCTTATACGAAACTCCAAGAAATTTTGTAACCTATAAAGGAGAATAATATGTCTATTGAAAAAGGAGATTCTATACCTAGTTTCCAACTAAATGACCAGAACGGTATTGTTTTCAATTCCGATGATGTCATTGGTAAGAAACCAGTAGTTATTTACTTCTACCCAAAGAATTTTACTCCTGGGTGTACCAAGGAGGCTTGCAGTTTTAGAGATAGTTACGAAGACTTTAAAGAAATAGGAGCAGAGGTGGTAGGTATTAGTGGCGATTCTGAAAAATCTCACGCC
Organism: Psychroflexus torquis ATCC 700755; assembly: GCF_000153485.2. Classification (NCBI taxonomy): domain Bacteria; kingdom Pseudomonadati; phylum Bacteroidota; class Flavobacteriia; order Flavobacteriales; family Flavobacteriaceae; genus Psychroflexus; species Psychroflexus torquis. Next base: position 684,102 of record NC_018721.1, on the reverse strand, counting down.
AAATTTACAGCAAAATACAACCTCCCTTTTATTTTGTTGGCAGATAGCACTGGAAAAGTGAGAAAGAAGTTTGGAATCAAAAAAAGCTTACTAGGATTAGTGCCAGGTCGAGAAACCTTTGTAATTGACGCTCAAGGAAAATTGATTTTTAAATTCAACAGCCTCGATGCTTCCCAGCACATGAAAAAAGCGCTTAAGGCCATTAAAAAAATCAATTGATGCTCTACCCTCTTAAATTTAAACCAATTCTTAAAGAGAAAATTTGGGGAGGTAATAAATTAAAGTGTAAATATAAGGGTGATCTTTCTCAAAAGCAAATTGGTGAAAGTTGGGAAATAAGCGGTGTTGAAGGTGATATATCGATTGTCCAAAATGGAGCCTTAGCAGGTAAGACTTTAAATCAATTAATTTCTGAATTTAAAACTGAATTGGTGGGAGAAACTGTTTTTGAAAAATTCAATGGCGAGTTTCCTATTCTTATAAAATTCATAGAAGCCCAAGAAAACTTATCGGTTCAACTTCATCCAAGTGACACTTTAGCTAAAAAGCGACATAATAGTTTTGGGAAAACAGAAATGTGGTATATCACAGAAGCTGAGTCAAATGCTGAGCTTATTGTCGGTTTTAAAGAATCTATCACAATTGATAGATACAAGGATATCTTGGCTAAAGGACAATTAGAAGATGTTTTGAATAAAATAAAAGTTGAGGAAGGAGAGGTTTTTTTTATAAAACCTGGTTTAGTTCACGCTATAGGAGCCGGAGTTACACTGGCTGAGATTCAACAAACCTCTGATGTCACCTACAGGCTCTATGATTGGCTCAGAGTGGATAAACAAGGCCGTTCTAGAGAATTACATACAGACCTCGCTTTAGACGCTATTGATTTTCAAGTTAATTCAGATTATAAAATTGAGTACGATTCTATATTCAACTCTAAAGTTTCTCTCGTTGATTCTCCTTACTTCAAAACTAATTTTTTAGAAATCAATCAGCGAATCACTTTAGATTATTCCTCAGTAGATTCCTTTGTTATCTATATGAATGTAGGGACTCAAATCGCCGAGCTGACTCATGATAAAAACTTATTTGTGTTATTTCCAATGGAGACCATTTTGCTTCCTGCGTGTATTAAAAAAATCGAATTTAAATCTTCAGGAACCAAACTTTTAGAAATCAGTATTTAATATTAAAATTAGTTTACTTTTGCCGAAATTAAATTTTTATAAAAATGGCTAGTAAAAAGGAACTTAAAAAAGACTTAAACAATCGCTTCGGTGAAATTATCGACGGAGCACTTATCAATCAAGAAGCGGACTCAAAAGATTCTAGTATCAAAACTGAAGAGCTTGTTGACGATATTATTTCAGAATTTGATAATATTATCGAACAAATTAACAAAAGAGATTCTGAAGATAGAGCCAAGCATTTGAAGTCTGTCAAAGGAAATATAAATAAAAAGGCTGATGAGTTTATAGAAAGACTCAACAACCTTTAATTGTTTTTATCACTGAGGTTATTGAATTACTCTTCGTAGACTTCTTCAATAACTTCAGTTTCTACACTTTCTTTATCATTTTTCTTCCTTTCTTTAATCAACTCGTCTAGTTTTTTACCATAGAGTGACTTTCTTATAGGTTTGTCTAAAGCAGTGTAGACAGTATCCAAATATTTTATGTTAGCATCAAAAGCTTCTGATAGTAAAACATAAGGAGAAACTTCCAAGTTCTTATTATTTAGCGCAAAATTGACGGTATATAAATATTTTCTTTTCAGTATAGAATTGAATCTCTTGTTCAAACTGTCTAGTTTTTCTTCATTTTGAGACTTGCTAGCTTCAAAGTTAGCTTCTATAAGGTCTAGCCTTTGGTTGTTAAACTGTTTAATCACTTCATTATATTCTTCAAGCTTTTTCTGATTCTCAAAATTAGATGTGATTTCTAAATCAATTCCATAATTTTTTAAAGAAGTCATCAACCTCAATTCTCCTGGCTCAGCGAAAAAATTGATGAGATCTGCATAGTCATCTCCATCATTTCTGTCTAGCTCAATAAACATAATTTGCGGTTCATCGATATAAGTTGTGAAACTAAAATCTGATGAGCCTTCAACTTGAACAGAATCTATATTGACTAAACTAGTATCTCCAAATTTCTGTAAGTATAGGGTTCCTTTTTTTAGACCAGCTATTTGGCCAGTAATTATCAAGTTGCTTTTTTCATTCTCACAGGAGCTAACTAAAAAGGCGATGAGTAAAATTGGTAAAAAATGTTTCATTGGTACTTATATTTAAAGATTAGATGAAATTTCCATTAAGATCGTACAGCCTATAGCTGCGTAAGTTCCTACAATATATCCAAATACGGCGAGAAGAACTCCAACACTGGTTAATGAAGGATGAAATGCAGAGGCAACTATGGGTGCAGTTGCTGCACCTCCAACATTAGCTTGACTTCCAACAGCTAAGAAAAAGTAGGGCGCTTTGATGAGTTTGGCAACTAAGATGAGTAAGCCTGCGTGAATAGACATCCACACAATACCTATCAAAATAAGGCCTGGATTTTCAAAAATAGTAGTTAAGTCCATTTTCATACCTATGGTTGCGACTAAGAAATAAATAAAAACACTGCCTAGTTGACTTGCGCCGGTTCCTTCGTATGATTTGGCTTTTGTAAAGGATAAGCCAACTCCAAAAGCCGTGGCAATGGTAATCATCCAGAAAAATGTAGAGGTAAAGGAAGCTAGGGAAGAGGTTTTATCATTAAATATTTCAAAATTAGAAATTAGAAAATCTGAGATATAATCAGATGCCCAATGTGAAAATCCTACAGCGGTAAATGCAATACCTAGCATTATCATATAATCCTTAAGCTCTGGTTTTCTAGAGACACTTTTTGTATAAGAAGACATTTTTTCTTTTAAGTCTTCAATGGCTGTATTATCAGCATTGAGCCATTTATCGATTTTATCAGACTTTCCTATTCCTAATAGTATGATAGCGAGCCATAGATTTGCGACAACAATATCTACCAAAACCATACCTCCATACTTTTCAGGATTATATTTGAAAATTTCTAGCATTGCCGCTTGGTTGGCTCCACCTCCAATCCAGCTTCCAGCAAGAGTAGATAAGCCTCTCCAAACCGCATCTGGACCAGCTCCACCAACAGTTTCTGGAGAAAATAGAGAAATCAACAAAATCGCAATGGGTCCTCCAATAACAATCCCAACCGTGCCAGTAGCAAACATAACCAATGCTTTATATCCTAGATTTTTAATGGCTTTTAAGTCTATGCTTAAGGTCATTAATACTAAGGAGGCTGGAAGAAAATAGCGGCTGGCTACGAAATATAAATTAGACGACGAATCACTTATAATTCCTAGAGAATTAAAAATAGCTGGAATAAGATAACACATTAACACTGCTGGAACCACTTTATAAAACTGACTCCAAAATCCACTTTTTAAATTTGAACTGTAGAATATAAAACCGAGGGAGAGCATGAGTACTCCAAGAACAACAGCGTCGTTAGTAAATAGTGGTGTTTTATCCATCTTAAAATTTTAAGGGGTAAAAGTAAAAATTATTAGCAATTGTATGACTTTATTGCGTTTTAAAATAATGAGATAAAAACTCTGCAACTCCATTTTTCTTAGCATTACCTATGATCTTATCGGCTATTGCTTTAACTTCTTCTTTAGCATTTCCAACAGCAAGGCCAAGACCAGAAGCTTGTAGCATCTCAATGTCATTGTAATTATCACCAAAACTCATGACTTGAGAGAACTCAAATTTGTATTCAGAGGAAATTAAAAATTCAATAGCAGAGCGTTTTGAGATTTGCTTAGGAGCTATTTCTATATAGGTATCCTTAGACCGGTAAAGGTGTAAGTCATTTGGAAATTTATTGGATAATACTGTATAGAAATCATTAATTAACGAAGGGTCTCCCATACACATGATTTTGTGAGCACCAGTTTGCAGGGGTTCCCAGAGATCGAGCACTTCAGTATTGTTCTTTATTTCAGGATTGACTTTAGTATTATTGATTTCCCTTTGTGTCCATTGGTCTTGCTCAGGCGCGTACCATTTGTCTTTTTGAAATAAACTTAAATGTAAGCTATCTTTATTTAGCCCAATGATCTCTTTAACCAGTTCAAAAGATAGGGTTGTGCTTTGTTTTACTTCGTTATCAACCAGTATTAATCCACCATTATAGGCCACTAAAGGCAACTTCTCAATGCCTAGCTCTCTTTGTAAATGTTTCATCGCAGAGGGCATTCTGGAGGATATAAGAATGATAGGTAGTTTGTGCTTTAATTTATGAAATTCAATCTTAGTTTTTCTGGAAATCTCTCGTTCAGTATTCAACAAGGTGCCATCGATGTCGCTACATATAAGTTTTATCATGGTCTTTTAGGTTGAATTTATTACTCCCCAAATTAAAGAGTTTATAATGTAAATCTCTACTATTTACCTATTAATTATGTTTCACCTTTAATGGAGGATTTATCTGAAAATTTAATACTCACTTAAAACTATTACATATATATTTGAAATAAAAAGTCAAAATGAAAATTATACTCGTTTTTTTAATTTTATCACAATCGGTATTAGCTTCTAATGATTGGGGACAAAATGGTCACCGATCCGTTGGAGAAACTGCAGAACGTTATCTTAAATCCAAAGTTAAAAATAAAATCGATCGAATTTTAAACGGCCAGTCGCTAGCAGATGCTTCGACTTACGCGGATGAAATTAAAAGTGACGATGAATACGACAAGTATAAACCTTGGCACTACGCCAACATTCCTTTTGATAAAACGTATGCTGAAACTGAAAAGAATCCTGAAGGGGATATTGTTTTTGGTATTCAAGAGTGTATAGAAAAACTTAAAGCAGGTGTTCTAAATGAAAAAGAAGAGCAGTTTTACTTGAAAATGCTCATTCACTTAGTTGGTGATATGCACCAACCCTTGCATTTCGGTCTTAAAGAAGATAGGGGGGCTAATGATTTTAAAGTAAAATGGTTTAACCAACCTACTAATATGCATAGGGTTTGGGATACGCAAATGATTGAAAGTTATACTATGAGTTACAGCGAATTAGCTGATAATTTGCCTAAACTTAATAGGGAAGAAGTAAAAAGCATTAAATCTGGATCTTTGTTAGATTGGGTTGAAGAAAACAGGGAATTGACAAGAGAGGTTTATAGCTCTGCGTCAGCTAACGAAAATCTAAGTTATAGATATATGTATGAATGGTTTGATGTACTTAAGATGCAGATTAATAAAGCGGGAATAAGATTGGCAGTGATACTGAATGACATCTATGCTTAACGTTTTGAGATTTTGTTGTGAGTAATTTGCTTTTGTCTTGAAGATTTAAATTTTTTCATAGAATTATCACTGAGTTTTCTATGTTTTGTAGATCTTCCTTGAACCCTTTTTCTCCACATTTTAAAGCTTGAGGGTTTCATTTCTTTTTGCATGATTTTAATGACTTGAGCTTCTGTAACCCCGAACTGAAATTCTATAGCTTCAAAAGGAGTCCTATCCTCCCAAGCCATTTCTATAATTCTGTCAAGTTCTATTTCTGTAAATTCTTTATCCATAATTATATATATAGGTAAGCCCACCAAATTAATACAAATTGAAGTGGTATTCTAAGTAATAGTATCCATTTTGGGATTCCCATAGCATATTTTTCACCTCTAAGCATATTAAAGTGAACGCTTAAAAACGCTATGAGTATTAGAATGATTCCTGTAGCAGCCAAGCTCCTTGTATTTTGAAAAAATAGTCCAATACCCAATATGATTTCAATGGCGCCTGAAAGATATACAAGAAACGTTTTTGCTTTAAAAAATCTAGGCATGACTTTTAAATAAGTCTTTGGCTTTATAAAATGCATAGTCCCTGCAAAACTATACATAACGCCCATCAAAATTAAATCCCAATTCATAGTAGCAAAGTATAAATATTATTGAGTTTTACATGAGTCTTTAAATTATTTAGGTGTTCTTTCACATTTTGATAATTTATTTTCGGCTAATACTTTTGATTACCAGTCCTTTACCACCGCATAGAATTTTAATGAAAAGAAATCGCATTATTGATTAGGTTAGAAGGGAAAAAAGGTTGTAGTTTTGCACTCCGCTAATCGAGGTGTAAGAGACACACAGAGGGGCAGGGTAATACAAATTGGGTTATAGGGTTTGTAGAATTGATTTTGATTTAGTTTATAAAGTTCTTTAAAATAAAGTTTAATTTTTTTCTTCAAAACGCCTTGCCAGTTTAAAAATAAGTATTAGTTTTGCAACCGCTTAGAGAAGCATACGAGTTTAAAATCATTTGGATATGATTTAAACAACAAGAATTAAAAGTTCATTGACATATTGAATTGACAATACAGGTAAGAGATTACTTGTAGAATTAGAAACATTAAGATTATACTCTAATATTAGAGTTGATTCCTGAGAATAAGATGTAAGAGTCGAATTTAAGAAAAGCGTTAAGATATATAAGATTTAACGATGAAGAGTTTGATCCTGGCTCAGGATGAACGCTAGCGGCAGGCTTAACACATGCAAGTCGAGGGGTAACATTGTAGCTTGCTACAGATGACGACCGGCGCACGGGTGCGTAACGCGTATACAATCTACCTATTACTAAGAGATAGCCCAGAGAAATTTGGATTAATATTTTATAGTATTATCGATTGGCATCAATTGATAATTAAAGATTACGGTAATAGATGAGTATGCGTCCTATTAGCTTGATGGTAAGGTAACGGCTTACCATGGCTACGATAGGTAGGGGTCCTGAGAGGGAGATCCCCCACACTGGTACTGAGACACGGACCAGACTCCTACGGGAGGCAGCAGTGAGGAATATTGGACAATGGGAGCAATCCTGATCCAGCCATGCCGCGTGCAGGAAGACTGCCCTATGGGTTGTAAACTGCTTTTATACAGGAAGAAAAAGGTTCACGTGTGAACTGTTGACGGTACTGTAGGAATAAGGATCGGCTAACTCCGTGCCAGCAGCCGCGGTAATACGGAGGATCCAAGCGTTATCCGGAATCATTGGGTTTAAAGGGTCCGTAGGCGGGACAATCAGTCAGTGGTGAAAGTTTGCGGCTCAACCGTAAAATTGCCATTGATACTGTTGTTCTTGAGTGCTTGTGAAGTGGTTAGAATGAGTAGTGTAGCGGTGAAATGCATAGATATTACTCAGAATACCGATTGCGAAGGCAGATCACTAACAATTCACTGACGCTGATGGACGAAAGCGTAGGTAGCGAACAGGATTAGATACCCTGGTAGTCTACGCCGTAAACGATGGTTACTAGCTGTTCGGACTAATTGCGGTCTGAGTGGCTAAGCGAAAGTGATAAGTAACCCACCTGGGGAGTACGTTCGCAAGAATGAAACTCAAAGGAATTGACGGGGGCCCGCACAAGCGGTGGAGCATGTGGTTTAATTCGATGATACGCGAGGAACCTTACCAGGGCTTAAATGCAGTTTGACAGGGGTGGAAACATCTTTTTCTTCGGACAAATTGCAAGGTGCTGCATGGTTGTCGTCAGCTCGTGCCGTGAGGTGTCAGGTTAAGTCCTATAACGAGCGCAACCCCTTTGTTTAGTTACCAGCATGTAAAGATGGGGACTCTAGACATACTGCCAGTGTAAACTGTGAGGAAGGTGGGGATGACGTCAAATCATCACGGCCCTTACGTCCTGGGCTACACACGTGCTACAATGGTAGGGACAGAGAGCAGCCACTGGGTGACCAGGAGCGAATCTACAAACCCTATCACAGTTCGGATCGCAGTCTGCAACTCGACTGCGTGAAGCTGGAATCGCTAGTAATCGCATATCAGCCATGATGCGGTGAATACGTTCCCGGGCCTTGTACACACCGCCCGTCAAGCCATGGAAGCTGGGGGTACCTGAAGTCGGTCGCCGCAAGGAGCCGCCTAGGGTAAAACTAGTAACTGGGGCTAAGTCGTAACAAGGTAGCCGTACCGGAAGGTGCGGCTGGAATACCTCCTTTTTTAGAGTATTGCATTTGATAAAATGTAATAGATGCTTTTTTAAAGGGAATCATTAAGACTTTAGTAGTAAAGTTGCTTTTGATGTTTCTAGTTGTCAATTTAATATTATTATAAGGTCTACAGTCTCATAGCTCAGCTGGTTAGAGCGCTACACTGATAATGTAGAGGTCGGCAGTTCGAGTCTGCCTGAGACTACTTAAGTCGAGGGAAGACGAGAAGTTTATCCTGAGTAGCTCTTTTTTTTTAAAAGGAGCATATCGAAGGGAGTTGCCTGAGACTACTTAAGTCGAGGGAAGACGAGAAGTTTATCCTGAGTAGCTACTTTTTTTATAAAAAGAGCGTATCGAAGGGAGTTGCCTGAGACTACTAAGTCGAAGGGAGTTTATCTGAGATTATTATTTATTCATATTGACAGTATGCATGTAATGTAAACAGTCATGAAGACAATAGACACCCACTTATAATATAAAACAAGTAGTATCTAATTGGTTTTAGATATTACAACAATACTCCACCATCTACTTTATGTAAATGGTTTTTATTTGTCACCTTCGGGAGACTGATAAGGGGTTGAAAGTTCATTGACATATTGAAGATATATAAGAATACGAGAGTAAGAGAATTATTATTTCTTTTAATTAAGGAGTAAGAGTACTTTAGAGTAAAATAAATAAATAATTATCGAATAGATAAGCTTATTAAGGGCGTATGGGGGATGCCTAGGCTCTCAGAGGCGACGAAGGACGTGACAAGCTGCGAAAAGCTGCGGGGATTAGCACATATGAATTGATCCGCAGATATCCGAATGGGGCAACCCACTATACTGAAGGTATAGTATTCCGCAAGGAAAGCGAACCCGGTGAACTGAAACATCTAATTAGCCGGAGGAAGAGAAAACAATAGTGATTTTGCTAGTAGCGGCGAGCGAACGTGAAACAGCCCAAACCAGTACTGTTACGGCAGTACTGGGGTTGTAGGACTACGATATCGTCATTAATAATGAACCCGAATACTTTGGAAAGAGTGTCCATAGAAGGTGACAGGCCTGTAGGGGTAAGATATTAATGATGTAGTAGTATCCTGAGTAGTGCGGGGCACGAGAAACCTTGCATGAATCAGCCGGGACCATCCGGTAAGGCTAAATACTACTGAGAGACCGATAGTGAACCAGTACCGTGAGGGAAAGGTGAAAAGAACCTTGAATAAAGGAGTGAAATAGACCCTGAAACCATACGCTTACAAGCGGTCGGAGTCCTTAATTTATTAGGGATGACGGCGTGCCTTTGCATAATGAGCCTACGAGTTACCACCGTTAGCAAGGATAAATAATTCAGTTATGGATCCGCAGCGAAAGCGAGTCTGAATAGGGCGACTAAGTTAGCTGTGGTAGACGCGAAACCGTGTGATCTACCCTTGGGCAGGTTGAAGCTGTGGTAACACATAGTGGAGGACCGAACCCGTTGACGTTGAAAAGTCTTGGGATGACCTGAGGGTAGGGGTGAAAGGCCAATCAAACTCGGAAATAGCTCGTACTCCCCGAAATGCATTTAGGTGCAGCGATTAAATAGTTTTATAGAGGTAGAGCTACTGATTGGATGCGGGGGCTTCACCGCCTACCAATTCCTGACAAACTCCGAATGCTATAAAATGTTTTTAATCAGTGAGGGCATGGGTGCTAAGGTCCATGTCCGAGAGGGAAAGAACCCAGAGCATCAGCTAAGGTCCCAAAATATATACTAAGTTGAACAAACGCGGTCAGACTGCTTAGACAGCTAGGATGTTGGCTTGGAAGCAGCCATTCATTTAAAGAGTGCGTAACAGCTCACTAGTCGAGCGGTCAGGCATGGATAATAATCGGGCATAAGTATATTACCGAAGCTATGCTCTTACAATTAGATTTGTGAGAGGTAGGGGAGCATTCTAAACAGCGCAGAAGGTGTACTGTAAGGTATGCTGGAGCGTTTAGAAAAGAAAATGTAGGCATAAGTAACGATAATGCGGGCGAGAAACCCGCACACCGAAAGACCAAGGATTCCTCAGCTATGCTAATCAGCTGAGGGTTAGTCGGGGCCTAAGGCGAACCCGAAAGGGGTAGTCGATGGACAAGCAGTTAATATTCTGCTACCTGCTTTAAATTAAACGAGACGGAGAAGGAAATCTAGTGCGTGCAGACGGAATTGCACGTTGAATCTACTGTAAGGTAGAGATAGTACACCAAAGCTACGGTGGCGGTGATAATCTAGAGGCCGTTCTTCCAAGAAAATCAATTAAAGCAGCCCGTACCGTAAACCGACACAGGTAGTTGGGATGAGAAATCTAAGGTGCTCGAGAGATTCATGGCTAAGGAACTAGGCAAAATGGGCCCGTAACTTCGGGAGAAGGGTCGCCCTCACTTTTGAGTGAGGGCCGCAGTGAAGAGGTCCAGGCGACTGTTTATCAAAAACACAGGGCTCTGCTAAATCGAGAGATGCAGTATAGGGCCTGACACCTGCCCGGTGCTGGAAGGTTAAGAGGAGATGTTAGCTTTGCGGCGAAGCATTGAATTGAAGCCCCAGTAAACGGCGGCCGTAACTATAACGGTCCTAAGGTAGCGAAATTCCTTGTCGGGTAAGTTCCGACCTGCACGAATGGTGCAACGATCTGGACACTGTCTCAGCCATGACCTCGGTGAAATTGTAGTATCGGTGAAGATGCCGATTACCCGCTGTGGGACGAAAAGACCCCGTGAACCTTTACTATAGCTTAATATTGACTTTGGATAAGTGATGTGTAGGATAGGTGGGAGACATTGAAGCGGCCTCGCTAGGGGCAGTGGAGTCATTGTTGAAATACCACCCTTTACTTGTTTGAAGCCTAACCCCGACTTAAGTTGGGGGACATTATTTGGTGGGTAGTTTGACTGGGGTGGTCGCCTCCAAAAGAGTAACGGAGGCTTCTAAAGGTTCCCTCAGCACGCTGGTAACCGTGCGTAGAGTGCAATGGCATAAGGGAGCTTGACTGAGAGACCTACAAGTCGATCAGGTACGAAAGTAGAGCATAGTGATCCGGTAGTTCCGCATGGAAGGGCTATCGCTCAAAGGATAAAAGGTACTCCGGGGATAACAGGCTGATCTCCCCCAAGAGCTCACATCGACGGGGGGGTTTGGCACCTCGATGTCGGCTCGTCACATCCTGGGGCTGGAGAAGGTCCCAAGGGTTGGGCTGTTCGCCCATTAAAGTGGCACGCGAGCTGGGTTCAGAACGTCGTGAGACAGTTCGGTCTCTATCTACAGTGGGCGTTAGAAATTTGCGTGGATCTGACTCTAGTACGAGAGGACCGAGTTGGACAAACCTCTGGTGTATCTGTTGTTCCGCCAGGAGCATAGCAGAGTAGCTACGTTTGGAAGGGATAAGCGCTGAAAGCATATAAGCGCGAAACCCACCACAAGATGAGATTTCTTTAAAGGATCCCCAAAGACGATGGGGTTGATAGGTCACAGGTGTAAAGGCAGTAATGTCATAGCCAAGTGATACTAATTATCCATATAGCTTATCTATGAGACGATTATTAGTTTATTTTATCCTTACTTAAGATCTTGTTATATATCTTTAACTATGTCACGATATTAGAATTCCCGCACGAGCTGGGACTACTTATAAAGGTGATTGAGACGTACTCAATTAACTTTAATGATTTAAGGTGGTTATAGCAACGGGGCTCACCTCTTCCCATTCCGAACAGAGAAGTTAAGCCCGTTTGCGCCGATGGTACTGCATACTTGTGGAAGAGTAGGTCGCCGCCTTCTTATACTAAACCCTTCATTACTTAACGTAATGAAGGGTTTTTTTTGTTTATTAAAGTTTATGTTTGAAACAAAAAAATACCCTTAAGTAACTTTATTACTTAAGGGTATTTACTGTTCTAATTTATCAGTCTAGCTCTTAATGAGTCCTGCTCTTTTTAACAAGGCATCAGGATTTGGTTCTTTACCTCTGAACTGCTTATACAAAGCCATTGGTTCAACCGTTCCTCCTAGCTGAAGAACATTGTCCCTGAATTTTTTTGCAACTTCATTATTAAATATACCTTTTTCTTTAAAATATTCGAAAGCATCTGCATCCAAAACTTCAGCCCATTTATATGAATAATAACCAGAGCTATAGCCTCCTTGAAAAATATGGCCAAAAGCTGTACTCATACATGTGCTTTCAATATCTGGCAATAACTCAATATTTTTAAAAGCCAAATCTTCCGTATCTTTTACCTTTTCTATGGAATTCATGCTTTCCAGAGCATGCCATGCCAAATCTAATTTGCCAAAACTAACTTGTCTTGTCGTTTGTAAACCCTCCATGAAATTAGAGGATTCCTTTATTTTTTCAATATATTTAGTAGGTAGAATTTCATCAGTTTGGTAATGTCTCGCAAAGAGTTTTAGAGCTTCACTTTCGTAGCACCAATTTTCCATGAGTTGACTAGGTAGTTCTACGAAATCCCAATAGACAGAAGCTCCGGATAATGAAGGATAAGTTGTATTCGCGTTCATGGCATGTAAAGCATGTCCAAACTCATGAAAAAGGGTTGTCACTTCATTAAAAGTTAGTAAAGAGGGTTTAGTTTTAGTGGGTTTAGTGAAATTACAGACGATAGAAACCTGAGGTCTTTCCTCCTTTTTATTAAGTTTGTACTGATCTTTATAAATTGTCATCCAAGCACCATCTCTTTTTCCTGCTCTAGGATGAAAATCGGCATATAATGTTGCTAAATATGTATTGGTTTCATCATAAACTTTATAAGTGATGACATCTTCATGATAGGTCTCTAAGTCACTTACTTCTTTAAAAGTTAAATGATATAATTTAGATGCCACTTCAAACATTCCTCCTATAACTCTATTTAATTCAAAATAGGGTTTCAGAACCTCTTCATTTAAGTCAAACTTCTTTTGTTTGAGTTTTTCGGTATAATAGGCTTTATCCCATTTTTTAAAATCCTTAATACTATCAATTTCAAATGCAAAAGCTTTTAATTCTTCCAACTCTTTTACGGCGGAAGGCATCGCTTTTTCTAGAATATTATCTAAAAAAGTGTGAACTGTATCCACCGTTTTAGCCATGCGTTCTTGAAGTACAAAATCAGCATGAGATTTATAACCAAGAAGGTTTGCTCTATCTAGTCTAAGTCTAACTATGTTGAGAACATTTTCCTCGTTATTATAGTCATTATCCTTAAAACCTTTAGATCCAAATCCAAGTAGTAGTTTCTTTCTAAGTTCCCTGTTTTCTGCAAATTTCATCACCGGGATGAAAGTCGGAAAATCTAAGGTAAAAATATAGCCTTCTTTTTGTTTTTCTTCAGCCAAATTTTTCGCAGATTCCTTTATATCATCGGGAATTCCATCAAGCTCACTTTTATCTTTAATCTGTAGTTCGAAATTATTAGTTTCTGCTAAAACATTTTCACCAAAACTTAGTGAAGATCTAGATAACTCCATATCGATCTCTCTTAGGCGATTCTGATCATTTTGATTTAAATTCGCTCCATTTCTGGTAAAATTCTTATAGATCTTTTCAAGAAGCATAATTTGTTCTTGAGAATAATCTTCGTTGGATTTATCCTTAAAAACAGATTTTATCTTTTTAAATAAGTCTGCATTCAATAATATATCATTACTGAATTCACTTAAAAGAGGAGAAATCTCTTGAGCGAGTTTTTGTATCTCTGTATTTGTTTCAGCAGAATTTAAATTAAAAAAAATACTTGAAATTCTACCTAGCTTTTGACCTGAAAACTCCAAAGCTTCAATTGTATTTGAAAAAGTTGGTGCTTCAATAGTGTCAACTATAGTATTTATTTCAGTTCTAGCTTCTTTTAAACTCTTTTCAAAAGCAGGTTTGAAATGCGAGTTTTCTATTTTAAAAAATGGGGGGTGATCGAATGTTTGTAATAAAGGGTTTTGATCCATAAATACTTACTATTTTTCTATTTAACTTTTTTCTTCCTTGTTGAAATACACTAGATAGTAGAACATCTGTCTATCCTCATCCCAACCTTTTTCTATGAACTTTTGTGCACTGTCACCATTAACAAAATCCATCTTTATTTGAATATTTGTATCCAAATTGATAACACTTTTAATTTTTTTACGAGCTGCAGTCACAGCCGTATTGGAAATAGGAAAGTCGGATAAATCTTCGACTTTATATTTCGGTGCCTTTTCAGTTTTATAATTTTGAAATTCAGGTTCCAAAGCTGGGTTTTCAAGAACATCACTAAGAAAATCTTTTTCGTTAAAATTATCATTAGAAGCAAAATGATTCATAGCCTTATTCATGAATAGGACCTCCTGTTGCTTATCTTCAGCTGGGAGGACTACATCCTTTGCGAAATTCTCACAAAACTTCAAGTATTTTTTAGTGTAGAAATTTTCATCTTCGAAAAAGTCGACTTGCAAGAATTGTTCTAACCAGTATTTTGTATCGTATTTATTGGAATCTACTGATAGAATTTTATAGCCTTTTTCTTTTTCAGTATTAAAAATTATAGCGCCCTTGTCTAGTTTATTTAAATGAACTCCTTGTTGAAGAATGACATCTAAATTATTCTGTTTCTCTTCAAATTGAAGAAAATCATGTTTTAATTCAGATTTAAAAATTCCAACGGCGGACACCTTCTCATTGTCTATGAGCATGTTTTCGAAGTAAATAACATAAACCTCGCCTCCTTTTATGTGTTGATGCTTTGACTCTTCAAATAATAAACTGGTTATTTTTTTAGAGACATCATGACTTTCCGAAGGATTATTAAAAATATCGGTGACTAATCCATTAAGTTGATGAAATTCTAAATCTGTATCATGAACAAAGTGATAGTAATTTTCTTCTTTTTCCCTAAAGGATTTCAAGAAGTATTCTTTAATAAGGGGTTTTAATTCGTCAGAAAGTTCGTGAGCTCTTTCAGAAATAAATAGGGATTCATTTTTACTTTTATTCCCCACTCGATGTATAGACATACTTTCAATTTGGGCACTAAATAAATTGATCATAAATTATGTTGAGTTTCTTTTGGTGTACTAATTTAAAATAGTTTTCAATTCCAATTTTCATCAAAATCAAAATCATCAAGATTTTCAAATTCGATATCATCATTTTTTTCTTCTTCCTCTTCCTCTAATTTTTCAGCTTCGAATTGTTTGTCTGGTGGAGAATCAGGGAGCTGTCCTTGAGCAAACATTAAATTGGGATAATCCTGACCGTCCATAGGTTCTTCTATATCTGCTAGTTCTACATAAAAGGTCCACAAACTAAAAAAGTCATAAACGTAAATCATCTTCGTATTTTCTCTTGAAAAAACACTATCTAACGTGGTCTCATTCATCATTTTGATGGCATTTTGACCATCACTCATGTCAAAAAGCAAATATTCTTCTCCTTGATTCCAGTCTTCATCACTTTTGTAAAACGAAGACATTTCTGTACCGTCAAATCCAAAAGCTTGCGAGATAGAATTATGTAGATCTTCAAGGGTTGAATCATCTCTTACTTCAATGTCCCTAATGACGTCGTCTAAGGTATCTAATACGACTCTGTATTTATAAATCATAGGATCTAATTTTTAGATTTTGGTATTAATTTGGCTTCAAAACTTTGCATTAAAATATAAAACTGAACACCAAACAACATACAAGCAATTACTAAGTGCAAAGGTTGTGATAAAAAGGGAAAATCTAGATAATACATCGCAATTCCTGTTATTATTTCTAAACCTATAAAAAACATCATCCAGTTAGTGAGTTTGAAACCTAATTTCCTTGTTTTATTTAACCACCAAATGCTTGCATTTACAAGAAATAGTAGAATTGAAAACGAACGATGCATATAAAAAATTAAGTCTGGATTTTCTAGCCATTTTGTTTTAGCTTCATAACCTAAAATACCAATTTGATCATCTACAAATTGCCTGACTTGTGTTCCCATTGCTATCTGAATTAAGCTAAGTATGGCCGCAAAAATCAATAAGTTCCTGAATGTGGATGTGCTTAATCTTGAACTATTTTCTTTCGAAGAAAGTTTTAATATATAAATAAGTAGTGCTACAATCAAGAGAGCTACAAGCATATGAATGGTAATTCTCACTGGTGACAGCACTGAATACACCACTGTAGCTCCCAGCCAAGCTTGAAATAATAATAAAATTAAACAAGCTATAGAAAGCAGTGTCAGTTTTTTGTTTCTTTTCCAAAGCCAAAATGAACTAACGGTCATTATTAATATGGCTAAACCTGCGACAGCACCCAGTAATCTATTGATGTATTCTATCCAGGTATGTAAGGCATTAAACTCAGCATAATCATGCTTTTCATAAGTTACCCAATGTGAATTTTCAAAGGCTTTAGAAGAGGTGAAAGCCTCTTTTGAAATTTTTAGAGCCTTATCCAATATGATAACCTGCCCTTTAAAGTAATCATGATTTGGCGCCCACTCTAATTGACTTTCTTCGGTAGGTGGAATGTAATATCCAAAACATTTAGGCCAGTCTGGGCATCCCATACCACTCCCAGTCATTCTTACAACAGCACCCGCAATAATAACGAGATAGACAATAATAATAGAGGCTTTTATTGATTTTCTAAACACGATTTAATTTTTTACAAATATAAATCTTATCCGCAAGGTGCACTATGAATTATGGGTTTTAGCTTTTATTTTGGCATGTTTTTCAGAAAATCTTAGGCCTGTTTAAAGCCACGTGCTTCTCCCTCTTTCAACATGTATTGAAAAGCAGCTTCATAGTCGTTTGGAATATCGCCATCTAAAATAGCTTCTTTTATTTTAGCTTTAATTTCTCCAACTTCACGACAAGGTTCTATCTGAAAAGTTTCCATGATTTCTTTTCCTGAAACAGGGGGTTGAAAATTACGTACTTTATCACGCTCTTCAACTTCTTGTATTCTATGTCTAACGACCTTAAAGTTATTGTGATATTTTTTGTAGCGTTTTGGATTTTTTGTAGTGATATCTGCTTCACATAGCATCATCAAATCGTCTAGATGATCTCCTGTGTCAAAAATAAGCCGTCTTACGGCAGAGTCCGTCACGTCATCATCTACAATAGCAATTGGCCTCGAACTTAGTAAAACTAATTTTTGAACTAATTTCATTTTATCATTAAGAGGGAGTTTAAGCCTTTTAAAGAGCTGATAAACCATTTTCGATCCTTTGAATTCATGCCCGTGAAATGTCCAGCCTATTTTCTTATGAAATCGCTTAGTAGGTGCTTTTCCAATATCATGAAGAAGTGCAGCCCATCTCAACCATACATCATTGGTTTCGAGTGAAATATTATCAACAACCTCTAGCGTATGCCAAAAGTTGTCTTTGTGTTTTTGACCATCGATTTCATCAATACCTTCTAAGTGAGTAAGTTCGGGAAGAATGCGTTGTAACAAATTGGTATCGTGAAGCAATTTAAAACCTACTGAAGGTTTTTCTGATTTCAGTATTTTGTTAAGTTCTGTGACAATGCGTTCTTTACTTACAATATCTATTCTTTCTGAATGATCTTTAATAGCCTGAATGGATTTTTGATCAATTTTAAAATGAAGTTGACTAGCAAACCGAATCGCTCGTATCATTCTTAGCGGATCGTCAGAAAAAGTAACTTCTGGATCTAAAGGAGTTTTGATAAGTTGAGTCTTCAAATCTTCCAAGCCTTTAAAAGGGTCTAGGAGTTTTCCGAAATCTTTTTTATTAAGTTGAAGTGCTAGTGCATTGATTGTGAAATCTCTTCGATTTTGATCATCTGCTAAAGTACCTTGTTCAACTTTGGGATTTCGGCTATCTTCAGTATAAGATTCTCTTCTAGCCCCAACAAATTCAACTTCAAGGTCAAAGATCTTAAGCATCGCGGTACCGTAGGTTTTAAAGACTTTAACAGGAGGTTTCCCAGGTAATTTTTCTGAAACCTTTTTAGCTAATTCTATGCCGCTGCCTACAGCGACAACATCTATATCTTCAGCTTTGCCTCTTTTTAAAAAAAAGTCTCTCACAAAGCCACCTATAACATAGGCTTCGACATTGATATCATCTGCCGCTTCTGAAAGAATATTAAATATTTTATGTTGTAAGGCGTCTTGGTAATAAGAATCGGGCATATTATTTACGAATCACTTCAACTTTACCATCAAGGTCTAATTTGATGATGGTTGAAGGTTTTTTATTTTTAGTTGACTGGTACAAATTTACGACATAGTCCACACCATTTAAAATTTCTGGTGAAATTTCAAAAAAGTTGGCAGGCGTAGGTTGTCCGCTTATATTGGCTGATGTTGAGACAATAGGCCGTTTATATTTGCGAATCAATTCTTTAGCAAAAATATCATCTACCACTCTAATGCCTAAGGTATCGTCGTCTGCAATAAGATTTGTGGATATACGTATGGGGTTCTGATAAATAATAGTCGTGGGCTTATCTGCATATTTTAGGATGTCATAAGCGACTTCTGGAATATCCTCGACGTATTGGTTTAGCATTTTAAAGTCTGGCACTAAACAAATTAAGGATTTAGTATTTGGTTGATTTTTTAGAGCATAAATTTTATCGATGGCTTCTGCATTTGTAGCATCACAGCCTATTCCCCAAACGGTATCTGTAGGATAAAGGATAAGTCCTCCGCGTTTTAAGATTTGTATGCATTCAAGTATGTATTCTTTTTGATCTTTCATAATATGGATAACCTTTAGGAATTTATTTTTCTACTACTGTTGCATATTGCACAAAGAAAATATCTGAAGCTGTAAAACATAAAAGTAAATTGTAAAGGTAAGGCTTTAAAGATTTTGTTTTATTGATTCCTTTATGTGAGATTATTTTAAACCCAAGAGTCTCATACATTCTTTTTATACTTTTTTTTGTAAAAAACCTTAAGTGTGTGTGATCCATTACTCCACTTTCTTGATACATCCACTCTTTTTTTAAGATAAGCATTTTTAAAGCGCTATGATATCTTATGTTTGGAATAGAACTTATAATTCTTCCTTTATCTGTTAATTTCTCTTTCATCTTGTTTAGAACCATGTAGGGATCTAATAAGTGTTCTAAGACATCATTGAAATAAATAACATCAAAATAATCATTTGGTAAATCATCAAGAAATTTTTCACATTCGCCAACGAAAACTTTATCTAAAATTTTTTTTGCTTCTTCTGCATGTGATGGCATGTATTCTATTCCCCAAGTTTCTGTCTTGTAAATGTCTTTAATTTGCTGGGCAAATATACCCTGACCACAACCAACGTCTAAAACAGTTTTCGCACTACTTGGAAAGAACTCCAACATTTCAGATCTTTTATTGATGTAGTATTTTCCTTTTTTATTGTGGTAATCCATGAATCTATTTTATATGATTATTATAATTGATAGTCATGAATCAATTATTTACTTAAAATCTCTAATATTTTATTCAAATTCGAAAACTAAAAGGTTAACCAAAGTTCCTTATTTTCACTCATAGCCTTATTTTTTTAGGAAAAAATTTGTGAATTATGTCTAGATAGGTAACATTTTAAGCAATTCCCTAACTAGTATTTATTGGGTAGAAAAGAATTTATTTAGGGCTTAAACTAATTAATTATTTTTAATTTTTGCTTGTTTTTTTTAGTTGGTTTTAGTCGAACTATTTAAATGAATCGGGCGAAGTAATTGTTTTAGTAAATAGATGTATTTTGATTTAACACTGGTTTTAATAGAATATTTACACACCAAGTAAAAGTGGATTAAGGCATAGGGCAAATTTCCATCATGTTTTTTTATGACATATAGTAAAGAGCGTTTTAATTCAGCTTTAATTTGAATTGATTTTGGAGTACTAGCCCCGTGATAATGTATACATTCTGCTCTAGGTTCGCAAATTGCATCTAAGTTAGATTTTTGCAAGCGCTTACATAAGTCGGTTTCTTCATGATACAAAAATATATTAGTATCAAAACCACCAACTTTTTTGAAGTTTTTACTGGTTAACATCATAAAACTACCTGAGACAAAATCACCTTTGGTGGGTTTATCTAATTTTAAGTTTCTGTCTTTGTATTCTTTTGGTTTTAAATATTTATAAATCTTTCTTCCAAACAGAACCTTGATTGGTGAAGCAAAAAAATCTAATGTTGGTAAAATCTTACCATCATTTTTATAAGTTGTGGGTGCGCAAACACCTATTTCAGAATTTGACTTTAAAGTGTTTGAAAGAATACTTAAACAATCATTTTTAAAAAGAACATCATTGTTTACAAAGGCCACAAATTGACTTTTAGTTTTATTGAAACCAAACATATTACCCCCACCAAAACCGCTATTTTCTGAATTTAGATATAAATGTAAATTGCTTAAGCTTAATGATTCACAGTGGCTTTTTAGGTTTAAGTAGTCGTCTGTTTCAGATTTATTATCCACAATTATAATTTCAAAGTCAATGTCTTTGCTTGTTTTTTTATAGATAGAATCAATGCATTGAATGGTATAATTAGACGAGTTGAAATTGATTAAGATAATTGAGATTTCTACCATTTTTAAACTTCTAAAAATTGATTTATACCAACTTCACAGCGTTTAATTTGAGCTTTAGTGGTTTCCTGTTCAATAGCCAAGTTAATGTCTATATGTGATTTTGATTGTTCTTTGTGATAAATGTGATAAGCGATTCCTGCAAATTTAAGTCTCTTTCCTTTAATTCCAATATTATGTAAGCGTTGAATCATCTCGGAGTCATCAATTCCCCATCCAACCAAATTTTCATTAAAACCATTTACCTTTATAAAATCGTCTCGCCAAAACGACATATTACAGCCCCTCAATTTTTGAGAGCGTTCAGTAATTGGCCTAAAAAATTGAGCTAAAAATGGTAAGTGAATCGTTCGGCCACGTTTTTTAATGCCTTTTGAAAAATAGTTAAACTGTGTTCGCTTATTAGTGAAAATTTCGGTTGAGTAATTTTCTTGAATGTTAGCACGAGAACCGTATAAATAAAAGCCCTTTTCTGCAAACTTCAAGTGATCTTTTATAAAGTGTCTGTGCATTATAATATCACCATCAATTTCAATAATATAGGGATATTTTGCCTTCGCGATGGCTTTATTCATAATTCTTGGCTTCCTATTTCCTTTGTCCTCGTGTCTAATGTGAATAAGAGGAACAGAGAGTTTTTCTTGATAATTCTTTATCAGCAATGATGTCTCAGTATTGGAACCATCATCAGCAATTATCACTTCATCTGGTAAATAAGACTGATACGTAAGACTTTTCAATAATAATTCCAGAGCATCTGGCCAATTATAAGTGGGAGTTATAAGACTGCATTTAGGAAATGGCTTCATGAATATTAGAATTATTAACCTACAAATGTAGTTAAGTTTTGTATCTGTTAAAATAAATTGCTTTAGAAATCTACATAAGACCCCCTATAGTTTTAAATTTGAAAATTAAATAGTATTCATGGACTCAGATTTTAATTCTAATTATGAACAACACAAAACAGCCTTAACTGCTTTGGTAACTTCTTTCGAAAGTATCGGTACTATTTTTGGTGACGGAGATAGAAATATAATAAAAACCGTAAATTTTGAGGGTAAAACATTGAATATTAAATCTTTTAAAGAACCCAATTTTATCAATCAGATTGCATACCAATACTTTAGAAAATCTAAAGCTAGACGTTCTTTTGAGTATGCAACCATTTTAAAAGAAAAAGAAATAGGTACTCCAGAGCCTATCGCTTTTTTTGAATTTAAAAATGGCTTTGGTTTTGGAAAGTCATTTTACATCAGTTTGCACCAATCTCCAGATCTTACCTATCGGGAACTTGTTCATGAACCCGATTTTCCAAATCATGAAGAAATTCTTAGAGCATTTACAAGGTTTTCTTTTGATTTACACGAAAAAAGAATTGAATTTCAGGACCATTCACCGGGGAATACGCTGATTTTCATCACAGATTCTGGATATGACTTTTCTCTTGTAGATCTTAACAGAATGCAGTTTAAAACTTTAAGTTTTAAGGAGCGCATGTATAACTTAAGACGGTTGACTCCCAAAAGAGAAATGATTGAAATAATGAGCGATGAATATGCAAAGCTCATAAAAAAATCCAATACTGAAGTATTTGAAATGATGTGGAATTTCACATCTGAGTTTCAAAGAAAATTCCACTTGAAACAAAAACGAAAGAAAAAAATTAAATCCCTATTCTGAAGTTTTTATAAGTTCTTTTAAGTAAGGATAACGTTTGTAAACACTCAGGGCATTTAAATAACAGATAATGATACCTTTTCTTCCATCTAAAACGCCAAGACGAATAATATAGCTGAACACAAACTTGTATACTGGTTTAATAATAAAATGATACGGGTTTGGCTCAACTCCCTTAAGAAAAAGTTCTCTAGCTTTTAAACTTGCATAGCTCAGCATTTTTTTCTTGTAAGAAGCGTAGTTTTCATATGAATAATGAATAAGATGATGCTGCAAATTTGCCACTTTACCATTTACTTCTAGAACTTCATGTACCAAGCGCCCCTCGGTATACATAGATTTACTTTTTTTAAATAATCTTATATTTTTGTCAGTTTGCCAACCACTGAAGTGTAGGGGTCGACTTTTGAACATGAATTTTCTATAAAAATAATAAGCATCTGCAGTTTCCTTAGATTGGACGGTCTCCAAGATTTCATGTTTTAAAACTTCTGGAATTCTTTCGTCGGCGTCCAAAAATAGTATCCATTCATGATTTGCTTTGCTAAGTGCAAAATTTCTTTGTTTTGTGAAATTCTCAAACTTATGTTTATGTACAATAACATTTTGATAAGCTTCTGCAATTTCTACGGTAGAGTCCTGAGAATTGGAGTCTACAACTATAATTTCATCTGCAAAATCTAGATTATCTATAACGTCAGCAATATTTTTTGCTTCATTAAGAGTAATGATAAGTGCCGAAATCTTGGACATAGATAAAAAAGAGGTTAGGTAGGTGTTAAAATGCAAATGTAAAATATTGTTCTATTTTAGGTATAATAAATAGCTGATTGATTTTATAAGTTTCAAAATAAATCATGATGTAGTCATTGAAAATATATTAAGAATATATTGAACTATATTAGAGATTTATATAAATCAAACCAGTGTCTTACCAAAAGGTCGTCATCAAAATTTTTACTGTATTTCAGTCCTTTGCTTATCATATCGCTACGTAGTTTTGGGTCACTTAACACATTTATAATGGCTTCTTTTATACTGTTTACATCAGAAGGCTCTACATATACGGAGTGTGGCCCACCGGCTTCTTCTAAACAACCCCCCTTAGAGGTTATTACTGGAGTCCCAGAGTATAATGCTTCGATAATAGGAATTCCGAAGCCTTCAAAAAATGATGGTAGGAGAAATACTTTTGCTAATTTGTAAATAATAGCTAAGGATGAGTCGTTGACATGGTTCAAAAAAATGACTTTTTTTTCCAAATTATTTTTTTGAATGTAGCTTTCAACTTCATTATAATATTTTGTTTTTCTACCTACTACAACCAAATGCGTATCAATATTTTTTATGGCTTGTACGATACTCAATAAATTTTTTCTTTTTTCAATAGTTCCTACGTAAAGAATAAAATCTTTTGGGAGATTATAGTTCAGTTTTACTGATTGAATTTCATTTTCATCAAAATCTAACTTAAAAATATCTCTACAACCTTGGTAAATTACTTTAATTTTCGATTCTGAAACTCCTAAATATTTGATTATATCTTTTTTTGTTTGCTCGCTAATGGCCACTACCAAATCTGCTTCATTTGCAGATCTTTTAAACTTATGATAATAAATAGTCCTATCTATAGGATTATATAAATCAGGAAATCTTAAGAAAATTAAATCATGAATAGTAAGGACTTTTGAAATTCCATCTGGAATATTTCGAGGAATTTCTCCAGATAACCCATGAAATAGGTCAAGATGATCATTTTTAAGTCTTTTAGAGACATTGTATGATCTCCACAATGGATGTAGCTTTTTGTTAATAAAGCCTTCTGGCCTTATCTCATGTATTTCATTACCAAACTCTAAAGGGATTTCAAACGAATTACTTGGTCTAGGATTATATAATATAAATTCATGTTGCGGATAATACTTCGCTAAATTATTGACCAAACTTCTTGCATAGTTGCCAAGACCAGTTGAATTGTGAAAATAGCGTTTAGCTTCGTATCCAATGATCATTTTTGTAAGTTTAATTTGCAGAAAAATTTTAGTTTATCATAAAATAATGATGGTTCAAATTTATCATAATTTTGAGCTTTAGTATCAAAATAATCATCAACATGAACAGAAATATTTTGTCTTCCATCCTCAAAAATATTCCAATCTTTTTTCTTAATGTTTGGTGAGAAAATTGTAAAAGTAGGAATTTCTATTGCTTTTGCTATATTGGTTGCACCACCCTCGTTACCAATCAAGGCTTTACAGTGTTTGGTTACACATATAAACTCTCTTAAATCACTCGAATAGAAATCTTGATGTATATTTTTTCTTGTTTTAGATTTGCAAAGATTTAATATATTTTGCACTTGATTTTTTTGGTTTGGGATGTAATTTAATAATAAGCTATACTCATCATCCAAATTGACTAAGAAATCAAGTAAACTAGCCATGTATTCGTAAGGGTATGTTTTACTATCTTCACTTCCCAAAATACTTATCATGATGAGTGTTTTCTTATAATTTATAGAATGGTTTAATAATCTCTGCTTTGCATTGTTCAATTCACTTTTGCCTAAGTAAATTTTAGGCTTATAAATATTGGTTTCTCCTAGTATTGGTTCAATTAATTGTAATCTATGCTCAATACCAAGTGTTGCATTAGTTTTTGGCTCGTCCAATCGTTTTATACTCGTTTTTACAAACAAATTTGAGTAAAATTTTTTAAAACTTATGCTATTTCTTGGATTTAAGAACATGACTAAGCTTAAAGTAGATAGCTTCGCGTAAGCATCGATTATAAGGTCAAAATTTTCTTTTTTAAAAATCGTATACCATTTTAGAACCCCTTTTATTCCTGTAAATTCTTCTTCTTTACAATGCCAAATTTTATCGATATTTGGGTTTTTATTTATGACAGATAGAGCATTAGAATAAACAAAATAATGCATTTCAGTATAATTCAGATTATCTCTAATTGCCTTAAATAGTACTGAAGTGGTTAAGACATCGCCTATTTTTTTATTTTGTATTATTAAAATTTTCATTTACCTGTAAGTTTGTTTTTAGTGATGATAATTACACCGCTACATCATATGTTCTCAAAGCATCGTTAAGGGACGTCTTTTTGTTTGTACTCTCTTTCCGTTTACCGATGATTAAGGCACAGGGAACATTGAATTCACCTGCTGGAAATATTTTGGTATAACTGCCAGGAATCACAACAGAGCGTGCTGGTATAACTCCCTTCGTTTCAACAGGTTTGTCTCCAGTTACATCTATAATTTTTGTGCTCATGGTCAATACCACATTGGCACCTAAAACGGCCTCTTTTTCTACCCTTACGCCTTCAACAACAATACAGCGGCTCCCTATAAAAGCACCGTCTTCTATTATTACCGGTGAGGCTTGAAGTGGTTCCAAAACTCCTCCAATTCCAACCCCTCCAGACAAATGCACATTTTTACCTATTTGAGCACAACTTCCTACAGTTGCCCACGTATCTACCATAGTCCCTTCATCTACATAAGCGCCTATGTTCACATAACTTGGCATCATAATGACACCTTTAGAAATATAAGCTCCATGCCTTGCAATAGCATTAGGTACTACGCGTATTCCTTTCTCTTTATATCCTGTTTTTAGTGGTATTTTATCATGATATTCAAAAATCCCGGCCTCCATAGTTTCCATTTTTTGAATTGGAAAATACAAGACCACCCCTTTTTTTACCCATTCGTTGACTTGCCAGCCTTCTGTAGTGGGTTCTGCACAACGTAATTCACCACTATCTAGTCTAGAGATAACAGTACGAATGGCCTCAATAGTTTCCTTTTCTTGAAGTAAGTCTCGATTGTCCCAAGCTTCTAGTATCTTCTGTTTTAAGTCTTCCATTATCGAATTTTTTTGCGAAGATAAGGTTTATGATTAAATCCAGATTCTTAGTGGATGCCTTATCTTTGTTGCATAATAGACAATATGAAAACTAAAGTTATTGCCTTAGATTTTGGTATGAAAAGAACAGGAATTGCCATTTCTGATGAAATGAAGATGATAGCCTCTGGTCTAAGAACCGTAGAGACTAGGAACTTAATGCAAGAGTTGAAAAAAATAATCGAAGAAGAGTCTGTAGATACACTAGTTGTAGGTCAACCTAAACACATTGATGGCAAACCCATGCAGTTGGAAAAAAATATTCTCTATTTTATAGAAGATGTGCAGGCATTATTCCCCTCTCTTGTGATTAAAAGGATAGACGAACGGTTTACTTCAAAAATGGCTTTTCAAACTATGATTGATTCTGGTTTGAAGAAGAAACAACGTCAAAATAAAGGCTTAGTCGACGAAATTAGCGCTACGATTATACTTCAAAATTATCTTCAGTATATATAATTTGTTGAAAACAAAAGATTATCCAAACCAAAAGAAATAAAACCTGTATTTTTGCAATCTTAAACTAAAGGGTGGACGCCCTCTCACGTAAAATTGAGATTATGATATTACCGATTGCAGCTTATGGCTCTCCTGTGCTAAAGAAAAAAGCAGAAGACATTTCGAAGGATCATCCAAAAATTGATGAGCTCTTAGAAAATATGTTTGAAACCATGTACAATGCAAGTGGAGTAGGACTAGCAGCCCCACAAATAGGTCTCTCTATTCGTTTGTTTATTGTAGATGCTAAGCCTTTTTCTGAGGATGAGTCTCTTAGTGAGCTTGAAAAAAATGAGTTAGAGGCTTTTAAGCGCGTGTTCATCAATCCACAGATTATCGAAGAAAACGGTATAGAATGGGATTTTAACGAAGGCTGTTTAAGTATTCCGGATGTACATGAAGACATATTCAGGAAGCCTGAGATCACGGTCGAGTATCTGGATGAAAATTTCACTCCTCAAAAGGAAAAGCTGTCGGGCCTAGCTGCCCGCGTGGTTCAACATGAATATGATCATATTGAGGGAGTTTTATTTACAGATAGGATTTCTAGCTTGAAGAAAAGACTCATAAAAAATAAATTGACCAATATCTCCAAGGGTAAAATAGAGGTTGGATATAGGATGAAATATCCACTAGCTAAAAAAATTAGATAGATCAGCTTATAAAGCTAAACAATTTGCATATTTGCCAGCCAAAATATAACGTATGAAATTAGACAAAGTATTATCTATATCCGGTAAACCCGGACTTTTTGAATTAAAAGCTCAAACCAGAGGTGGTTTTTTAGCAGAATCATTTATCGATGGTAAAAAAATTCCTGTGAGCATGAAAAATAATGTCAGCATTTTAAGTGAAATTGCCATTTACACCTACACGGAAGAAATACCCCTAAGGTTAGTTTTTCAAAAGATTTTTGACAAGGAAGAAGGGAAACAATCTATAGATCATAAATCTTCTAAAAAGGAATTGACTGATTATTTTAGTGAAATTCTTCCAGAATACGATGAGGAACGTGTTTATCCTTCAGATATTAAGAAAGTTTTGCAGTGGTATAATCTTTTGATATCTAAAGAAATCACAGATTTTTCAGAGCCAAAAGATGAAGGGCAAACAGCTGATGGACTAAAGATTGAAGACACAAAAGAAAAATAATTTCTACACTTATATCAATTCAACCCTCTATATTTTCATAATTAGAGGGTTTTTTGATTTCAATATGTATTTCAAAATAAAAATGATTAGGTGTCCGTTTACAGCCCTGAAATTGAGAATAATTCGCATGTTGGACTGATACTAAAATAGTTATATACCTAAGTTCTAAACTTTGTTAACTTTTATTTCTAGAAAGTATTTGCTCATCAAACTCTAGAGTTCCAAAATTAAATTGATTGTACAATGTGGCTTCAAGGAGTAGTGCTATGACGGTCAAAAAGAAATTTATCAGCTAAATGTTCTCATGTTATTAATGCTAAGTGTTGAGGTCGATGAACGCTTTTTGATCTGTTTTTTTATTTGCCCTAACTAAAATCAAAAGACCAATTACACTTAAAGCTAAGCCCACAAGGTTAAAAAGGGTGGTCTTCATTTCAGAGGTGCCTAATTTTAGACCAATACCCGTTCTGAAAATGAAAAGGGTTACGATCATGACTCCGATTCCTGTTTTTGAGTTATTCGTTTGTGTCAGTTTTGTCTTTTCTAAATTTACTTTTAAGACCAGAATAACTTCCGTATATTAATCGAACCGACTGAATTTCATGATAAATGGTAGGGATAACGATAAAACCATAGACATCAGTATAAATCCAATGATAGGAACTAACACAGGTTTGTCTTCGAAAACCATAAAACTAATAAAAATTGGTATCATTACGAGGAGTCCTCCTAAAACTCTGTTGGATAACTTATGTTCAAAAGTTGAATCGCAGTGGTTACATTTTATATCTTGATATGCAAACCAAAAGGATTTTAATAACTTAAAGTAGCTGAATTTTGTGTTGCACGTCTCACAGGTCATATATTTTCGTCTAATTTAGTTTTCCACCATTGTCTTAATTCAATTATTTTCGGTTCTCCAATATTTATTAACCCTTTCCCTGATTCTAATTTTTTAATTTCCGACTCTAATTTGTATTTACTACTTGGTGTTCCAACGAAATTACTAATCGCTTTATAGTCTTTATTCTGAACATTTAAACAAATTGGTAGTTTCACTTGTGATACAAAATCAAAGTCTTTGGTTTTATAATCCTCAACACCTTGAGAAAGCATTACAATAATTACTCCTTTTGATCTTAAAAGTCTCAATAGTTCTTCAAGCGCTTTACGTGCATTTTTATTTTTTAAATAGATGTGAGCTTCATCAATAACAATTACATAGCGTAAAGGGAAAATATTATCTTTCGGCTCACAATCGTTCGTTGAACTAAAATAAGAATTATAATACCTCAATAATAAAAACACAACTAACTGTCTTAATGTGTCAGATAGAGCTGGAGGAAGATTAATGTATAAACTTTTATCTAGAATATTAGGGTTTTTAGTATTACAATTGAAAACATTCGTAGATAAATCACGTACGATAGAATATAAAGTATCTAGTTTTATGTTATTTTCTTCGTAGTAGTTTTCTAATTCCTCAAACAATTCTAAAATTGTTGGATAACTACCATTTTTTCTGTCAAGCAAATTATTAATGAGAGTAATTAAAATATTTTCTTGGCTAACACCCATTTTAGGAACAAAAGTAGATACAGTATCAACAAAAGCCCGAATACTAAAGGGTTTTTGTCTTTCGTCAAGGTTTATAGATAAAAATGGATTAAACTCAATTCCTCCATCGTTCACAATATCGACAAATTTACATTGAGTAGCATCCAAAAAAGGTTTTAACTGCTCTGGATTCCCTTCTCCTTTATAGTCAAAAAAAATGAACTTTAGCTCATTGTTTGTGTTTTTTGAAATTTGATATAAAATATCTTTAATTAATTGTGTTTTACCAGAGCCTGCCATTCCAGCAATTGCAATATTTCTATTATCAAACTCTCTTAAATCATTAATTCTAATTTTAATATTTTCACCTTCTTCCGTTTTACCTAAATCAAAGGTTAATAGACTTTTGAATTCTTTGATATTTTTGTTACTAGATGAGCCATTTGTTTTGACAATTCTTTTTCTCAAATCAAGTCCGTTTTTAACAACTTTTAAAAGAATGTCAATGTGGTCACCTTTGGATATGTTAGCTTTTTCAATTTTAGTATTCCAAATATCTAAACCGTGGTTCAGATGAAGCTTAAATAATTTTATGAATTCATCTTCAAAAGTATTTCTACCATAATGTTGGTCAAGAACTGATTTAAAAATTATTGTATTCGAGACATTTCCTATAACATTTCCAAAAATAGCTTTATCATCTCGAAATTCTTTGCCGTCAGAGTTAGGAATAACATCTTTTTCAGCATCAAATATTTTACCTAATAACAAACTGTTTGAAAATGCAATTCTAGGAACTATACCCTCACTTTTAAAGTTGTATAATGTTTTTAGCTTGTATAACAACTCGTCATTTTCTTTACTTATTTTAATTCTCATAGCCTTGATAATAACCTGTTTTTAAATTAGTGTTTGCTCCATCATTAACTAGTAGATAAGACTTTGAAATATTATTTAATATATCTTTATAGCGTTTTGGAGTAATTTCACTATTAGTAGAAAAT
The DNA here is from genome assembly GCF_000153485.2 of Psychroflexus torquis ATCC 700755. Lineage (NCBI taxonomy): Bacteria > Pseudomonadati > Bacteroidota > Flavobacteriia > Flavobacteriales > Flavobacteriaceae > Psychroflexus > Psychroflexus torquis. Next base: position 653,692 of record NC_018721.1, on the reverse strand, counting down.
AAAACTACTTGTTGTGAAAGTGCTGGATAATATTTTTTAGTAATATTATCTCTATGCTCTTCGTCGAGTCTTCCAAGAGGTGTGTCAATAAAAATAGGTAAACTGTTAATTGACTCGTTTAATATTGCTTTTATTAAACAAGATATATATATCTGTTTTTCACCAGACGACAGACTCTCTTTCCTAATTTCGCTATCATCTTGATCTAACAATGTGATTTTCATCCCTTGTCCTGAGGCTAAAATAGTAACTTTTACATCCTCAATAAATTTACTAATGTTTTCATCGCTACCAAGTTTGTGCATCAATATTTTCAACTCACTTAAAATCAATTTTTCTAAAGTATCTTTATGTTTAGCTTTCTGTTTTTCAAGGAATGAGTTTAATACGTTGATATATTTCTGACTTTCTTTGATTTTAAGCTTGTTTTGAGCGTTTACATCAACTTTTTTAACCAATAAAGAAAGCTGTTGATTAAAACGAATAATATTATCTTTTAATCTTTCAGTTTTTTGCTTATTTCTACCAATCACATCTTTGAGTTGGTCACTTCTATATTCAGCGGTTTCCTTCTTTGAAGAATAATCTAAAATAAGTTCATCTTCTAAGTCAGCATCAACCTTGCTCAAAGCCTTATTTAGGTCAGAAAATTTATTTTTCACTTCATTAAATTCTTCAATCGTTTTCTCAAGTAAATCTTTTGATTGTGAACTAACAAGGTTTATAGAATCTGAAATTAAATTCTTTTCAGCATTATTAAGATCGTGTTCAAATTCTAGTTGCATATAATCTTCAGTGCTATTAAATAATTCTGAACCCAAATTCTGAGCTTTCTCGTAATAGAAAAGTTTATCTCTAAGGGATATACTAGAATTATCTGGTTCAGGCGGTTTGTTAAATAGAAGTTCAATAAAATTTTCTATTTTTTCAGAATTTTCTCTTGATGAAATTTGTGATAATTCATTTTTTTGTTGAATTTCAAGATGCTCATTAACTTCTTCAAGTTTTCCAGTCAGTATTGTTAATGGAATAATCTCACTTAATTCAGTAAATTTTTGAGAAAGTCCAAATTCTTTTTCTTTTAATTTTTCCATTTCTGTTATGATAGATTCTCTGTCAAAAGTCGAATTTCCCTGTTTGCTATGTTCAGATATTAGGTTGTTATATTGCCTTATTGTCTTTTTTAAGTCATCTATTTCTTTAAGTTTTTCTGCATTTTCTTCTTCAAGACCGTCTATATCTATGTTAGAAAGCTGAATAGCCTTTTCCTTATCTACAATTTGTTCTTGTAAATTTTTAGTAGCTCCTTCTTTTTTAAGAGAATTTATATAAAACTCGAAATCTTCAATCATTGTGTCGTAAATATCTAATCCTAAAACTTTACCTAAAGCATCATTAATGAAACCTCCTTCTTCTTTAATTGATAGATTGGCTATTTCAGAGATTTTTTCCGCATCAAAAAAGACAAATTTTGCAGCATCTATTGGAATAATATAATCATTTATAAAATTGATTTTATCAGTTTCATCATCAAAAACCTCAATATTTGAAATTGGATCTAAAATAGAAAGCTGCTCATCCATAGTACTAACGTTAAAATTTCTAGTAATTTTAACGCATCCCGAATTTGATTTGAATTGATTTAATTCAGGTAATTCAATTTCTGAAATTATTAGACTTACCGAAAAAGTATCTTTATTTTCTTTTTTTGCAGTCCAGTTAATGGACTGTTGCATAAAAGATGAATAGTTTTTTTCTTTTCTTATTTCTTGTTTAAAATTATCATCAACCTTTTCTATTAATTTGCCATACAAGCACCAAACTACTGAAATTAAAAAGTTTGTTTTACCATAACCATTTTTACCACCAATTAATATAATGTTTTGATCAGTACTAGTTGTCAGGTCTATTTTAACTTTATCATAATATTGCCTGAAATTATTTATTTCAACGTTTGAGAATTTCATTTTATTGCTTTATTTATAGTGTCGTCTATGGATTGCTGATGATAGTTTTTTTTCGAAAGTAATTTCTTTGTTTTAAGAGAGTCTAATAGTGCCTTAAGTGAGTCAAAATCGACACCATTATCATCGCATATTTTATTAAGCTCATGGAGTTGTGATAATTTAGTTTCTTTAATTTTCATATTTTATATTTTGATGAAGCTTTGCAACTTCGATAAATTTATTTTCTTCTTTACTATTAAGTTCGTTTGCATCAAAAAGTTTACGTTGTTTGTAAAGAAAGTGATATAAATTTTCTTCCCCATTTTTACTTACTGATGGTAGTCTATGGTTAGTTGAAACAAATGAAATTAGTTCTTCGTATTTTTCGTTTGAGTTCACTTTACGCTTACCATTTATACTTGGATGTTTTTTAAGTAAATTATTTAATTCTTCTTCTTTATCTTTATCAAGTTTACCTTTATTTAGTTTATTTTTTTGAACATTAAGCCAGCGGTACAACTTAATTTCTTTTGGAGGAACTCCAGTTGAACAGGGTTGCCTTTTTTGTATTGCTGTAAAATTATCAAGCATTTCAAATCTTTCTTGCCAAGTCTTTTTTTCAGGCTTTTTAACATCTGGTATTTTCATGAAATCAGCTTGATATTTTTTTGATTTTAATCCAATATTTGAACCTTTAAAAAAAACATATAAACCAGATTCATCAAGCTTTAAATTTTGTAAAATACTATTTTGATTAGATTTTGGTCGATATTTTAAAACGAATTCCGTTATATCTGAAATATGTTTTGGCGTGGGAGAAAGTGATAAATACTCTTTTACAATATTCCTTATTGTACCACCCTTGAAATTTACTAATTCATCTTCCCATTTTTTTAATCCGTGTACACTTTTTCTGCCAATAGAGATAAAGCCATTTCTGCGTTTCAAAGAAGATCTGATTTTTGCTTCTTCTGTTTCATAATTTGGATGAAGTTCTATGACCTTTTCAAAAATCACTTTAACTTTTGATGGCTTTCCTAATTCTTCAAGAGCCTCATATGTGTATTCGTGTACTTGCCTTGCAGTGTTTCTTTTAAATATTATATTTTCATATAAATCTAGATATAATTCAAATTCATCATTAATTATTTTTTCAGCAATTGGAAATATTAAGTTCAGGCTTTTAATCTGGTTGTCAGTTAAAAATTTTGACAAATAACTTTTAAAATTAAAAGTATATGTTTCTTCAATCTTATTATTTATTCTGCTTTCGATATCATTTAATAAAGCATTAAAATCAATTTCATAAACCAGTTCTTTTTTTATTATGTAGAAATTTATCCAATTATACCTGTTACTGGCATTAAAGTATTTTGGTTGAAATACATCTTCAACATTTCCAACTAAGGCAAAACTATTAGATAAATAGGCAAATAGTATATAAGTAATAAATTGTTTAGATAAATTAGTTTTATTTTTTGAGTTAATTATTTCAACTATATCCATATTTACATCCAAATGGTTTGAAGTAATATCTAGGTTGTATTTTTGGAACAAATCATCATTGAAGTTTTGTGTGAACAATAGCTTATTAAAAACCTCATCTAATAACCCTTTTTTTCTTTGCCTCACTCTTTCCGCTGAAAGCCCGACTTCTTTTGCTATTTCATCTAAAGTGAGCTCCTTTTGGTTTTTGTATATTTTAAATGATTTTTTAAATATTTCAGTTTGAATTTGATTAAAAAGAGCATTTACACTCACCAAATAATCTACAAATAAAAAAATTGATTCTGACTCAAGGATCTCAGTTGGTATATCTAAATTTAAATAAGTACGCTGTATTAAAAATCTATTCTTTAATGCAATTAAAAAATTTTCATCTTTTGTTTCAGATACCTCAACTAAAGAACCTTTAATTGAAGAAATATATTTGTCTAATTCAGGAACACATTTAGCCCCAACATTCTTTATTTTACTAACATTGAAATTATCAGAAAGTAACATTTTCTCAGCAAAATATTTAATCGTAAACTTACCTTTTAAGTACGATGATATTGCATTCCTGCTTCTCACTGATAAGCTTTTAGTATTCACAAGAATTAAGCTATTAATTACTTCTCTTTGAACTCTTGTCAGTCCTAAAATTATTTTAAAAATTGGTTTTTCTTTTTGGGTTTCAATTCCAAGCTCTTCAAGTTTTTCTTTTTGATGTTTGTTAAATATCCCAACTAATTCCTCATTTGACCTTCTCCCACAATTATGTAGATCATGAAAAGATTTATTTTGGTAGTAATATTTATTTAAATCCGAAATAGAATAAAGTTTGTTATTCTGACAAACATTATAAGATCGAATACTTATTTCTCCTTTTTTATAGATTTCTTCAATAGTCATTCTTTCAGTATATCGGTTCTCTATTTATGTTGCCTTAAAATTCAGTTTTTTAATTGGCTTATGCTTTTCATCAATTTCGTTTAAGTGTTAGAAAAAAGATCTTCTATCTCTTTTGAGTTAATTTTGTGGGCTGATAGAAACTAAAATGACTCGCCGCAAAAGAAGGTATGTTTTAATATTCGTTGACTTTTTTTCATGGAACACAACTATACATACAAGTATGAAAATACAGATTTACTGCAACCCTTACAAGACAAACGAATTCTTTTTAATTTTGCGTTTTATAATATGAACTCATATTTATAAAAAGATTTTCAAAATTAGTATCACCATTACTTTTTCCCAGTCTTACAATAATCAAGTTGGTTTTGGGGTCTACGTAGATATACTGGCCTAGAATTCCTTCGGCCATAAAGTCACCGGTTTTGGTAGGGATCCACCACTGGTATTGGTACTCCCAAGAACTCCCGTTGGTCGTATCAATCGCTGTAGAGCGCTCTACCCATGCTTTAGACACAATCTGTTGTCCGTTCCAGTTTCCTTTGTTGAGGTAGAGTCGGCCCAGCTTGGCAAAATCACGTGCTCTGGCATTTAGGCAACAAAAGGTTTTCTCCAGTCCGTTTTTCTTTTTATCTATGCTCCAGCTAGCATCATATTCCATTTGGAGAGGTTTCCACAATTTCTCTTCCAGATACGAAGAGATGGTCTGGCCGTTGAGAGCTCGTTCCAAAACCAAGCCTAGCAATTGTGCTTCGCCGCTAGTATAGCTAAACCCAACTCCTGGAGGATTCTCAAGTTCTAACTTTTCCACAGCTTTCCTAAGGCGTCTCCCATAATAAAAGGTAGCCACCGTCCCAAAGGGATTGTAGTAGCCTTCGTTAAACTTTAGCCCAGAGGTCATTTGGAGCAGATGCTCAAGACTTACCTCGTTAAATCCATTGTCTTTCAGCTCCGGAATATAGTTGGTTACCGGTTCGTTTACAGAAGTGATAAGTCCTTCGTCTATCGCAATGCCTATAAGGATAGAGGTTACCGATTTGGCCATAGAAAATGATGGTACAATAGAAGAGCGGTTATAGTCATACCAATAGTTTTCATATAGAAGGGTGTCGTTTCTAATCACTAAAAACGCGACGGTTTCGTTATCTTCTAGATAGGTTTTAAAACTGGTCTTCTCTTTTCTAACCGTAACAGAATCTGGTATTTTGGAAACTTTGGCCTCTGTAAATTGGAAGCTGATGGAATCTTTTTCTATAGATCTTGACGGAAATTTTTTATGGTCGTTGATATCTGCAAAATTATAAACGATAAACCGTCCAACTTTACAGGAGGATAAACTTTGTAGAAGGACTATATAAATGATGAGTTTGTAAGATAGGTTGAGTTTCAATAGAAAAAAGATTATGGGTTTTTACGGCAGTTTTCTCAATTTTCAATATACTTAAATAGACGATCGGTAGCGTCTTCAGTAAAAACATCTTTAAAGTTTAGCATAATACTCAATGGATCCATATGTAATAAAAACCGAGTGGCATTATCATCGATAGGAATAAGTGGGTTAAAAAGGCAGCCTTGGAGAATAGGTTGAAAGTGCACCAACTCTTTATCGTAAATCTGCTCCAGATTATGCTGTACCAAACGTTCCGGTTCGTTATCGAGTATTTTCTCTAGAAAAACGTCTTTAGACGTTTGGAAGAGCCCTACATAAATGAGTTTGGGGTTAATGCTGTTGGGATACTTTTTCTTTAATATTTCTAGAAGATTCAGTCGTTTCATAATCAAAAGCTTAAAATAGGTTAAGGTTAAAAAATTGATTAAATTCAAAAACACCCTGATATAGAGTTACCAAGATTAGGGATGAAAAAGTAACAAAAAGCGTTTTCTAACAATCAAAATTAGTATATTATAAAATATTCCATAAAAATAGGGATAATATTAAGATTATACAATACTTATTATTAAGTAGGTTTTGACTTAAATAATTGAATTGAAACCAATTGAATCCTAAAATTGTGCTATTTTTAGGGCCCAAACATCATTTTTAAAATTTATTCATGTGCCAGTTTAAGTTTAATTCACTTCCTATTATTATCCTTTTTATTTTAAGTCTAAGCGCTTGTAAACATAATTCTGCTCCAGAATTTGAGGCTTGGGTACCTTATGATGAAACGGGTTTAATAGACTCTAGTGCCGACAGCGCATCGGAGCGTTTGCGCTATCAACTTATACAGTCTAAAGTTTCCGATCGGAATGCAATTTTAGAAACCATCAGCTCTCAACTTAATGGCTTTTCTAAAGATCAGTACGTTAAGCTTATGCCTTACATCTTAGACCAAGACATTACTTCAATTCAAAATCATATTGAAGAGGGAACTCTTACTTATAAGAGTTTAACGCAATGGTATCTATTCCGGATTGCAGATACCGAGACTAACAAAGACTTGGCGCTTAATGCGATTATCTCCATCAATCCCAAGGTGGTGGCTCAAGCGGAAGATCTAGATGCGCTTCAAGCCAAAGAGAAACATCCTATCTATGGGATGCCCATCTTATTGAAGGATAATATCAATACCAAAAATATGATCACTACAGCTGGTGCAATGGCCTTAATGAATAACCAAACCAAAACCGATGCAGAGATTGTCACCAATTTAAAATCTCATGGCGCTCTTATTTTGGGAAAAGCCAACCTAAGTGAGTGGGCCAATTTCCTTTGCGATGGCTGTCCAAACGGATATAGTGCTGTCGGTGGCCAGACCTTAAATCCATACGGACTTAGGATCTTTGATACCGGAGGATCTAGCTCTGGAAGTGCGGTGAGTGTTGCTGCCAACTATGCAGTAGCTGCTATAGGGACAGAAACATCGGGTTCCATTCTTTCACCCTCAAGTCAGCAATCGTCTGTAGGCCTAAAACCTACCGTTGGTGTCTTGAGTCAGGAAGGGATTGTGCCCATCTCGAGTACATTGGACACTCCTGGACCTATAACCAAAACCATAAGGGATAATTCTATTGTGTTTTCAGCAATGGCCTTCGCAAAATCAGGCGCTTCTGTGCCCTGGGAGATAGATATTAGAGCAGACTTAAAGAACTTAAGATTTGGCGTGTATACCAGTTATCTTGAAGATTCCTTATACCTCAGAGCCCTTGAAGATCTCAAGACATTAGGTGCTGAACTTATTGAAATCGACCCCAAGCCTATGGATTTTGAAGGCTTTACTCAACTATTGAGTGGAGATATGAAAATAGATCTTGTCAACTATTTAAAAGCCTATACGTCTGAAAATGTTACTGTAAAATCTACAGCTGAGGTAATTCAATTTAACCTAGAAGATAATTTAGTTAGAATCCCTTACGGGCAAGCTAGGTTTGAAGGGATCGAAGATTTAAACTTATCTGATGAGGAGCTTCAAAACATAAGAGACCAACTCTATAAAGCTGGTGTTGCTTATTTTGAGGCCCCAATGTTGGTGAATAGGTTAGATGCGATTCTATCGATCAATAATTATAATGCAGGTCAAGCTGCTGTAGCAAAATATCCCGGACTTACCATACCTATGGGCTACACGTCTGAAGGAGAGCCTAAAGGTCTTACCTTTATAGCACAACCTTATAAAGAGTCCGATTTGTTTAGTTATGCAAAACTCTTTGAGCAAAATACCAACTATCGGGTATCCCCTAAAAAATATTCCAACTAAATCTATACCTATGACTATATTACGTTTAAGCAGTTATATTCTTGCTTTCTTTTTGATGGCTACCGCCCAACTGAAAGCTCAAGTCCCTGAAGACTTTTTTGATTATATGGATCTTTTTGATTTGCAAATGGTTGGTAATCCAGAGATTTCTCCAGATGGTGAAACAATTATTTACGAAAGGCATCAATTTGATGTGATGACCGATAGCCGATTGGTCAACTTATGGCAAATATCGTTTGATGGTGAAACTCACTATCCTATCACCTCCGGGACCAAATACCATGGGAATGTCAACTGGTCTCCGCAAGGCGATAAGTTTGCTTTTACGTCCAATCAAGACGGGTCTAACCAACTCTATGTCTATTGGGTAGAGTCTAAGACCACAGCTGCATTGACGAATTTTACTGAAAGTCCATCTAACATTAGTTGGTCTCCCGATGGGACACAACTCTTATTTAGCAAATTTGTTCCTGAGTCGTCTAAAGCTATCCAGCCCAAAATTCCTTCTCCTCCCAATGGTGCTGAGTGGGAAAAAGAAGCAGACGTTATAGATAAAGCAGTATACAGACGAGATGGTGGGGGCTATGTTCAAGATGGGTACAGTCATATTTTTGTAATTTCTGCTGAAGGTGGAACGGCTCGACAATTAACGTCTGGTTCTCATCAATTTGGTTCATCCTCATGGACTCCAGATGGGAAGCATATCTTATACACAGTGAATAAATCTGAGGATGCTGAAGTGGATCCAAATAATGAACAAATTTTTGAACAGCACATTGAAACAGGAGTAAGTAAACAATTGACTAGCACAAGAGGGCCGTTTTACTCTCCAAAAGTTTCACCTGATGGTAAGCATATCGCTTATACAGGATTCGACGATAAATTTGTGGGTTACCAACTCACCAAACTATATCTGATGTCAAGAGACGGAGCTGAGTTAGAAATCCTTTCCAAAGGCTTTGCACAAGATATCTCTTCGATCACTTGGGCTAAAGATGCTAAGTCTATTTATTTTCGATTTGATGAAGAAGGCAATAGCAAAGTTGGACAAATCAACCTGAAAGGTGAGGTCTCTACAGTGGCAGAAAACTTAGGGTCTCCAAGTATTGGTCGCCCGTATGGTGGCGGAACATATTCAGTCTCCGACAAAGGAAAACTGGCCTTTTCTTATGTGACTACTTCGACACCTGCAGAATTAGCTGTTGTTTCTCAAAAATCTACTAGAGAGACCAAACGTCTCACAAATTTAAATGCCAACCTATTAAAGTCTAAAAAAACAGGAAAGGTTGAGGAGTTCTGGGTAGAGTCTTCAGTAGATGATTTTAAAGTACAAGGCTGGATTCTCACGCCTCCCAGTTTTGATCCTTCCAAGACATATCCTATGATTCTTGAAATCCACGGTGGTCCGTATACCAATTATGGTTCTCGATTTTCACCAGAATTACAATTTATGGCGAGTAGAGGATATGTTGTGGTATATACAAACCCTAGAGGAAGTACAAGTTATGGGGAAGATTTTGCGGCCTATATCAATCACAATTATCCAAGTGAAGATTATAACGATTTGATGGATGCGACAGATTATGTGGTCGACCAAGGTTATATCAATACCGACCAACTTTATATTACAGGCGGAAGTGGAGGAGGAATCCTTACCGCTTGGTCCATTGGTAAAACTGATAGATTTAAAGCGTCTGTAGTGGCAAAGCCAGTCATCAATTGGTACAGTTTTGTCCTGACGGCAGATGGTTCTCCATTTTTTGCCAAGTACTGGTTCAAAAATAAACCTTGGGAAAACCCAGAGGAGTATTTGAAATTTTCACCGATTTCTTTGGTTGGAAATGTCAAAACCCCAACGATGTTACTAACAGGCCAACAAGACTATAGAACGCCAATGAGTGAAACCGAACAGTACTATGCGGCCTTAAAATTACAAGGGATTGAAGCGGTTATGGTACGTATCGCTGGCTCTGGTCACGGCATTGCAAGGAAACCTAGTAACTTGTTTAGGAAAGTGGGGTACATCACCAGTTGGTTCGATAAGCATAAAGAATAATAATCCACTTTTAAATTTCGATTCAGGTTATCCACTTATGTTTAAGATTTAATAAAATAGAGATGAAAACTATGTTTAGTACAAAATAGTTTTCATCTTTGTTTTTATACATGACTATGTCCCAAATCACCACCCTTACTGTTTTAAGCTATAAAAGATTTTCTAACAAATTCTGGGCCTTGTCCATGATGCAGTTTGGGCATACCTATATGAAATCTGTAAAAGGACTTAGTTTTTATAAGCTTATGGGTAGCGGAAAAGATAATTTCAATCCTTTTCCAGATTGGAGTGTGTATTCGGTTTTACAAGTGTGGGAGTCAGAAGATGCTGCTCAAACTTTTTTTGAAACTCATAAGCTCAGTAAAGCCTATCAAGACCACTCAGATAAGATGCAGGTTTATTATATGGAAAGCATTCAAGCCAGAGGCTTATGGAATTCTAAAAACCCTTTTGAATCTACTGTAAATGTAAAGGAGATGGATCCGGATTCTGAAATTGCGGTTATTACCCGAGCCAGTATCAAGACTAACATGCTATTGAAATTCTGGAAATACGTTCCGGAATCTCAAAAACCTCTAGAAAACACTAGTGGGTTGATCTACACTAAAGGTTTTGGTGAACTCCCTTTTATGGAAATGGCAACTTTTAGCGTTTGGAAAGATTTAGCGAGCCTTAAAGCTTATGCTTATCAAAGTCAAGAACACATTAAGGCAATTCAAAAAACAAGAGAATTCGACTGGTACAGTGAGGAGCTATTCTCTAGATTTCGAATTCAGAAAAAAGTCACTTTAAAGGGGTTTTAAGTTTTAAGTCCACTTTTAACGTGTCTCAAAAATGCATTGATAAACGGTAATGAGCTTAAATTCAGAATAATTTTTAAATCTTCAGAAAAAACCGATCTTTCATCCAAAAATCTAAAGATTGTTCTTATAGAATTGTTTTTATACATGCGATGGAAGAGCTCTTCGCCAAAATGATTCTCTTTGCTAAGGACCTCTAAGAAAATTTTATCGTAATGCTTAAATTTAGGAGAGGAGGAGTTGTGATAATAGTCAGGATTTGTTTTCAAAAATTTGATGATCTTCTTGCTTTTCTTCTCGCAATTTTTGAAAGAATACCCAGAAGAAGCTTTTACCCAACCACCTGCTGTTCCAATTTTGATAATGTGTTTTTGATTAAAATCTTCAAAGGGAAAATTCGTCATTGGGATCACACCTTTTTCAGTTTCTAAGATTTTATAATTTTGCTGGTGAAGTTTTTCTGAAATATATCTTTTTAAATAGTGGTCATAAGTGGCTTCACTTACCACATCTGGACTGAAATACGTAAATTCGACTAGTGCTTTAGTAGGAGACATAGGAAGAACATAAGTAAAGCTAGTGGTTTCACCATCTTTGATGCTATAATCCATCATTGTAAATTTAGTGTCATCAAAGACTTCTTCCTCAGTTTCGATAATCCATCCTTTAAAATGCTGAGCGATACTAAGAGAGTCTGAATGGTCTAAAGTATAAAGCGATGGAATTCTACTATCAAATACAAAATCGGCCATGTAATCATTCTCAGGAGTTGTTACGACAGCTTTATCTTGGTTTTGAACTACTTTTTGTACATCTTCTGTTTTCCACTCTATAGTGGACGTGTCGAGTTTCGTTTTGGCAAATTGATAAAAATCAGCTGACCTCAACATTTTGTAGGTATACTTTTTTAAATCAAAATTGATGTCTTCACCTTTGGCAGTAACGATAGATTTCTTCCAAGTCTTAGAAACGATGTGATCCCACTTGCCATTTCCTTTTTCCCAAAAACACCAAGTTCTGTCGTTTTCGGTTTTTTTGTCTTTGTCTAAAATCAGAATCTTCTTATCCTTGAAAAAAACATCTTCATTCATAGCTAAAGCCAGGTTTAAACCAGCCGCTCCAGCTCCTATGATGATATAATTATAATTATAATTAAAAGTAGACATAGAAATAGATAAAAAAGACAAGTTGAACCATATATAAGTGAAACGAAATCAAAAAGTTGCCTTTGACTTTGAACAGATGGAAAATAAGATTAAAGATAAAAGAGATAATTCCCCAAGCAATATAATTATCTATGGGTGCATAGCCTCCGGTAAATTCCCAAAAATCAAAAATGGGAGCTATCTTTTCGATAAATAAATCCAAGAAAAGCATCATAAAAGTGCCTAATAGAGATTTAAGAAATATATTTTCGGATAATTTATTAGCGATCGAACCACAAATAAAAGTAAGCATAGCCCAATTGACTCCAATAAGTAAAGGTACTCCCAAAATCTTAGGACCAAAATTATTACCGTAGGCATAATCTCCAAAGAAAAGGCCAAAAGTCACTCCTAGGTATTCTACTAAAATTCCAAGCACACCAAACGTTAAAAACAGAATCCACTTTTTAATGGAATCCATAGGATAGAAAGCAATTAAGGCTATAAACATTATTACCAAATTGAGACTAGTTCTACTGGCGAACCAGTCCTGATAACCTATGCTAATGCCAATTATTCCTGAAACGTGGAAAAGCCATAGAACGCCAATGGCTATGAATAAATAATTCTGCTGTTGAGTTAAACTCTTCATTTATTGTGGTTGTGGAACTAAATCTGAAACAATTTTAGCAGAGAGCAAACATAAAGGGATTCCTCCCCCAGGATGCACACTTCCTCCACAAAAGTATAAGTTTTTTAGCTTTGAACTGAAGTTTGGATGCCTTAAAAAAGAGGCGAATTTATTATTGCTAGACGTCCCATACAAAGACCCTTGAAACGATGAGGTTGCAAACTCGATATCTTTTGGAGTGACGACGTGTTCAACTTCAATGTGGTTTTCTATTTTGGAGCCTAGACATTTATTGATTTTCGCGATAACTTTCTCTCTGATGTAACTCGTTTGAGCAGTCCAATCTTGGCCGCAATTGGTAGGAGCATTAACCATTACAAACCAGTTTTCATGGCCTTCCTGTGCATCTTCTTTTACTTCCTTAGAAGAGATATTGATATACACAGTAGGGTCTTCTGCAAAGTTTTTTTTATTAAATAAGTGATCAAACTCTTTTTCGTAGTCTTCTGTAAATAGAATATTGTGCAAGTCTAGCTCTCGGAATGTTTTGTTGATTCCCCAGTAGAAAATTAAAGCAGAACTCGAGCGCTCTTGGCTTAAGGTCTTTTTTGGAGCTTTTATTTTTTTTAGGAGGATGTTGTAAGCGGAATAGACATCCATATTACAGACGATAAGATCGAAAGCTTTGTCATCTCCGTTTATTTTTAAAGCTTTTGCGGTATTTTTTTCATAAACGATTTCATCCACCTTTTGGTTTAGATGAATGGATATTCCAACATCTTTAGCGAGCTGAGTCAGACTTTGTGAAATATCATGCATCCCATGTTTAGGAATAAATGTCCCATAATTCATCTCAAGATGTGGAATCATAGACATGATTCCTGGTGTTTTATAAGGGGAGGAACCGTTATAGGTAGCAAACCTATTGAAAAGTTGGATAAGCTTAGGATGGTCAAAATATTTCTTATTTACTTCATTTAGACTGCTGTCCAAATGTAATTTACCTACATTAAAAATCGCCTTTAAGGTATCTTTAGAAAGATAAGTGTCAAACTTATGAAGCGATTTCTCCAAAAATAATTTTGAAGTGAGATCGTATTTGGTTTTCGTATTTTTCAGATAGTCTTCTAAATGTTCTTCAGATTCGTCAAAACTTTTAGCAGCTTCTTTGATAAAGGTTTTGGTATTCGCACTCACTTGAAAGCGTTTTCCATCCTCCCAGAAATAATTGCAGATGGTATCTTTTCTCGTGTACTGAAAGTACTCTTTGGGATCGATATCGAATAATCCAAATAACTCATCCACAAGGTGAGGCATCGTAAATAAGGAAGGACCATAATCGAAACGATATTCTCCTTTGGTGATACTATGAAGTTTACCTCCTGTGTAGTCATTTTGCTCAAATATATCGACTTCATATCCTTTAGCTTTTAGGCGCAAAGCAGAAGCGATTCCAGCGATACCAGAACCTATAATGGCAGCTTGTGACTTCATTTATTTTTTGTTTTTGAGGAACCTTAGAGGAGGGATAAGCATTCCAAAACATTCGCTTTCTCCTTTTCCCAAATGTTTATGGTGAATTTTGTGGGCACGGCGTATACCTTTAGCGTACCAATGGTTTGCTTTTCTGAATAATTTAAACCGTTGGTGAATAAAGATATCATGAACAACAAAATAAGCTAAACCGTAGCCCGCAATACCTGCTCCAATGGCAATTGCAAATTGAAATTGTGCCACCATAAAAAAGTACATGCTTATAACAGCGTAAAACACAAAAAATAAGTCATTGCGTTCCCACCAACTCTTATGGTCTTTATGATGATGATCCTTATGCAATATCCATAAAAAACCATGCATGATGTATTTGTGAGAAAACCACGCCATAAATTCCATCAGTAAAAATGTTGCTAGAAAAACAACTATCCAAATCAATATCTCCATAATCTCAAACTAAATTAAACCTACATGAAATGTAAGATTTTGCTAGTAAACTCGCTTTTTGGTAGTTAGGTACTCTTATTCGCCTGTTTTTGATTTCAAGCGAAGGTGTATTTTTTAATTTCTGAAGTAATTTTGAATAATAAATATAAGCGGTATAAACCCCAAGTTTAGCCTCTACAGGTAACATTGAAATCCCTCTTAAGCCTGCTTCAAAATCTGCATCTATTTCTGAAATGATAGAGGCTTTAGTGTTTTCATCCAGACGGTTTAAGTCCGCCTCAGGGAAATAAGATCTTTCTAAATCTTCACAATCTGCTTTTAAATCTCTTAGAAAATTTACTTTTTGAAAGGCAGAACCCAATCTCATCGCATCTTCTTTGAGGTTTTCATACATTTTAAGATCGCCTTTTACAAATACTTTTAAACACATCAATCCAACTACATCGGCACTTCCATAGATGTAGGCTTTATATTCTTCTTGGGTAAGATAATTGGATTTGTGTAAATCTTTTTCCATACTATCCATAAAAGATTCGTAAAGATGAGCGTCTATATTATATTTATGAACGGTTTCTTGAAAGCTATTTAATATTGGGTTTAGACTTATTTTATGCTCTACAGCATCGTACATATCTACCTGAAACTTTTTAAATAAAATACCCTTATCGTAGTCATGAAAAGTGTCTACTATCTCATCTGCAAATCTTACAAACCCATAAATGTTGTAAATATCTTGCCTAATGGATGGGGCTAGGAGCTTAGTGGCAATAGAAAAAGAAGTGCTATAAGAATGGGTGACCATCTTGCTACATTCTCTCGATACAGTGTCGAACAATGATTTCATTCCTTTAATTTTTCTCAATTAATTCGGACACCAATTTACCCGAAATTAAGGCGGGTGGAACACCAGGTCCAGGGACAGTAAGTTGTCCTGTAAAAAATAAATTTTTTACTTTCTTGCTTTTCAATTTTGGTCTCAAAAAAGCTGTTTGCAATAAAGTATTAGCCATTCCATAAGCATTACCTTTGTATGAGTTGTAATCTTCAACAAAATCGTTTACACAAAAGGATTTTTTAAATATAATATTTTTTCTAACACTTTGGTTTGTTAGTGTTTCAAACCTTGTCATAATTTTGTCAAAATAGTTCTCTCTCAGCTCCTCAGTATCTTCAATCCCTGGAGCAATGGGAATTAAAAAGAAACCATTTTCATGACCTTCAGGTGCTGTTCCAGGATCTATTATGGATGTAAAATTGGCGTAGAACAATGGATCTTCAGGCCATTGGGGCGTGGTATAAATATCTTGAGCATGAGCTTCAAAATCCACATCAAAAAACAAATTATGATGCTTGACGTTTTCTAATTTTTTATCGAAACCTAAATAAAATAGCAAAGAAGAAGGTGCAAAGACTTTTTTATCCCAGTAAGATTCTGAGTATTGACGATCTTTTTCGTCCAACAATGTTTCTGTGTGATGATAATCTGCTCCAGACAAAATGACATCGAAGGCTTTAATTTCACCATTGACTTTCAGACTTTTGGCTGTGTGATTTTCAACATTAATTTTTTCGATGTTAGCATTGGTATGAAGTTCCACTCCAAGTGATTTTGCTAAATCTACAATAGCAGCGATGACTTCATGAAATCCTCCTCTAGGATGCCATGTTCCTAAACCAAAATCTGCATAATTCATAAAATTATAAAAAGAAGGCGTTTCACTTGGCTTAGCCCCTAAAAATAATACAGGAAATTTTAAAATCTGTTTTAGCTTTTCATTTTTAAATACCTTTTCTACGTCCTTATCGACAGTACTAAAAAATTCTCCAAGTTTGGTAACTGTTTTTAGAGTAACTAATTCAAGCGGAGAAACGCCTGGATTATAGACTAAATCTTTTATGGCAATGTCATAATTTTTGCGGGCATTGTCTATGAATTTTTTGAGTTTCTTAGCGCCATTTTCTTCTTCTTGGTCAAAGATTTTATAAATCTTATCTAAGCTATCTCCAATTTCGATAGTTTCTCCACCTTCAAAAATGACTTGATAACCTGGGTCCAGTTTATCAAGTGTATAATAATCAGAAGGTTTTTTATCAAAGTCAGCAAAAAATCTTTCAAAAACATCAGGCATCCAATACCAAGAAGGACCCATGTCAAAAGTGAAGCCTTCCACTTTAAGACGACGGGCTCTACCACCCAAACTATCATTTTTTTCAAAAAGATCAACTTTATGTCCGTTTTTTGCTAAATAACAAGCGGCAGCTAATGACGAGAAGCCAGATCCAATGACTGCAATCGATTTACTCATATTATAAGTTTAGTGTCAGTTCTGAGATATCTCTAAAGGCTCTAATGCCTTCAGGTAGTTTAGTATTATTTTCTATAAGTTCAATAGATTTACGACCTAATAGCCAGTATTCACAACGCCCATCAGGACAGATATGCTCTTTAAAATCTATTAAATATTGTTCAATATGATCTGGTTTTACAGTAAGGTAACTCACAAAAATAGTATTTTGATACAGAGTTGAAAGATACGTTAAATCTTGCATAGGTAAGCTCTGACCTAAAAATATTACTTTGTAACCATGTGATAAAATCTCATAGTTTGTATAGTATAAACCAATATCGTGAATTTCTTCATCGGGTAAGAAAAGGACAAAAACTTTATCTGTTTTTGAAGCATTTTCCTTTTGAAGTTTTTCAATATTGATAAAGAGCTTTTGTTTTATCAGATTAGATATAAATTGCTCATGAGCAGGGGTAATTGTACCCGCCTGCCAAAGCGTTCCGGTCTCGATCATTAAAGGGATAAAAACATCTTCATAAATTTCAGAAAATGTTTTATTGATGAGTAAATTCTCATACGTTCTTAAGAATAAAGGCTGATCAAAATTCATCATTGCCACCTTCATTGATTTCAATGCTCGACTGTAATTACTTTTACTGGTCGTAATACTTTGAACAAGATCAGAAATTTCTTCATCGTCAAGTTTTGAGATTCTCGAAATTTTATATCCATTTTCATTTAAAAACGCAATATTCAAAATCTTTTGAAGTCCAGTGACTCCATAATTTCTGATATTGGTTTCTGTGCGCTCAGGCTCTAAAACTCCGTATCTTTTCTCCCACATCCGTATGGTGTGAGCTTTGATACCGCTCAACGATTCTAAATCTTTAATGCTGAAATTTTGTTTAATGTTTCCCATGGTTTTGTATAACAATATCCAAAAATATTAAATATTGATGTACTTTGTTTAAAATTTCAAGTTAAAAGTTAAACAATTTTTCAAAAAACTTAATTTTAGCTCTCTCAGAGCTTCGAATTTATTTATGATTTGTCTAGCCTAAGGCTTAAAACCTAAAGTTTAGCTAGGTCTAGTCGGAAAGCATCTTCTTCATTCGTTTTTATTCCTAAAGCTTCATGAACATAATCAAATGTAGAAAGTAATCTAGGTATACCATCCACTAAAGCCACATCATGTTCGAAATGAATACTAGGTAAACCATCTGCGGTTAGTATTGTCCAGCCGTCTGGTAATTGTTTTATACTTTTGGTTCCCATATTGATCATGGGTTCAATAGCAACTGTCATTCCTTCTAGAAACTTTTTACCTCTGCCTCTTTTACCATAGTTAGGCATTTGAGGGTCTTCATGCATCGTTTTTCCTAAACCATGACCAACCAACTCCCTAACGACTCCATAGCCATTCTTCTCAGTGTGTTTTTGGATGGCATAGCCTACATCTCCCACGCGATTTCCACTTACAAACTGTTCTATTCCTTTATAAAGGGATTCTTTAGTAACTCGGATTAATCTTCTTATGTCTTCAGAAACATTACCAACTTCAAAAGTATAGGCATGGTCACCATAATATTCATTTTTCAGAGCACCGCAATCAATAGAAATAATATCTCCTTCGATTAAAGGTTTAGTATTAGGGATACCGTGCACAACTTGAGCATTTGGGCTCATGCAAAGTGTATTTGGAAAGTCATACATGCCTAAAAAACCAGGAATTGCTCCATGATCCCTTATAAATTCTTCTGCAAGCTTATCTAAGTGAAGGGTTGTAACTCCAGGTTTCACCTCTTTAGCAAGCATTCCTAAGGTTTTTGACACGATTTGTGCACTTTCGTGCATAAGCTTTATCTCCTCTTTTGTCTTTGTTATAATCATTTATCTCTTTTAAAAATAGATTCAAAAAAATATTTCTTCTTAGATTTTAGTTGTCTTAACTCTTCATCTTCGCCTAATAACTCCCTATATATTGCTCCCCATCCCATAAATCCACCAACATTTCTATCGTCTATAAAAACATCTGCGTTTATTTTTCGGCTAATTTTTTCAGAATAATTTTCTTCAGTATAACTTTTATTAACGGCATAAAATTCAATGCCCTCTTGTCTGCAAAACTCCACGGCTTCCTGAAGGCTCCTTCCACTTCTATAGGTCCATAAAATAAGGGGAAAGCCTTTTTCCTGAAGTTTTTTCAGGGTTTCAAAAGCGAAGAGCTTAGGCTTACCTATAGCAGGGTATTTATCATCTACTATAGTGCCATCAAAATCGATAGCTAGAACTGGTTGTTTGGATGAAATCATAAAACTCAATTAAAAGTCATAGACGTGTTTGTAACTTTGTCTAGACAAAATTTTCAGCAGGTCTTCCTCTAGTGATTCTTGAGCAAATTCTACATATCTGTTTAGTTCTTTACCATTCTCATCAAGAATAATAATTGTTGGGACATTCATGATATTTAAACTTTTTCGCTCTGCTTCTGAAAGGTTGGGAACTACTTTGTCTCTATCTACGCCTACTAACTTCAAGTTATCCATATCAAAATTAACCTGATCTAAAAGTTTGATTAATTGGGGAAACTCTCTTTGGCTGTCGGGACACCATGTTCCCACATAAACCTCGATATGAAAGTTCTCTTTTTCCACTTCGGAAGTAAGTTTTTTTAAAGCCTCAGGATTCGGGGAATATTTTTCATAGGATATATTAAACCATTCTTTATTTTTGGTTGCCTTCAACTCCTCTAAATTAAATTCACCTAACATTAGTTCATAATTTTGAAGGTCTTGTCTCGATTCAGGTGACATAAAACTACAGAAAATGAATCCTAAAACGATGACACTTAATACGTATTTGATATTTTTCATGATAGCAATGAATGTTGAGTCATTAATTCTGGTTTTTCAATATCCATAAGGTCAAGAATTGTAGGAGCAATATCTCCTAATATACCGTCTTTGATGGAGGTTATATCATCATCAACTAAGATGAAAGGAACAGGGTTGGTGGTATGTGCTGTATTTGGTGATCCATCTGGATTTATCATAGTTTCGCTATTACCGTGATCGGCGATAACAATGACTGAGTAGCCTTCCTTTTTTGCAGCAGTAACCACGTCTTTCAGGCATTCGTCAACCGTTTCACAGGCTTTTACAGCAGCATCAAAATCTCCTGTGTGACCTACCATGTCTGGATTAGCAAAATTTAAACATATAAAATCTGCACTTTTTTCAGATATTTCTTTGACGATCTTATCTTTTAATAGGTAAGCACTCATCTCGGGTTGTAAGTCATAAGTAGCTACTTTCGGAGAATTGACCATAATGCGTTTTTCGTCTCTAAAGGGTTTTTCTCTGCCTCCGGAAAAGAAAAAGGTAACATGAGGATATTTTTCTGTTTCTGCAGCTCTTATTTGAGATTTTCCGGTATGCTCCAAAACTTCTCCTAAAGTGGCTTTGATGTTGTCTTTTTTGAAAACAACATTGATATTTTTAAAGGTATCGTCGTATTTTGTCAATGTGACGAAATACAAGGGAATGGACTTCATGTCATAGAGCTTAAAATCCTCCTGACTTAAGACTTGAGTCAATTGGCGTCCACGATCTGTCCTGAAGTTGAAAAAGATCACAACATCACCTTCTTTTATTTTTGCAACAGGTTTATCATTTTTGGTAATAGAAATAGGTTTGATGAATTCATCCGAAACTCCGTCATCATAACTTTTTTGAAGTGCTTCTAAAGGATTTTCAGTGAAGGTTTCAGCCTCCCCTTTGACAATTAAGTCGTAGGCTTTTTCGACTCTTTCCCAACGCTTATCCCTATCCATCGCATAGTATCTTCCAATGACAGAGGCTAATTGAGTGTTTGTCTTTTTAAAATGTGGAAGCAAACTTTCTATAAATCCTTTTCCAGAATGTGGATCGACATCTCTTCCGTCTGTAAAGGCATGCACATATTTTTTAGAAATACCAAACTCCTCAGCCGCAGAGACCAAACCTTTTAAATGATCGGTATGTGAATGAACACCTCCATCACTCACAAGACCTAGAAAATGAACGGCTTTATCATTTTTTTTGGCATAATCAAAAGCTTGTTCAAGCGCAGGCTCATTTTTAAGTGTATCATTTTTTACAGCCATATTGATTTTTGCCAAATCTTGATAAACGACACGTCCAGCTCCAAGATTCATATGTCCCACTTCAGAATTCCCCATTTGTCCTTCTGGTAAACCTACGTGTAGCCCATCTGTTCTCAAAGTAGCATGTGGATACTTCTTATATAAGCTATCCATAAAGGGGGTATTAGCTTTATCTACAGCAGAGATTTCTTTAGATGGAGAAATACCCCAGCCGTCTAATATTGTTAATATGACTTTTTTGCCCATTTTGATCTTATTTTTTGCTAAAATAGTAATTATTGATAGATAGTAAGGAGAGTTTAAGATGGCATTAAAATAGTATTGATTCCTAAAGCATAATTTTTAAAGTAAGAGGCTATGAATTCTGGAGTCATCTTCGATTTTCCATCAAAATTCAACTTTTCCCAGGATTTCTGAAAACTCTCTTTCATTTGGAGGTTAAGAAAATCCTTGGATGACGGGGAGAAGGAGTAATGCCAAGGTTCATATAAAAAACCTTTTCTAGTAGTATCATCCGTATAAACAAGCTCAAATCCAAAATCACTTCCATAGCGCTCCATCCATATTTTTAAATTTGAAAATACTCCAGTTCCGTGGTAGTGTTTTTCCAAGAGAACATCTTCTTTAGGTAGCTGAACAGATTGGTCAATTATATCTATATCCGTACCCCAATGGTGTCGAGAAGTTCCTGGAATGGAGGAGTAGGTCATAATTTCTAAAATGGCTTCAGAACTGGAGAGGGTCTTACTAAGCTGATTATATTTATTCTCCCAAATTTGTTTCTGTTGTGAAAAACTTCTATAACCGGATACAATCTGAAGATGGATATCATCTTTAAGAGCAGCAGATTGCATTTTCGAAAAGGATTTATAGGTTTCTTTTTCCAATAAAATGGGCGAGGGTTCAAGATGAGAGGTATCCAACCCTAAAACTTGCTCAATGCTTATGTTTTGAAAATCAAAAGACGTTTTAAAGAAAGTTTGGAAAGGAAATTGAAGTCCAATTCCAGCCAAGATAGAACTATACAGAAATCTTTTTCGGTTCATTTTAGATCAAACTTTTTGACATTCTGTAATGAAGTCCAACATCTGGAACAATGAATTCCTTAGAGATAACTTTAAAGCCGAGTTTTGAGTAAAACTCCTCAGCGGAAATTCTGGCATTACACCATAAAACTGGAATCCCTAGAGCTTTAAGTTCGTGTTCAGAAAAATTTACTAGTTGCTTTCCAATACCTTTACCTCTGTACTCTAAATCGACTGCCATTCCTCTCAATTGGTAGTGTTTGGTCTTGGACAATTCATCGGTATTCGCTTCAAATAGACTGAGGATTCCTATACACTTGGAATCTACAAAAGCACCAATATGCTTGGTGCTTTTTAGATTATCTCCTTTCCAAATACAAGAGCTTTGAGGTTTACCGAGTCTTAAAACGTTTTGTCTTAATTCTAAGGTCTCTTCAGCAGAGATATATCGCATAGATAACTTCAAAAGTTACGACAATATACCGTCAACAATTCCGTAGTCTGAAGATTCCTGAGCGTCCATCCAGTGGTCTCTCTTGAAATCTTTCATTACTTTGTCTAAGTCCTGCCCACAGTTGTCAGCAAGAATTTTTGCACTTAGCTCCTTTATTTTTAAAATTTCTTTGGCTTGGATTTCAATATTGGAAGCCTGGCCTTGAGCACCACCCATGGGTTGATGAATCATTATTTTGGCATGAGGCTGGATAAAACGCTTGCCTTTTTCACCACCAGACATTAAAATAGAACCCATAGAAGCTGCTAAACCACAACAAATTGTAGAAACTGGACTTTTTAATCCTTTCATGGTATCGTAGATAGCAAATCCATCAGTTACATATCCACCTGGGCTGTTAATGTAAAATTGGATTTCATCATTGCTTTCCATATCAAGATACATCAATCTATCAATAATATGCTTGGCACTTTTGCCATCGACTTGGCCATTCAAAAACACTTTGCGTTCTTCTAAAAACTTTTTATCTATAAGGTCTTGAACTTTTCCTGATTTATCACTCATAATTTTTTATTTGTGGCGTAAAATTAAAATTATATTTTAAAAGGGACTGCTTTATTTGAAGAGTATTAACGTAAGTTGGTGACAACAAAAACAAAAAAGACCTCGTGCTACCAAGGCCTCTATAAATTTTGAATTGAAAACTAGTCTATTTTAATGATTTTACCATCGGGCATGGTTTGCATAACAGACTCATAACTATTTAAATTAGGATTGTTTTCTGCAAATTTTGCAGGGATAATAGCTATCCTAAATGTCTTATTGAAAATATACTCATCTGGTACTGTATCTAAATTTACATTGCCATCTAAAAATATATTAGCATTAAAGTAAGTATGATTATAGGTATAAACCACCTGATTACCATCATCGAAAAAGAAGCTTTGAGGAAGAGGCGTCCATACATTCGCAGGACCTCCTTCATCATTAATAACCTCCTCGAGAAGATAAACAAGAACGACATCACTTTCAAAAACTTCTATATCTAAGGGGAATTCAAAAAGGGTAGAGTAATTATTTTGAGGTAGAAGGTCTCTGTTAATCTCATAAACGTTACCTAAAAGAACACCTCCATCAAGACCTTGGGGCCCTCTATCCCCTTCACAGGCGATAAGGCTTAATAATACGATCAATAAATAGCTAATTTTCTTCATCTTATTTGTTTTTAAAGTCAATACTTAGTGAATTTACACAATAGCGTTTTCCGGTTTCTGTGGGGCCATCATCAAAAATGTGACCAATGTGGCCACCGCAATTGGAACATAAAATTTCAATGCGTTGCATCCCAAATTTGCTATCCTTTATATATTCTATAGACCCTTCTACAGAACTGTCGAAGCTCGGCCATCCACAATTACTCTCGAATTTGGACTGACTATCAAAAAGTAACTCACCACAACCTCTGCACTTGTACTTACCACCCTCAAAGTGAGTATTATATTTACCTGAGTGAGGAGGTTCCGTCCCTTTTTCTCTCAAGACATGGAATTCTTTTTCAGAGAGTTTTTCTTTCCATTGTTCTTCTGATACCTGATTTGAGTCTGCCATATTATTTTTTTTGTTTAGGAATAAATTTTAATGCAACACCGTTTATACAGTGTCTTTTACCAGTGGTTTCTCTTGGACCATCATCAAAAAGATGTCCAAGGTGTCCTCCGCAATCTCCGCAGAGTAACTCAGATCGTTCATAGCCTAAATTCCTGTCTGAGCTCATCGCCAAACTTCCATCAAAAGCTCGGTCAAAACTCGGCCAACCTGTTCCACTGTCAAATTTGTGTTTAGTCTCGTAAAGTTCGTTTCCGCAAGCAGCACAAACAAAAGTACCCGACTCCTTAACGTCATCAAGTGGGCTAGAAAAAGGTCTTTCTGTCCCCGCCTTTCTTAGGATATTAAATTCTTCTTGGGTAAGTTCAGCTTTCCATTCATTTTCCGTTTTTTTGACTTTATAATCCCTGGTTTTTTGTTCTTCTTGCTGAGCTTCAGACTTACAGGAGATCAAACCAAATAACACTGCTATAATCCATAAATTTTTCATCATATTTTTTTTAAAATTAAAACTTCTAAGACAACATCCATCAACTTTCACAAATCAATCACATTAGAAATTCAATTTTATGATTAGTTTTGATAAAAATTAATACTATGTCTAAGTTCAAATTCTGTACCAGCTTTTTATTGATCCTATTTATTTTTGGTTGTGGTCAAAATCCATTTACGGGCAAGAGCACGTTAGCACTGGTTCCTAATTCGCAAATTATACCAATGTCTTTCCAGCAATACAATCAAGTTTTGGAAGAAAGTAAAGTCATAAAAGAAGGAGATCAAGCTCAAATGATCCAGCGTGTAGGATTAAAAATAGCCAATGCCTCTGAGCGTTGGTTAATAGAAAATGGATATCCAAACTATACAGATGATTACAAATGGGAATTTAACCTTATAGACGATGATCAAGTGAATGCATGGGCTATGCCTGGAGGTAAAATCGCTTTTTATACAGGAATTTTACCAATTGCTGAAAATGAAGCTGGAGTTGCGGCTATTATGGGGCATGAAGTAGCTCACGCTTTAGCCAATCATGGTCAACAGCGTATGAGTGCTGGTCAAATTCAACAAACAGTAGGTGCGGTTGGAACAATCGCTCTAGGTAATCAAGATCAGCAAACCCAGGAGTTGTTTACTTCTGCATATGGTATTGGCTCTCAAATTGGGATCATGCTACCTTTCAGTAGAAATCACGAAACCGAAGCCGATAAGATTGGGATAAAATTGATGGCCATTGCTGGTTATAACCCAGATGAAGCAGCAAAATTATGGAAACGAATGAAAGAATCTTCTGGAGGAGCGGGTCCACCTCAATTTTTGAGCACACACCCGTCTAACGATGAACGAATCAGCAATCTTCAAAATTGGTCTGCTGAAGCTAAAGCAGAAGCAGCAAAGTTTGGTGTGACTTCATTTCAAAACTAAATCTTGGAACAGAAAACATTTCCTAAAGGCCATAAGAAACTAATTAACGCCTGGGCGTTTTATGATTGGGCAAATTCAGTTTACCCTCTTGTGGTTAGCTCAGCTATTTTTCCAATTTATTACGGGGCGCTCACTATCCTAAAAGATGATGATGGTCTTGTGATTAAAGATACCGTCAACTTTCTTGGTTTCGATTTTAATAATGATGCCCTGATAAGTTATGTAACGGCTTTAGCTTTTGTTGTGATCTCTATTATAAGCCCACTCCTGGGGGGGATTTCAGATTATATGGGGAATAAGAAAAACTTCATGAAATTCTTCAATTACCTAGGAGCTATTTCTTGTATAGGATTATTTTGGTTTTCTCTAGAAAACCTATGGTTTGGGCTTTTATGTTACTTTTTTGGACTCATAGGGT
Source organism: Psychroflexus torquis ATCC 700755 (assembly GCF_000153485.2). NCBI lineage: Bacteria > Pseudomonadati > Bacteroidota > Flavobacteriia > Flavobacteriales > Flavobacteriaceae > Psychroflexus > Psychroflexus torquis. The sequence goes on along the minus strand of NC_018721.1, from coordinate 627,725 downwards.
TTTGGGGAAGCATAGTGTTTTACAATTCTTACTTGCCGGATATCGCTCTTAAGGACCAGCAAGATAGAGTTTCAGCAAAAGGCTATACTTTAGGGTATATGGGTAGCGTTATCCTTCTGGTTTGCTGTTTAATTCTAATTTTATTTCATAGTAGCTTTGGATTCGTTAGCGAATCGCTTCCTACCCGAATTTCATTTATTTTGACAGGTGTTTGGTGGATTGTTTTCAGTCAATATACCTATGCTTATTTGCCAAAAGGCAATCGTAAGGGGAAGATTAAAACAAAAGATTTACTGCTGAATGGCTTCCGAGAATTAAAAACCACGTACACTAAAATCAAGACTTCTTACGCGATGGGATCTTACTTGAAGGCCTTCTTTGTCTACAGTACCGCCGTGCAAACTATAATGTTGATCGCCACCTACTTTGGCGTTGGAGAAATCCAATGGCCAAAAGGAGAATCTACCACAGGTCTCATTGTGAGTATACTCCTAATCCAGTTAGTGGCTATAGTGGGCGCTAACGCCGCCTCTCGGCTTGCTGAATCCTACGGAAACATCAACCTACTGATTTGGATTAATACCATTTGGATAGGGATTTGTGTCTATGCGTTCTTTATTACTCAGCCTATGCAGTTTTATATTACTGCCTTTTTTGTTGGCTTGGTGATGGGGGCCATTCAATCTTTATCGAGATCTACTTTCTCGAAGTATATCCCAGATGATGAAAAAGATACCGCTTCCTTTTTTAGTTTTTATGAAGTGACTGAAAAAGTAGGCATAGTGATAGGAATGTTTTTGTACGGGTTTATAGCTCAAATTACAGGAAGTATAAGAAATGCTATACTTTTTTTAATTTTGTTTTTTATAGGAGGGATTTTTCTTCTCTTTAGATTGAAAGTTCAAACTAAAAAGGTATAAGATGGCATTTATCTGGCACCTTACTATTGTTGAAATGAAAGACAACTTGCTTGTAACAGGTACTGTTTTAAAGCATAAAACCTCTATTGATAAACAGCCTAAATCCATTTTGAGGAATTTTTGGAATGTCATAACATCATATCAAAAAAAGCCTTATAAAACCAAACTCATCACTCTTGAAATGGAGTCGAAATCTTTTGAAATTATGACCTCAAAGCGAGGCTATTTTTTTGAAATACTTCCTGTCAAAAATTTGAAAGATTTTAGACTATACGACCACACCCATAATGAGCTAGCTATTCATCAGTTTCATCCTGTGTATTTTAAAAATCTAGAAACACCCATCGAGGTGGTTTCTGATATTGATGATACCGTGATACATTCTCACACTGCCTCTGTACTTAAACGAATCTATACCCTTCTTTTTAAGAGACCCAAGCGAAGAAAAAAAGTCTTATTCAGTAATTCTCTTTTAGATTTTCTTGATGAGAACCAACTCAGGATATTCTACCTTTCTAAAAGTGAGAGTAACTTATTTGGATTGATTACCTCGATTTTCAGATTCAATGAAATTCCAAATGGTGCTTTATTTTTGACCCCCTATCTAAAATTTAAATCTTTATTTAAGCCTAAAAAAGGAAATCATAAACTTCGATTTCTACATCAGTTGCTCACCAATTTACCCGATAAGAGCTTTATATTAATAGGAGATGATACCCAAAAGGATATCGATATTTATACTCAAGTTGTCCATACATTTAGGCCTCAGATTTCAAAGGTTTATATAAGACAAACCGGCTTTTCCATAGATGAGATTCAGACCAAAAAATGGGAAGCTTTAAAGCAAACAGGAATACCTTGTACTTACTTTCAAGATGAGGATGATATAGATCTTGAAATCGAAAGCCTTAAGCAATTACTCAATTTGTAAACATGGATGTTTTATTAATCGTTAACCCTATCTCTGGGGATAAAAATAAGTCGAACTTTTTAAAATTTGCTGGTCAAATAATGTCTGAACACAAACTTGACAGTCATGTTTATAAAACAACTGGGAAAGATGATTTTAAGGAAGTAGAGCAGTTAATTAAGACTAAAAGCCCTCATAAAGTAATTGTCGTTGGAGGAGATGGAACTTTAAATATGTTTTTGGATATTTTTAAGCTGGAAGGTTCTCTAATTGGCTATATACCTATGGGCTCAGCTAATGGAATGGCTGAAGAATTTGACTTAATCGACTCTCCTAAGCAGCTCTTCGAAAACTATCTAGCTTCAGAGAATTATTTTGAAGTGGATTTGCTCTTATTGAATCAAAAGCATTTGCTGCTTCATCTTGGTGACCTTGGTGCAAATGCAAATTTGGTTGGGAATTATGAAAAAGATAAAAGTCGTGGTCTCTTAACCTACGCTAAGCATTTTTGGTCTGAATTTATAAACCTTAAGGGTTTTGAATTTGAAATTGAAACTGAAGAAAATACCTATGAACGAAAAGGAGTCATGCTAGCCATCTGCAATGGAAGAAAGTTCGGGACTGGCATTCCATTGAATACTATTGGTAAGATGAATGATGGTTTGTTCGAATTAGTGATCGTAAAAGCAGTTGACTTTTCAGACCTTATTAAAGCCACTTATTCGAAATTTGATGAGGACTATGAAATTCAAAATTTTGAAACCATTCAAGCCAAGTCAGCGCAAATAAAACTTCATAAGCCCAATTTGCTTCAAATTGATGGTGAAATCATTGATCAATTCGATAAGATTCAAATTGATGTTTTACCAAAAGCTTTGAAATTTATCAAATAAAAAACGCCGATGAATTTTCATCGACATTTTTTATTTGATAAATTTCTCTTTTATTCCTTTCCTTCTTTAAAGGATTCAAATTCGCTACTTGTATTTTCTCTCGGCCATACATTATTAGCCGTATCTACATCGGCAGTTTCTGCCTTAGGGTCAACAATCATTTTTACGATTTCCTTTTCAGAAAAGATAGCCTTTTTCACTTCAGAATCGTTTTTTCTCCAGACTTGTACTGGATATTCGATAACCTCTGAAGTTCCATCGGCATATTGAAATTCTACAATAATCGGCATCACTAAACCTCCTGGTTTATTGAAAGTCACTTCATAAATATGCTTTGGCTGCTTCATCACATCAATCTCTTGTTGAGTGAAGTTATCCATAAGGTATTCTCTTAATTTTGGAGCTTGATCTAAAGGATCACCATTTTTCATAGCTGCTTCAAAATCTTCACTATCCTCTGTCAATAGATAAACTGCGTCTTTAGATCTTGGATCTTTTGCTGGATCATCTATACCATATCTACTAAGTAAAGCTTTACCTTCAGTGGTAGGATTACTTGAGATAAAGTAGTTTTTAACATCCTTGATGCCAATATCCACATAATCTGTAGTATAAAACCATCCTCTCCAATACCAATCTAAGTCAACGGCAGAGGCATCTTCCATTGTCCTGAAAAAATCCTCTGGAGTAGGGTGTTTAAACATCCAACGTTGGGCAAAAGTTTTGAAAGAATAATCGAAAAGCTCATGACCCATAACGGTCTCTCTTAAAATATTAAGCGCTGTTGCTGGTTTTCCGTAAGCATTATTTCCTAATTGGTACACTTGTTCTGGATTGGTCATGATTGGAGAGATATACTCTTGATTTCCTTTCATGTAATTAACCATTTTAGAAGGCTCACCTCGTCTAGAGGGGTATTTTTCATAGGTTTCTTCGTTTCCAGATAATATAGCAGGGTAAGTTTTTGCAAATTCTTGCTCAGATAAATACTGCATAAAGGTGTTAATACCTTCATCCATCCATCCCCATTGTCTTTCGTCACTGTTGACGATCATAGGAAAAAAGTTGTGTCCAATTTCATGGATAATTACGCTAACCATTCCAAATTTAGTACGATCTGAGATAAACCCGTTTTCATCTGGTCTCCCATAATTCCAACAAATCATTGGATATTCCATCCCTTGGCTTTTTGCATGAACAGAAATTGCTTTGTGGTAAGGATAATTAAACGTATAACTGCTATAAGTTTCTAAAGTACTAGCTACTGCAAGGGTCGACCAATCTTCCCATAAGGGATTACCTTCTTTAGGATAAAGGGAAACAGCCATAACATCTCTATCGCCGACCTTAACAGCCATCATGTCCCAAATAAATTTTCTTGAGGTAGCAAAACCAAAGTCTCTTACCATTTCAGCTTTAAACTCCCAAGTTTTAGTTTCAGTGGCATTCATTTTTTCGTTAGCAACGGCTTCTTCTTCTGTAACAATAACAACAGGTTTGTCGAAAGAGGTCTTTGCTTGTTCATATCGATCGAGCATTGTTTTGCTAAATACTTCTTTTCTATTCTGAAGTTTTCCTGTACCATCCAATATGTGATCTTCTGGAACAGTTATATTCACTTCATAATTACCAAATGGTAAAGCGAATTCTCCGCTTCCCCAAAATTGGTAGTTTTGCCATCCTTCTTTGTCATTATAAACGGCCATTCTTGGAAAAAATTGAGCAATAACATAAGCTCTGTTATCGTCTTCTTCAAAATATTCATATCCAGAACGCCCTCTGTTTGTCGTGTGGTTATTAATTAAATAATCCCACTCTATTGAAAATTCAAAAGATTTACCTGGTAGAAGTGGTTCTGGCATTTCTACTCTCATCATCGTGTAATTAATGGTATGAGGGAGAGGTTGGCCATCCTTATGAACTCTTTTGATGTTAAATCCACCATCAAATTCTGCTTTCATGTGAGAGTTTACAAAGCTTGGTGCAGGAGTTATTGGAGCAAATTCACTGCTGTTTTTCTCTTTGGCTGGACTATCTTTAGCTCTGATATTTTGGTCTAGCATAACCCATAAATAGCCTAAGGCATCGGGAGAATTGTTGGTATAAGTAATGGTTTCCTTTCCGTAGAGCATGGTATTCTCATCATCTAAGGTAATGTCCATCTCATAATCTGCAGTATTTTGATAATACTGATGACCTGGAGCACCAGATGCAGTTCTGTAGACATTTGGCGTTGCAAATTCATCGTAGAGTTGTCTGAACTTATTCTGGTTGGTATGTCCTTCTTGTTTTTCTTCAACTTTTTCTTCTTGAGAAAAGCCTGAAAAGGTAATTGATAAAACCGCCAAAAAGAGCGGTGCATATTTAATTCTATTCATAATGTACAGTGTTATTAGACTTAAATTAAATTAGGGTTAAAATGTTATCGTTCGTTTTGAGAGCTTTTTTTCTAAAATAAAACTTTTTTTAAACTCTCCAGATTCGAAATGAATCATATTTTTTTGCTGCTCAAACAAATCTGTCAAAATTAAATTTTCAATAGTTATTGAGTTAAGCTCATCTATATTTCCAATTTCAATATATAAGTAAACCATGTCATCTTCGTATTTCTTTCCTAAATACTTCAGGGACAAAATTTTACCCTCAGACTCTATAAAAAATTTATCCTTAATATATTTTTCGATAAAGACTTCAGTTTCTTTGACTTCTAAAGAGGGAATAAGTTTAAAATCTTTTTGATATCGTTTATTGAGAACATCTTCAAAATCATCTGTAAACACTCTAGAAATAATCTGTAGACTTTGTTTTTCAGCAACATAATTTATGTCGGTGACGCTAAGATAGAATTCATGGACGTCTGTAGTTGTTGAGATAGAAAGCCAAATAAAAAAAGTCAATAAAACTTTCATTCTTTTAAATTTTTAATAGAGATATAAGCAATTGCTTTTAGCTTCAATTCATCGATTAAGGCTAATGGATCTTCTTTATCCATGATGGAAACGGTATGCTTATCCTCCGCACAATAATAAGCAAAGTCTTCTACATAGATTTCAGGAATATTCAAGTCAGTAGTTATCAGACTAGAGGGAATAGTTCTTAAGAGTCTATTTTTATCAGTTTTAATATTTGCAATTTCTATGCGTTGCTTTATTTTCTTCATTTCTCCATTGAGAGACATAATGAGGAAATCTAAAGAGCTACTTTGAGCAGCGCGTAATTCTCGTTCTACTTTAGCTAATTTTCGAGGAACTCTAAAACCAAACTGCCGCTGGTCAATAAAGTCAGTCTCTACTTGTTTAATGTCTTTGCTTAGGTTACCTGTAAGATCATATTGTAAAATAGTGACTTCTTCTAATTCGTTGATTTGCATTTCTAGAAAAATAGAAGTGTTAGTTCTCAAATTACTATCTTCAACATTTATGGTGTAGGTTTTATGTTGAAGAGAAGTAAATAATATGGAATCGCCCACTTTAGCTCTTATGTTATATTTCCCCTCTGGAGTGGACACTTGCCCAATTTCTTGAGTGATATTGATGATGTTGATTTGATAAGTGTCCAAAGAATCTGCATAAATCTGACCCTTTATAAATTTTTCCTGCCCAAAGCTAATTAAGGGTAAGATTAAAAGGAGGTAGAAGTAGATTCTCAAATTAGTCTTTCGATTTAAATTCTTTAGACTTTTGAATCAAAAACTCAATCAAGTCCAATTCATTCCCTTTTTTAAGCATGTTTTTAGTGAGGCCTTTATCTTCGACATAGAAAATAAACTGATTGATTTTATCTTCATCGATATTAAGATTTTCTTTAAAAAAGGAATCTTTATACATCTTCCTCACCATAACATCAACATTTTCTGGCAACTTATGGTCTATAGTAACCTCTTTTGATGCTAAAATTGTTCTAAAAATATTAGCGATATTCAATCCATTTCTTATAAACTGTTGTTCGGTATTAAGACTTTCATTTATAGTTTGAGTTCTTATATTCGGCCGTGTTCCATCATAATCGTTCAGAATTGATTCTGAACCATCACCAGGTGCTTTAAAGTAAGTTGCATTTACTTTCCTTGCGTCCACCTCAATATTTCCCTCCAGATCATAAGGAGATACGATCACTTCGTCCAAGGTGTTGATTTCATCATTGATTTTGATGGTCAACTTCTTTTTTTGGATGATATTCTTATCTATGACCACCGTAAAATTTTGGTATTGAATGGCTTCAAATCTTAAGCGATCTCCTAGTCTCACCAAAATCCCAAATTGACCGTATTGATTGGTAACCGTCCCTTTATCTGTATTTTGATTGATGATTTCAATTTGTGAGGCCTCGCCATCAATAGGAACTATAATTTCTCCTGCAACATAAACGCGATCACTAATTTGTGCAGTTAATACTTGTATGAAAACGAGACAAAGGCTGGTAAAGATTAATTTCATGTGTTATTTTTTCACAATCTACTTAAAAAATCAGATACACAATCTTAATTTTGACACTAATTTTTTTGTTAACTCAGTTTATCACACATTATTCGTTGAAAGCATATGCAAGCAATCATAGCAAGTACATCCACTATTCACGGCAGCTCTTATCTAGAGTATTTACTACCAACTCTTGAGACTCATTTTGCCGATGTTGAAGACATTTTATTTATACCTTTTGCGAGGTCTGGAGGCATTACTCACGATGACTATACTGAAAAGGCTAAAAAGGGCTTAAAGCCATGTGGTAAAAATGTAAGAGGTTTGCATGAATTTAAAGACCCAAAAAAAGCTATTGCTTCTGCTGAAGCTATTTTTGTTGGAGGTGGAAATACATTTTTACTTGTAAAGCAGTTACATGAACTTGGATTGATGGACGTTTTGAGAACTGCAATTGATGCTGGGGCTCCCTATTTAGGGACGAGTGCTGGTAGTAATATATTTGGTCTTACTATGCAAACGACCAACGACATGCCTATTGTTTACCCTCCTTCATTTAAAACTTTGGGCCTTCTTGATTTTAATATTAATGCACATTATAAAGATCCCGATCTAAAATCAACCCATAAAGGGGAAACACGTGAGACTCGAATTAAGGAATTTCAAAATCTAAATTCTGTCATAGTTGTAGGTTTGCGTGAGGGGAGTTGGTTAAAAGTATCGGATTCTAAAATCACATTGGAAAATAACTTTTCTGCACGTATTTTTGAACCTGGCCAATTAGCTTACGAAATAGATCCCAATGCTATTTTAAATTTCAATTAGATGGATTATCAAGCTATTTTAGATCGACTTCAGAAGGATTTTATTCCCGATACGGCTATGGGGAATGTAGCTGGTTATATTCCAGAATTGTCTAAGGCTAATCCTCTGAAATTTGGGATTTATCTCTACGCTCACGATGGCTCATTCTATGAATTTGGAGATAGCCAAGAAAAATTCTCTATTCAAAGTATTTCAAAAGTCTTCACTCTAACAATAGCTAAAGAGTTGCTAGGGAAGGAGCTTTGGAAACGTGTAAACGTTGAACCTTCAGGATCGTCTTTTAATTCTCTTACAGAGTTGGAAAGAGAAAAAGGCATCCCTCGTAATCCTTTTATAAATGCTGGATCTATAGTGGTTGCAGATGCTTTGTTAACTGTTCTGGATAATCCAAAAAAAGACCTTTTGAAATTTGTAAGAAAACTTTGTGGAAGTGAGGACATTCACTTCGATGAGTCTGTTGCTAGAAGTGAAAAAAAACATGGTTACCGAAACAAAGCTTTGGTTAATTACATGAAATCCCTTGGCAATATTACTAACGACACCGAGGACATACTTGATTTCTATTTTTACCAATGCTCTTTAGCGATGACTTGCGATCAGCTTTCAAAGGCCTTTATGCTCTATGCCAATGAAGGCAAACATTTTAGAACTCAGGAGCAAGTGATAGATCCTCAAAGTGTGAAGCGTATTAATGCGATTATGCAGACCTGCGGATTTTACGATGAAGCAGGAGAATTTAGTTATCGAGTAGGCCTGCCAGGAAAAAGTGGAGTTGGAGGCGGTATTGTAGCCGTTCATCCTCAACATTACTCAGTAACAGTTTGGAGTCCTATGCTCAATGATAAAGGAAATTCTGCACTAGGGATGAAGGTGTTGGAAGAGTTAACTACGCTTACAGGCTTGTCGATTTTTTAAAATCTTTATCTAAGATTTAAATTTTAATATTTCTTTGTTCAATTGCTTACCAGTATATTTGTGATATGATTCAAATACCTTTATTTATTAGTGGGGCAGAAATAGCTTTTATATTATTTATTTTGATAATGGTTTTTGGTGCGGATAAAATCCCAGAAATGGCTAGGTTTTTCGGTAAAACGATGAAATCCTTCAGACATGCAACGGATGAGATTAAGACTGAAATTACCAAGCAAAAAAAGGAACACAATCTAGATTTCGACATCAAAAAAGATGTTGAAGAACATACCAAGACTTTAGAGTCTAAAACTTCAAAATTGAAAGATGAGGTTGAAGATGCTATTGGTCCCATCAAACGTCGATTCTAATGGAAATCAATCCTGTAAAATGGGATTGGGAATTAATGGTATTTCTAAATAACCTAAGTCCTGATGTATTAAATCCATTTTGGAGTTTTGTGACTTACACAAGACATTGGATACCCTTTTTAATATTTCTTATGGCACTTTTTTTTTATAAGTCACCCTCTAAGAAAGGCGTTTTAGGTCTATCAATAGTTTTAGCTTGTTCAGGTTTAACTCATTTAATTACAGATTTTACCAAATCTTTGGTAATGAGAAGCAGGCCAAATACAGTAGAAGCGCTTTCAGAAGTTATTAAAGTTTTGTACGAGCCTTCTCACTCCAGTTTTTTTTCGGGTCATGCTTCCACTTCATTTGCAGCTACCGTCTTTATATTTTTAAGTCTTAAATCTAACTATAGATACTTAGGCCTTATTTTTATTTGGCCTATTTTATTTTCATCAAGTAGAATTTTTGTTGGAGTTCACTTCCCAAGCGATATTATAGTTGGAGGGGTTGTGGGGACTATCCTTGCCATTTTGTTTTATGAACTTTACAATTTCCTTCTATACAAATTAGTTCACGTAGGTAATTAATAGAATGCTTAAAATGGCGATTCCAATCCCTATCCAATTCTTGGGACTTATCTTTTCTTTAAAACATACTATTCCTAAAAGTGTCGACAGTAAGACAATTGAAACATTATTGATAATGAAAATACTAGAGCTATCCAGTCCATCGATTCTTAGGGCCAAGATGAAAAAATAGATCGAAAAGTAGTTGGGAATACCCAATAAGAATCCTCCTAAAATATCTTTCCAGTTAAATTTTGCTCTGCCAGAAAGTGCTTTATATCCAAAAACCAGACTTCCAGTAAGGCAGGCAAATAGAAAGGTATTGGCAGAAAACAAGGAGATTTCTGAATCTGGCACATACGTATTTTCTAAAAATTTAATACTGCTTTCTATAAGACCACTTCCTAGAAAGACCAAAAGTGGAAAAATAAAGAACTTCATATCAATACTTAAACCATCGCGTCGTCTTACCGAGACCAGATAGACAGATACCAATGCCATCAAAATGCCTATAATTTTAAGGA